>SKZV01000262.1 GCA_007127165.1 Rhodovibrio sp. | reverse complement strand
TCGCCCACGGAGCGATTGGAGGTGATCAGGATCGAGCCCCGCTCGTAGCGCCGCGACACCAGCTGGAAGAAGAGATGCGCCGCGTTGGCCTCGAACGGGAGATAGCCCAGTTCGTCGACGATCAGCAGTTTCGGCCGCGACAGGATGGTAAGCTGCTTTTCGAGGGTTCCATCTCCGTGGGCCTTCGCCAGGGCCGCCACCAGCGTCGCCGCCGTGATGAACTGAACGCTGTAGTTCTGCCGGATCGCCTCACGGCCCAGAGCCACGGCCAAATGGGTCTTGCCCGTGCCGGGCGGCCCGAGAAGCAGCAAGGTGTCCCCGTGCGCGATCCAGCGGCAGGTTGCGAGGTCCCGGAGCTGGCGTCCGAGCCCGCGAACAGCGCGTTCTTCCTGGTCAGGACCACTGGCCGCAGCGCGCGCTCGGCCGGGTTGTTGTCGATCGCCACCCGGCCGTCGTCGAGGAACAGGGTGAACGCCGCCCAGCGGCGCAGCGCGTAGCGCATCGCCTTGGCGAGGTCGCCCTTGCCGGGGATGCGTTCCAGTTGGTGTGCGCACCAGGCACGGAACCCCTCGACCACTGGCGCGCTTTTCTCCTGGCGCACGGCGCGGCGCGCCTCGGCGGCCTGACCGTTGATCGCGCGCTCGATGTCGTAGAGGACGCCGATCCGCGCCAGCGCCTCGCGGGCGATCTCCGAGCCGGTCGCCTTCCAGACATCGTGGAAGTCGCGCCGGAGATGCGCCCAGCACGCCGCCTCCCGGATCGTCGACGCGTCGTCCAGCCCGGGCGCGTAGAGCTTGCGGAACCCAGCGTAGGCGTCGGCCTGCAGGATGCCCTTGAACGCGGCAAGGTGTGTCTGCGGATGTGCGCCCTTGCGGTCGGGCGAGAAGTAGTACGCCACCCCGGGCGGATCCGCGCCGCCCCACGGCCGGTCGTCGCGCACGTAGGCCCAGATCCGGCCTTCCTTGACGGCGCGCGGCCGGCCTTTCGCCTTCCGACCCTGCGGATCGAGCATCCGGATCGGTGTGTCGTCGGCGTGCAGCCGGTCGCTTGCCATCACGTGTGCTTTGATCCGCTCGGTGAGCGGACTGAGCACCGCCACGGCCTGACCGCACCAGTCGACCAGCGTCGAGCGCGGGATGTCCGCCCCCATCCGCGCCAGGATCTCGCCCTGGCGATACAACGGCAAATGGTCATCGTACTTGCTGACCAGGATGTGCGCCAGCAGGCCCGGGCCGGCCATACCGCGCTCGACCGGCCGGGTCGGGGCGGGGTGCTGGTGGATCGTCTCGCAGCGCCGGCATGCCTTCTTGGGCCGGCGCGTCTCAATCTGCTTCAGCTTGGCCGCGACCAGTTCCAGGATCTCGGCGCTGTCTTCGCCAACCAAGCGCAGCGGGCCGCCGCAGTCGGGACAGCTGTCGCCCGCGTCGAGGACCACGCACTCGCGCGGCGTGTTCCCGCTGACCCGCGGCTTGCCGCGCCGGCGCTGCGGGACCTTCTCGGTGCCGACCGGATCATCCTCGACCACAGGCGGTGTGCCGGCTGCCGACCGCGCGATCTCTAGGTCCTCCAGGGCCAGCTGCAGCTGCTCGATGTCGCGCGCGATCTTCTCCGAACTGGCCCCGAACTTCTGCTTCTTGAGCTTGGCGATCTGGGTGCGCAGCGCGTCGATCAGAGACTCGTAGGCCCGCAGCGACGCCCGCTCGGCGAGAATGATCGCTTTCAGCGCGGCCGGGTCGTCGGGGAGGGTCTCGAGCGCTTGAACCATGCCGGATTCTACCCCGACCCGGGCTCCGACACCAGACCTATCGCCCTGATTCCAGTGGATGAATCAGACAACGCGACGCGGCGGCGAGGTCCAGGCCGGCCGCCGCCAGTCAATCCCCTCCCACAGCATCGCCAGCTGCGCCGAGGTCAGCCGCACGCTCCCATCCGCCGGCGACGGCCAGGGGAACCGGCCGCGCTCCAGGACCTTGTAGTACAGACAGAACCCCTGGCCGTCCCAGTACAACAGCTTCAGTCTGTCGCCGCGGCGCCCGCGGAACGCGAACACCGCGCCCGAGGCCGGGTTCTGCCGCAGCACCTCCTGCGCCAGCGCCGCCAAGCCAGTGATGCCCTTGCGCATGTCCGTGACACCGGCGGCCAGATACACGCGCACGCCGGTTCCGGGGCCGATCATGCGCCCTCGACCGCGCGGACGAGGCGCTGCAGCACAGCCGGCGGCATGGCCGTCGTGACGCTCAGCATCCGACCCTTGGCCAGACCAACCGTCACGGGATGGGCGCCCTCGACCGGCGTCTCGTCCGCAACCGGCGGCTCGGCAGTGACCGGGAGGAACACGCTGCGCTCCACCTCGATCAGGCCCCGGCGGACGAGTTCCCGTCGCCACTGGTAGATCTGCGAGCGGTTCAAATCGTGCCGGCGCGCGATATCCGCAACCCGGGCACCGTTCACTCCCACCTCGCTGACGATCGCCAGCTTCTGCTCGTCACTCCAGCGCCGCCGGCGCTCGACACCCGTCAGGATCTCCTGCCGCATCCAGCCGCTCCCGCCTTGCTCACGTCAGTAACGACGTCACTACCAACGTCAGCCTAAGCGGCGAACGTCGAATGCCAAGGCGGCCCTCAGCGGTCGGTTACCGCAAAGCCGAGAAAAGCGCCAATCCAATGGGACGCCCCCATCGCTTACATTGCGCCGGGCGAATACTTACGAATACCGTGCCAATAACGCGGAAAGCCCCGACCGGGTGGGTCGGGGCTTTTGTATTACGGATTGATTTTGTTGGGCATTTTGGTTGCGGGGGTAGGATTTGAACCTACGACCTTCAGGTTATGAGCCTGACGAGCTACCTGGCTGCTCCACCCCGCGGCGGTTATTTTGGTT
>SKZV01000006.1 GCA_007127165.1 Rhodovibrio sp. | reverse complement strand
GTGCGGGGCGGCTTTAAGGGTCATGTAATCACGCAGGCCGCATTGACCAGCCTCCCGGCTTACACCAACGGTCCTTGAAGGAGCCCTGGAAAGTTTCCGAGTTGAAAACCTTGCTGACGGAGGCGCAGACTGACGCCGCTGCGTAAGGCTGGTTTCAGGCCAAGAGGATCGGGTGATGACGGAGCGTTTTGAGCAGGCCATCGCGGCCATCGATGCCGAACATGCGAAGGACCCCCGCGCAGCGGACAGCGGCGAGCCGCCGGAGTTGGCCTACGCCCGGCGCATGACGCACTGGCTGGAGCGGCTTTACCCGAACGCGCCGGAGCCGTTACGTCTTGCCGTGCGGGCGCAGCACATTCGGCGCTGGGAAATCAGGCGTGAGGACTATGAAGAGGGGCGGGACGGCTATATCCGCTGGCGCAATCACCTGAAGCGCCATCATGCCCGCTTGACGTCGGAGATTCTGGAAAACTGCGGCTACGGCGACGAGACCACAACGCGCGTGCGCGATCTGCTGCGCAAGCGCGGCGTAAAGTCCGATCCCGACACGCAGGCGCTGGAAGACGCGGCGTGTCTCGTTTTCCTGGAGACGATGCTGGAAGATTTCGCCGCCCGCCATCCAAAGGAAAAGGTCGCCTCGATCGTTGCCAAGACGTGGCGCAAGATGTCTTCGAGGGCGCAGGAAACGGCCCTGGACCTCCCGGCGGCGGAGAAACTTGGCGCCATTATGGGGGCTGACTGGCAGTCCCGGATGCCGACGGATTAACCAGGGAGAACGATTGTTTGCCCGCACCGCCGCAGGCGGCAGGCGAGGTGCGTCCAACGTCTCTTGAATCCGCTCCCGGCACGGCTTTATACCTGGGTCGCTTATCCGATCGTGGAGGGCATGCGCAAAAGGGAACAAGCCGAGATGACGATTCCGGAAACGATGACAGCCATGACGCTGATCGGTCACGGGGGGCCGGAGAAGCTCGTGCTGCGCCATGACATGCCGGTGCCGCGCCCGGGGCCGGGCGAGGTTCTGCTGCGGGTCAGCGCCTGCGGCATGAACAACACCGACATCAAGGTTCGTGAGGGCTCTTACGGGGCCGAAGACGATCCCGAGGCCGTGTCGAGCTGGCGGGCGCGGGCGGGCGAGGAGTCGACCTTGCAGTTCCCGCGCATCCAGGGGACCGACACCGTGGGCCGGGTCGTGGCCGTAGGCGAGGGCGTTCCCGAGAGCCGTATCGGCGAGCGGGTGATGGTGGACTTCTGCATCTACAACCGGCCCGAAGGCGACAACTCCCTCGCCGATATCGACTATTACGGTCATGGGCGCGACGGCGGCTTTGCCGAATACATGGTCGCGGAGTCCGGCAACGTTTACAGCGTGAAGTCCGATCTGGACGACGCGGAACTGGCGACCTTCTCCTGCGCCTATCAAACCGGCGAACACATGCTGCAACGCGCCGGGGTCAATGCCGGGGAGAGCGTGCTGATCACCGGCGCGGCGGGCGGTGTCGGCTCGGGCTTGATCCAGTTGTGCCGGGCGCGCGGCGCGGTCCCCTATGCGATCACCAGCCGGGGCAAGGAACAGCCGTTGCTCGATCTGGGCGCGGAAGCGGCGATCCCGCGCCAGGACTTCCAGAGCGCGGACGGCGGCACCGACGAGGCGGCCTTCATCGCGACGGTCGAGCGCGCCATGAAGGGCCGCGACGTGGACGTGGTCGCGGATCTGGTCGGCGGCGACATGTTCAACGGCCTGCTGCGCCTTCTACGTCCGGAAGGCCGCTACACTACCGCCGGAACCATCGGCGGCGCGGTGGTGCCGCTGGACACGCGGACGCTCTACCTGAAGCACCTGCAACTGCATGGGTCGTCCCAGGGCACGCGCGACGACTTCCGCCGCCTCGTCGGCTATATCGAGGCGGGCAAGATCAAATCGATCCTGTCGCGTGCCTACAAGCTGTCCGATCTGCGACAGGCGCAGGCGGACTTCGTATCGAAGAATTACGTCGGCAAACTCGTGGTTGTGCCCGACAGCAAGTGGCAAGAGGTCGGGCAACACCATGCGGGCTAGAAACGGCGTCTGGAACCTGGATATCGCCGATGTCGATGTCGGCGGCGACGTTCACCGCATCGTCTTGAGCGGGATCAAGCCGCAGCCTGGAATGAGCGCGCTGGCGATCCGCAACAGGCTCGCGGAGTCATACCCCGAGTTGAGCAACCTGCTGATCTCCTACCCCTATGGCCATGCGGATATGTGCGCCGATCTGGTATTCAAGTCCGCGCACCCCGAGGCCGATTACGGCTACGTCATCATGGAATCGATGGGCTATCCCTATTACTCGGGGTCGAACACCGTCGCGACCGTGGCCGCGCTGCTGGAATACGGTTTCATACCGATGCAGGAGGGCGAAACGGAAATCCGGCTCGAGCCGCCGAGCGGGCTGATCAGCGCGCGCTACACGATCCAGGACGGGCGGATCGACCACGTCGTGGTCAACGGCGGCGCGGCCTACGTGATCTCCCGGGAATGCCGGGCGGACGTGCCGGGCTTCGGGCCGGTGGACTACGCCCTGGTCTGGAGCGGCGCGTATTTCCTCATGGTGGATGCCGGGAGCCTGAACATCCCGCTCACCTCCGGCGGCGTCCCGGCGATGCGCAAGGCGGGCCGTGCAATCTGCGACGCGGTTGCGCGCGACTTTTCCTATGAGCATCAGCAGTTCGGGCGCATCGAAGCGCCCAAGTTCGTGCACTTCATGGGAGCGTTCGAGCGCACCGGCGACAAGCGCTATGAGGGACGCGGCGCGACCTACGGCTATCCGGACACGGTGTTTTATTGCCCCACGGGAACCGGCACCTCCGCCCGAATGGCGCTGATGCACGCGGCTGGCCAATTCGAAGAGGACGCGGTCTTTGAGAACGTCTCCGCGATGGACAACCGCTTCACCGGTCAGGCGTTGGGCGCCGAGAGGGCCGGGCGCTACGAGGCATTGGCGACCGACATCAAGGCGCGCCCCTTCGTCCTCTCGACCACGCGGCTGCACGTCGACTTCAGCAACCCGCTGATGCAAGCCTTCATGCCCCTGCGCGAGATCGCCACCGAAGGCGATCTGCCTTTGCCTTAATGGGTGGTTCCGTCATTCTATCAAAACCGTAACCGTCGTGTAATCGCGATCACAGCACGTCCTCCCGGCGCGGGTCATAGTGCTCACGCAAACTTGATCAACGCAGGAGGAAGCCATGATCGCGAGCCTGACCTTCAAGAGTATTGCGCTTCACTTTCCCTTCCCCGCCTACGCCCCCTCCGACGGCGGCGCGGGTGGTGCGCCCGCGGGCGGGGCCGACAGTGGCGCCGGAGGGGGCGGTTGCGACTGCGCCAATACCGGCTTCGAGGCCCAAGGCGTTGAAGGGTTGTCCATGGAGCTTGGCGCGGACGGCTCGATGGACGTCAGCGCGGACGCCATGGACTCCCTCTCCGTGGGCCAATGTGCCGGGGACGGCGGAGACGGCGGCGAGTCCGGCGCGGACGCGGGTGGCCTGATGGACGCCTTCATGGACATCTTCGGAGGGGCCGGTGACGCCGGGAGCGGCGACGGCGGCAGCGGCAGCGGTGACGCCGATGCGGGCGGTTGCTGGCAAGCGACCGTCGGCGGAACGGCGGATTTCATTAGCAACGCGGCAGGTATCGTGGGCGACAACCCGATTTCCAACGCCGCGGGCATGGTTGCAACCGTCGTCGGCAAGGATTGCAAGTAACCGCTCCGCGAGCCCGTAACCGTCAATCGAGCGTCCGAACTTTTCATGGGAGGCAGATCATGAGCACAGTCGGCGAAACCCTTACCGCGCGCCCGTCCGATATCGAACAGAACGCCCTGGATCGCGGGCGTCTGCTCCTGGAACGCGGAGAGGTCCAGGAAGCCCGCGATGTTTTCGAGCGGCTAACGCACGAACGCCCGGACCATGCCGAGGCCTATCGCTGGCTCGCCCGGTGCGACCTGCGGGTCGGCAACCGGGCTGCGGCCAAGACGGCCCTGAGCCGGGCGGTAACGCTCGACCCCGGATCGGCCACGGGATTCTACGAGCTTGGCTGTGTCCTCGAAACGCTGGGAGAGACAAGGCAGGCGAAGTCGTGCTTTGCGACCGCGCTCGGTCTGAACCCGGCGTACGAGGCGGCCGAGCGGAAACTCGGCCTCACCGCAAGCGCCCCCTCCGGCAAGGCGCAGCCGCCAGCGGAGGCCGCAAAGCCATCGGGTCTGCGCAATGAATTCGAGGTTCCGCAGTCGGAAGAGGAACTGGCCGCCTACCGCAAACACCTGATCGCCAAGCGGCGGGTCCAGTTCTGGGCGGAGAACTGGCACAAGTATCCGCTGCCGATCCGGATCTTCCGGGTTCTGGCTCCGGTCCTGCTGCTCGTCGGGATGCTCGCCGCTCCCGTGGCGATGTGGAGTTGGATCGACACGCCTTCGCGCCCGGGCCCAATGCCGGTGCAACCGCCGAGTCCCATTGAGATACGCTAAAAGGTCCGTTGCGGCCGCCCGCCATGCCCGGCGGCTGGCCGCAACACTTCCTGGCGCGGGACGCTGAACGGCGGTTCTGGTAGACTGCGGGGCCGGAGGTGCTTGCAAGCGGACGGACTGCCGAGGTCGACGGTAGTCAGGGAGGGGGCGATGGGACGCAACACACTTCTCTTGCTGGCCATGGTTCTGGCCGCCGTCTGTGCAATGCCGAGGGCGGCGCAGGCGGATGAGCGGATCGGCGAAGTCTCCGGCCTTACCGGCCCGGTGGTCGTGATTCGCGGTGACACTCCGGCTGCGCTCTTCCTCGGTGCCGCCATCCATAGCGGCGATTTTGTCCGCACCATGGAAGGAGCCAAACTCAGCATCGCCTTCGACGACGGCAGCGAACTGGTGCTTGGCGCGGACAGCCAAGTGTCGATGACGCAGTTTGCGCCGGAAGAAGGCGAGGGCGTCTTCGACCTGCTGGAGGGGATTCTCCGCGTCGCGATCCAGCGCGCGGGCGACTGGCGGCGCTTCACCGTAGGGACCCGTCATGCCGTGGCCTCGGCGCGCAGCACTGAATGGGTGATGGACCTGACGCGCGAGGGAACGGCAGCCTTCGTCGTCGAGGGGCGGATCGCCGTGCGCGCCGCCGGTCAGGAGGTGCTGCTCGCGGCGGGCGAGGGAGTCGACGTTGCTCCGGACGAAGCTCCCGGACCACCCACCGAATGGGGTGCGGCGCGTGTGGACGAGGTGCTCGCGCGCACGACACTACCGTGACCGCGCAGCGGACAGGCGGGCACGGACGGGGCGTCCGGCTGCTGCGCTGGGCCGCTGTTGCGCTGCCCTTCCTGGCGTTGGCGCTGGCCACGCCGGCGCTGCGGGACCTGCCGCCGCTGGAGGCGATCGAGGGCGGCGCGCTGGACTGGCGCTACGGCCTGCGCGGTCCCCGGACGCCGTCGGCCCCGGTCACGGTGGTGGCGGTGGACGACGTCACGCTTGAAGCGCAGAGCGGTTGGCCGGTTCCGCGCGACGTTTTGGGCGAGGCCATCCGCCGCCTTGGCGAGGCGGGCGCCAGCGTCATCGCGGTCGATCTTCTCATGGCCGAGCCCTCGCGTCAGGAGGGTGCCGACCGGGCGCTGGGCTATGCCCTCCACGAGACAGCGCGAACGCTGCTGCCGGTCGCCTTCACCTTCGGACCGGACGGAAATACCGGCGCGGCGGAAGAGCTTTCGCGGCACAGCGTCGCGCTCCTGCGCCGCGCTGGAGCGGCCGGACCCCCGCAGGCCGCTGGGCTGCTGGCGCCGGTGGCGCCGCTCCGTCAAGCCGCTGCCGGGATCGGCCACGTCAACGTGGTGCTGGGGCCGGAGGGCGCGCTGCGGCACCTTCATCCGGCGATAGCGGTGGACGGGGAGACCCTGCCCGCGCTTCCGATCCTCGCTGTGCAACATCACTGGAACGTGGAGCGTGACGCCGTGGCCGTGATGCTCCCGGACAGTGTGCGCTTCGGCGACCGGCGCGTTCCGCTCGGTCCCGGCGGCCGCTGGACGTTCGACTTCTACGGCCCGAGGGGGAGCTTTCCGACGATCTCGCTGCAATCGGTGCTGGACGGGGCGCTGCCGGAAGGGGCGGTGGAGGGCCGGATCGTCTGGATCGGCGCGACCGCGACGGCTGTCGGCGACAGCTTCGTGACTCCCTTCGATTCCGCGCTGCCCGGCGTCGAAGCCTTCGCAACCGCGACCGCCAATCTGCTCGACGACACCTTCCTTCTGCGCGACACGCGGACGACGCTGGTGGAAATGTTAGCTGTGCTCGCCGTCGGTCTGCTCACCGTCCGGGCGGCGCGTTTCCAGCCCGCCTGGCTTGCCGTGGCCGCGACACCGGTACCGCTCGCGGCCTGGGCGGCAGCGACTGCCGTGGCATTCGCCGCGGGGGGCGTCTGGTTGAACTTGACGCTGCCGGGCCTTGCCGGTGTCGTGGCGGCCGGAACGCTCGTCGTCTGGCGCTTGCTGCTCGGGGAGCGGCAGCGCCGCCGCTTGGCGTCTTATCTGCCGCAACCGCTGGCCGAGGCGCTGGCCGAGGCCGACACGCCAGCCTTCGAGGGGCGACGCCAGCACGCGGCGGTGCTCTTCGCCGACCTCTGCGGCTTCACCGGACGCAGCGAGGCGGGAACGCCGGAGGACACAGTGGCGCTGCTGCGGCCGCTGCACGCGACCTTCGATGACTGCGTAACCGCACACGGCGGCTATGTGGACAGCTTCGCGGGCGACGGCGCGATGCTGGTCTTCGGGGTGCCGGAGCCGGATGCGGCGGACGCAGCCAAGGCGCTGGCTTGTGCCCATGACCTTCTGGCGCGGGGCGAGGCGCTGGGGCTGCCGATCCGGATCGGCTTGCATTGCGGCGAGGTGCAAGTCGCACGCCTTGGCGGCCGTCGGCACCGCCAACTCTCCCTCGCCGGAGACACGGTGAATCTCGCCAGCCGCCTTATGGAGGTCGCCAAGAGCCACGACGCCGCACTCGCGGTTTCCGGACCGGTCGCCCAGATCGCGCGGGAGCACGGCGCAGCCGCTCTTCTCGAAACCCTGCACTATCTTTCCGACGAGCCGATCCGTGGGCGCTGCGGACGCGTCGAGGTCTGGCTTCGGTTTTAGAGTGTTTTTCGTTCACAAGATTGACAAAGTATTGATTTCATCTGCGGAGCTGGCACAGCTTGGCTTCGCGCCAGGAGAGACTCCAGTCAGTTGAACTTGCGGAATAACCGCGTCCGGTCGAACAGGTCTTCGATCGCCTTCATCCGGTCGCGCGTCGTGTCCCAGTTGCGTTGCTGAACGCCCGCGATCAGCGTTTCCAGGATCACCACCGTGGCCGCGGAGGAGTCCCAGACGGAGGGCGCTTCAATCCGGCAGTTGAAGCGGTGGCGGGCCAGCGGCGCGACCGGGGAGCCCCATTGGTCGGTGAACAGCACGATCTCGGTGCCGTTGTCGGCGGCCATCTCGGCGAGTTTCAGGATGTCGTTCTCGTAGCGCCGGATGTCGAAGACCACCAGAACGTCGCCCGGACGCATACTCAGCAGGTAATGCGGCCAGGTGTTGGAGTTCGCGGCGAGGGGAATCACCCGGTCGCGAATTACCTGCATATGGGTGCAGAAGTAGTCCGCGAGCGCGTGCGTGATCCGGCCGCCCACGGCGAAGATGCGCCGCTCCAGCCCCGCGAGCAAGGCACAGGCTGCGTCGAAATCTGCGGGGTCGATCTGCCCAAGGGTCTGGCGCAGGTTATCCACGGCGGCATCGGCAAAGCGGTTTAGGATATGCGTGTCGGGGGCGCCGTCGGACCAGCGGTCGTGCTTGACCAGCGGGCTCGAAAGCTGCTCCTCAAGCTCCGCGCGCAGCGCAGCCTGGAACGCCGGATAGCCGTGAAAGCCCAGCTTTTGCACCAAGCGGCCGACGGTGGGCGTCGACACGTCGGCGCTTTGCGCCAGCGCCGTGATGCTCCCCAGTCCCGACACCGGGTAGTTCCGCAGGATGGCATCGACCAGTTGCCGCTCGGCGCGGGTGAGGTCATCGAACTTATCCCGGACCATCTCCGAAATCGTTTTTCTGTCGCCTGTCATTCGCCTGGCCTGTCTACACCGCGTGTGCCCCGCCATTAAGATTACGCCTATCCAGGAAGTTCCTGCAAAATATTTGACAGAGCCAAAAAGACTGTTCAATTTATTTCAGTCTTATGGGAGCCGCCACGCGATCGCCATCAAGAAGCACGAGTGCTTAGCCGGTGTTTAGGGCGTTCGGCCCCTTTTTTGACCAGCGGGACCACGACACATGCCGGGCAACTTGACCTTCGACGCGCTGACGTCCGCCGTGAAAGCGGGCGAGATCGATACCGTGCTGGCCTGCCTCACCGACATGCAGGGCCGCCTGATGGGCAAGCGTTTCCACGCACAGCACTTCCTGGAGCATGGCTGGGAGGAAACGCACTGCTGCAACTATCTCCTGGCGACGGATATGGAGATGTACACCGTCGAAGGCTACGCGGCGACGAGCTGGGCGGCGGGCTACGGCGACTATGTAATGAAGCCGGACCTTTCCACGCTGCGGCTGGTGCCTTGGCTGGAGGGGACGGCGATGGTGCTTTGCGACGTGCTGGACCACCACACGCATCAAGAGATCGCCCATTCCCCGCGTGGCGTGCTGAAGAAGCAGGTCGCGCGGGCGCGGGCGATGGGATTCCAGCCGATGATGGCGACGGAGTTGGAGTTCTTCCTGTTCGGCGAGTCTTACGAGACGCTGCGCCGCGGCGGCTACCGCGATCTGGCGCCGATCAGCAGCTATAACCAGGACTACCACATCTTCCAGACTACTAAGGAAGAGGATGTTATGCGCGCCGTGCGCAACGGGCTCTACGGCGCGGGCATTCCGGTGGAGAACTCGAAGGGCGAGGCGGAAACGGGGCAGGAGGAGATCAACGTCCGCTACTCCGACGCGCTGGACACCGCCGACAACCACGTCATCCTCAAGAACGGCTGCAAGGAGATCGCTTGGCAGAAGGGTAAGGCGCTGACCTTCCTCGCCAAGTGGCACCACGACAAGGCGGGAAGCTCCGCCCACGTCCATCAGTCGCTGGCGACGCTGGAGGGGCAGCCGGTGTTCTACGACCCGGAAGCCGACTACGGCATGTCGGAGACGATGCGCCACTACTGCGCCGGGCTCTTAACCTATGCGCCGGAGATGAGCTACTTCCTCGCCCCCTACGTCAACTCATACAAGCGTTTCCAGAAGGGCACCTTCGCGCCCACGCGCACGGTCTGGTCCATCGACAACCGCACGGCGGGCTTCCGGCTTTGCGGCGAGGGGACGAAGGCGGTTCGGATGGAATGCCGCGTCGGCGGCTCGGACCTCAACCCCTATCTCGGGATGGCGGCGCTGCTGGCGGCCGGGCTGCGCGGCATCGAAGAGAAGCTGGAGCTGGAGCCGCCGCTCTCTGGAGACGCCTACACCGCCGACGACTCGCGCGGTATCCCTTCGACCTTGACGGCGGCGGCGGAAACCCTGCGCAAGTCCGCCATGCTGCGCGAGGCTTTCGGAGAGGCGGTGATCGACCACTACCACCGCGCCGCACTCTGGGAGTTGGAAGAGCACGAGCGCGTGGTGAGCGACTGGGAACTCCTGCGCGGCTTCGAGCGGGCGTGAGGGGATTTGGCCACGCCCCTCCTTCGTCATGCCCGCGTAGGCGGGCATCCAGGACCGTGGCCATAGCTGCGGACTCACCGGCGAGCCTCCGAGGGACGTTCAAAAAAGAGGCCGCGCCTTGAATGCAGCGTTCTTTCAAGCACAGGAACCGCCTTCCCTTGCTCGTTCGCCCCTGGATTCCCGCCTTCGCGGAAATACGAAGGGGTGGCGGGCATGACGACGGGAGAGAGCGGGAATGACGATCTTTCAATACGGTGGAAAGAAAAGACCATGACCAAACTCCTGCAATGCATCTCCCCCATCGACGGCTCGGTCTATGCCGAGCGTCCGGTGCTCTCCCCGGCGGAGGCGGAAGCGGCGGTGGCGCGGGCGAAGGACGCGCAAGCCGAGTGGGCCGCGCGGCCGCTGGGCGAGCGCATCGCCCTCGTGCAGGCCGGTGTCGCGCGCGTGGGTGCGATGAACGATGAGATCGTACCGGAACTGGCGTGGCAGATGGGCCGCCCGGTGCGCTACGGAGGCGAGTTCGGCGGCTTCAAGGAGCGCGCCGACTACATGGCGGAGATCGCGGAGGACGCGCTCGCGCCGATGGTGGCGGAGGCGAGCGGCACCTTTGAGCGGCGGATCGAGCGGGAGCCGCATGGGGTCGTGCTGGTGATCGCGCCGTGGAACTACCCCTACATGACCGCGATCAATACCGTGGCTCCGGCGTTGATCGCGGGCAACAGCGTGGTCCTGAAGCACGCGACGCAGACCCTGCTGGTGGGCGAGCGCATGGCGCAGGCTTTCCATGAGGCGGGTGTGCCGGAAGCGGTGTTCCAGAACGTCTTCCTCGACCACGACACGACGAGCGGCCTGATCGCGGCGAAGCGTTTCGGTTTCGTGAACTTCACCGGCTCGGTGGGCGGCGGGCGCACGATCGAGCGGGCGGCGGCGGGGACCTTCACGCCGCTGGGGCTGGAACTGGGCGGCAAGGACCCCGGCTATATCCTGGAAGATGCGGACCCGGAAGCGGCGGCGGAAGGGCTGATCGACGCGGCGATGTATAACTCCGGGCAGTGCTGCTGCGGGATGGAGCGGCTTTATGTGGCCGCGTGCCACTACGATGCCTTCGTCGAGAAGGCGGTGGAGATCGTGAAGGGCTACAAGCTCGGCAATCCGTTGAAGCAGGAAACGACGCTTGGCCCGATGGCGCACCGCCGCTTCGCCGACGAGGTGCGCGCGCAGATCACGGAAGCCGTTGCGGACGGTGCGACCGCGCAGATCCCGACGGTCCCGGAAGACGACGGC
>SKZV01000244.1 GCA_007127165.1 Rhodovibrio sp. | reverse complement strand
TCGACTCGTAGGGCGGCTTGAAGCCGTGCAGGATGTGCGAGCCAGCCGTGGTCAGGACGCCTTGGGTACAGAACAGGTCCTTGATCGCCAGAGGAATCCCTTCCAGCGGCCCCGCCTCGCCCTTCGCCCGGCGCGCGTCGGAGTCCTTCGCCATGGCGACGGCCTGTTCCGGCGTCTCGGTGATGAAGGCGTTGAGCGGGCGCGCGGATTCGACGGCGGCGACATGCTCGGCCGTCAGCTCGACCGAGGAGGTCTCGCCCTTGTTCAAAAGCTCGCGCGCCTCGGCCAGTGTGATCTCGTTCAGCTTGGTCATCGCTTACGGCTACTCCACCACCTTGGGCACGACATAAAAGCCGTGCTTGCTCTCCGGCGCGTTGACGAGCACGTCGGCCTGACGGTTTCCGTCGGCGACCTGGTCGTCGCGCATTTTAAGGGTCATCTCGACCACGCTGGTCATCGGCTCCACGCCTTCGGTGTCCAACTCGCCCAGTTGCTCGACCCAGCGCAGGATGTTCGACAGCTCCTTGGTGAGCGTCTCCTGCTGCTCGGGTTCGACCCGGATGCGCGCCAGTTTCGCGATATGCGCGACGGTGTCCTTATCGACCGCCATGCGCCGGCCTCCTTCAAGCTGTAGGGATCGGCGCCGCACATCTTGAGCGTTGTGCGGCGCGGCGCGCGGACCCTAGCACCAGGGCACGAGGGTCGCAAGGCGCAGACGGCAACCGTTGCCCCGCCGACTTCGCCGCGCTAGCTTCCACGGCCATGACCATCACCGATATACAGAGTCTTCCGGACCTTCTCCCGCCGCGCGGGCGGCTGCTCGGCCTGGATCTGGGGGAGAAAACCATCGGGCTCGCGCTCTCCGACCGGGACCGCACGGTCGCTTCGCCGCTGGAGACGATTCGCCGCCGCAAGTTCACCCAGGACGCGGCGGAGCTTTCGCGCGTCTGCACCGAACGCGAGGTGAAGGCGCTGATCCTCGGCCTGCCGGTCAACATGGACGGCAGCGAGGGCAAGCGCTGCCAGTCCACGCGGCAGTTCGCGCGCAATCTGGCCGAGGTCGCGGGTTTTACCCTTCCCATCGCGCTGTGGGACGAGCGCATGTCCACTCAGGCCGTGGAGCGCTTCCTGATCGGCGAGGCGGACATGACCCGGCAGCGGCGCGGCCAGGTCGTGGACAAGATGGCCGCCGCCTACATCCTCCAGGGCGCGCTGGACGCGCTCGCCAGAGACGTTTGAAGGAGCGGCGAGCCTGCCCATGAACCCCATCATCTCCGCCATTCTCCCGGTCTTCCTGCTGATTCTGGCCGGGGTTATCATGCGCGCGCGCAGCTTTCCCGGCGACGGCTTTTGGGGGCCGGTGGAGCGGCTGACTTACTTCGTGCTGTTCCCGGCGCTGATCGTGGTCACGCTGGCACGCGCCAATCTGGGCGCGCTGAACATCGTGCCGATGGCGGTATCGCTCGTGGCGACCCTGCTGATCGTGACGATGGGACTGCTTCTGCTGCGGCCGGTGTTGAAGGTGGGCGGTCCGGCGCTGACCAGCCTGGTGCAGGGCGCGATCCGGATGAACACCTATATCTGCCTCGCGGTCGCCGGAGCCTTGTGGGGCAGCGCCGGGCTGAGCCTTGCGGCGATCGCGGTGGCGGTGATCGTGCCGACGGTCAACGTGATCTCGGTCATCGTGCTCGCCCGCCACGGCACCGGCGGCTCCGCCAGCCCGGACGCCATCGCCTGGAGCCTGCTGCGCAATCCGCTGGTGCTCGCATCGCTGCTTGGCATCGCGTTGAACGTGACCGGAATTCACATGCCGCCGATGCTGGGGCCGATGCTCGACATTCTGGGGCAAGCGGCGCTGGCGCTGGGGCTGCTGGCGGTCGGGGCGGCGCTGAACTTCTCCGCCGTTTGGAGCGACGCGAGGGCCATCGGCCACAACACGCTGACCAAGCTCGTCATCACGCCCGCCATCGCCTTCGGCTTCCTTGAGCTTTTCGGGGTCGAGGGGATGACGGCGGCGGTGGCGCTATTGTTCATGGCCTCGCCCACTGCCACCTCGTCCTATATCCTGGCAAAGCAGAACGGGGGAGACGCGGAGTTGATGGCCGGAATCGTGACGGTGCAGACCGCCGTTTCCGTCGTGACGCTTCCGGTGATCTTGACCTTGGCGTGGTAGGCGGCGAAAACCCGTGCAAGGCTTTATAGAGGGAACCCGCTCGCCATGACCGCAGCACCGCTTGCCGGACTTCGCGTCTTCGACCTCACCCGCATCCTCGCGGGGCCGACCTGCACCCAGCTTCTGGGCGACCTGGGCGCCGACGTCATCAAGATCGAGCGGCCCGGCGAAGGCGACGACACCCGGAAATGGGGGCCGCCCTACGTCAAGGGCGAGGACGGCAGCGACACGAGCACGAGCGCCTACTACCTCTCCTCGAACCGCAACAAGCGCTCGCTCTCCCTCGACATCGGCAAGCCGGAGGGACAGGAGCTGGCGCGCAAGCTGATCGCCGAGTGCGACATTTTGGTGGAGAACTTCAAGACCGGCGGGCTGGCGAAGTACGGGCTTGGCTACGACGACGTGAAGGAGATCGCGCCGCATCTGATCTACTGCTCGATCACCGGTTTCGGTCAGACCGGCCCGTACAGCCAGCGCGCCGGTTACGACTATCTGGCACAGGGCATGGGCGGGATCATGAGCCTGACGGGCGAGCCGGACGGGGAGCCGATCAAGGTCGGCGTCGGGATCGCCGACATCATGTGCGGCATGTACGCCAGCAGCGCCATCCTCGCCGCCCTCCACCATCGGGAGAAAACCGGCAAGGGCCAGCACATCGACCTCGCGCTGCTCGACACGCAGGTGGCGTGGCTGACCTACGAGGGCCTGAACTACCTAACTTCCGGCGAAGTTCCCCAGCGGCGGGGCAACGAGCACCCGAACATCGTGCCCTATAAGACCATGCCGTGCAGCGACGGTTACTTCATCCTGGCGGTGGGCAACGACGGGCAGTTCCGCCGCTTCTGCGACTTCGCCGGAGTGCCGGAGCTTGCCAAGGACGACCGCTTTGCCACCAATTCGGCGCGGGTCGAGCACCGCCGGGCGCTCTATCCCGTTCTGGAAGACCTGACGCGCGGGAAGCCGCAAGCGCACTGGGTGAACGGTCTAGCCGAACTCGCCGTCCCTTGCGGTCCGGTGAACACGGTGGATCAGGTCTTCGAAGACCCGCAGGTGCGGGAGCGCCAGATGCGGGTCTCGATCCCCTACCCCGGCAGCGAAAACGGGACGGTCGATCTGATCGGCAATCCCATCAAGTTCTCCCGCACGCCCGTGACCTACCGCCAGCCGCCGCCGCAACTGGGCGAGCACAGCGATAGACTGCTGCACGACCTTCTGGGTATGGAACCAGAGGAAATAGAGAAGTTGCGCGAAAAGAAAGTAATATAGGCGGGCGCTACACGTCCTACGGCCTATACCGCTGCGCCATGGCCTTCACAAGCTCGACCAGCATTCGCCGTTCCTGCGCGTCGGCAATCTCATAATAGTGTTTCACCAGGTCCAACGTTTCGCGGCCTTCTTCCGCTGAATCCGGAAAATCAACGTCAGCGGGCGGTTTTTCCTTCAACAACTGCAAAAAGCCCTGGAAAGATATGTCGTTCATTGCTCTACTCTTCGCGCGTGCATTCGTATGAGATAGCGGATGCGCTCGCACGGGGGAAACCACTTCTGCTTAGGCGACCCTAACCTACTATTAATTAAGGATGAGTGAATGACATTGGACGCCAGAACCGCGGGGCGGCTGGACCTGGAATTGCTGGCCGGGTTCGTGGCAGTGGTCGACCATGGCAGCATCAAGGCGGCGGCGGAGCACCTCTTCATCACGCCGTCGGCCGTCAGTATGCAGATCAAACGGCTGGAGGAGCGCGTCGACAAGCGCTTGCTGGACCGCGATCCGAGGCATCTGGCGCTGACGGAGGACGGGAAGATCCTGGTCGGCTACGCCAGGCGCATCGTCGACCTGACCGAGGAGGCGCGCAGCCAGCTTTCGGCTCCGGCACTCTCCGGCCCGGTCCGTCTCGGCTTACCGGAATGGATCGCGGGCCGGCCTGGCCTTGCGCGCGTTCTGGGGCGATTTCAGCGGGTGCACCCGCAGGTGCGGCTTGAGGTTCACGCCGATGCGAGTTGGATACTGCGCGACCTGATCGCGCGGGACGAGTTAGATCTCGCACTGACGATCATGGACCCTCAGGCGGGCAGCCACCGGGAAAACGTCTACCGCGAACCATTGATCTGGATGGTGGGCGAGGACGCGGTGCTTGAGGTCGAGGAGGAGGAGTTGCCGCTGGCGCTCTTCGTGCATCCCTGCGTATTCCGGGACTTGGCGATCAACGGCTTGCAGCAGTGCGGCTGGCGCGGCGTGGAGGTGTTTAGCAGTAAGAGCGTCTGCAGCATCCAGGCGGCGGTTCAATCCGGCCTCGGCCTCACTGTCCTGCCGAAGAGCGCGCTGCGCCCCGGTCTCCGCGCTCTCGGCCCCGACGAGGGCTTCCCCTCGCTGCCGGATATCCGTCTCGAATTTCATCGCGCCCCGGGACAATCGTCGAAAGTCGCGGAGATGCTGCGGGCGGAGATTACGCACTATCTGGGCGGCGTGCGAACAACCGCCTCTCCCGACACAGCCGCCGGGAAGGAAACGACGGGATAAACTCCTGCTACCAATCCTCCCCTGCGCGTCGGCAGGCGGTCGTGTATCCTCCGAGCGTCGATACACAACCAAGCAGGAGAAAGCTCATGCGGAAGGTCTTCCCCCTCGCTCTGATCCTCGCGGCCGTCCTGGTGCTTCCCGCCCACGGCAACTCGATTCCGGAGCGCGAAGGCTGGCGGGTCATTCCCACCGAGCAGAGCTTCGATGCGCTTCTGGAGTCTCTGGAGGAGGCCGTGGTGGCGGAGGAGATGGGGCTCGTCACCAACGTCGGTCCGACCCAGGCAGCAGCACAGCGCGGGGAAGAGATCCCCGGCAACCGCGTCATCGGCGTTTTCCGCAACGACTTCGCGGTGCGCGCGGTGCGGGCAAGCGTCCCGGCGATGATCGAAGCACCGATCCGCTTCTACGTGACCGAAGAGGAGGACGGCACGGCCACGCTCTCATGGAAGACCCCCGGCCATGTCTTCGCGCCCTACTTGGACGAGGGCGGCGAGGACCTGCGCGCAGTGGCCGACGAACTGGACGAGATATTCGAAGCCATCGGCCAGCGCGCCACCGGCCAGTAGCTGTCGTCCGTCTCTCAAGGAGACATCGAAGCGAGGCAGGATCGTCCGATCCCACCCCGGCTTCTTATTGCAGACCAACGAGTCTCAGTCCGTCACCCGCGGATCGTCTTCCGGGTTCACGTAGTCTATCCCCCAAGGTCCGGTGCTGTGAAGCTGCACCTCGGTTTCCTCACTCACCCAGGCGAAGTGCTCGTGGCCAACCGGAATAACAACGAACCCGCCTGCCGGCACCTCGGTGGTCGCCTCGCGGTCGAAGTCGATTCCCATACCAATCTTGAAAGTGCCTGACACCACGGTGACATGCTCGATCTGCGGATGCGTGTGCGGCGGAATCTCGTAATCCGCGGGGAAGCGCACGCGCAGGGTCAGCGGCCCTTCCTCCTGTGGATCGCCCTGCAACAGCGCGAAGGTCGCGCCGGGCGGGAGCGACCCCGGCCCGTCCATCCATTCGATCTCCTCGTGTACGAAAACCTTATGCGCCTCGTCCCCCTCCGCAGCGTAGACCTGCGCGGGTGCGGCAAGCACCACAGCCAGCGACAACGCCGCCAAGCAGGCCGGGAGATGGAGCTTTCGGCCGCTTGCTATCTGGGCATTCCGCGCCGCTTCCCGTTTCATACCAAACATTTGCGCCTCCATTAGTCTTCGGACTTCCCATTCCAATTCGAATGGTCTGTTAATAATACCGAGACTTCCCTACCATGGAGCAAGTTCAGCAACTGTACCGGCCCGGTGCCCTAGACACGGGGGAGGAGCGCAAGATGAACGAGCGCGGATATGGACAGTTCTGTCCGGTTGCGATGGCATCGGAGGTTCTGGGCAGCCGGTGGACCATCCTTGTTCTCCGCGAGCTTCTGTGCGGCAGCCAGCGGTTCAACGACCTTCGCAAGGGCATGCCGCGCATTTCACCGGCGCTGCTTTCCAAGCGCCTGCGCGAGTTGGAAGACCTCGGGGTCGTCGCGCGCACCACAGATGCGCGCAGCGGAACGCCTGGGTATCGAATGACGGAAGCGGGCGAAGAGCTTCGGCCTGTGATCATGTCCATGGGAACTTGGGGCCAGCGCTGGCTGGAATCCCAGCTTTCCTTGAAGAACCTGGACCCCTCATTGCTGATGTGGGACATGCGCCGCAATCTCGACCCGACCCCCTTGCCGTCGCGGCCAGTGACGATTCAGTTTCTGTATCCCGACGTCACCAAGGGCCAGAAGAAATGGTGGCTGCTCGTCAACAAGGAGGACAAACATGCCGCAGTCGACCTCTGCATGCTCGACCCCGGCTTTGATGTCGATCTCTACGTCGTGAGCGACCTGCGCACCATGACCGCGATTTGGATGGGCATCATGACGGTGCCGCAAGCGATCGACGAGGGTAAACTGCAACTCAGCGGCGAGCGCGCCTTGCAGTCGAGCATGCAGGCGTGGCTGGGACTGAGCCCCTTCGCCCAAGAAACCAAGCGCGTCAACGCCTAAGCCCTCGCATTCGGATTGCCGCGCGACTCCCCAAGGCGCTTCGCGCCGTCTAAACCTCTTGCCTCTCACCGCGTCCCTCGCCATAGTGGCGCTTTAATGAGCACGCCCCAACCCTCCGCTTTACGCGCCACGGCGTCGCCGCGTCATCTCCTCGCGATTGCGGGAATGGCGGGTGGTGAGATCGTGGAGATTCTCGACCGGGCCGATGGCTATGTCGAGACGAACCGCGCCGCCAGCAAGGGCTCCGACCTGCTGGCCGGGCGCACCGTCATCAACCTGTTTTTCGAGACTTCGACCCGTACCCGCACCTCGTTTGAACTGGCGGGGAAGCGGCTGGGGGCCGACGTCATCAACATGGAGGTCGCGTGGTCGTCGATCAAAAAGGGTGAAACCCTGATCGACACCGCGATGACCCTCAACGCGATGCACCCCGACGCGCTGGTCGTCCGCGCGCCCGACTCCGGCGCGGTGAAGCTGCTCTCGGAGAAGGTGAACTGCGCCGTCGTCAATGCCGGAGACGGCAGCCACGAGCACCCCACGCAGGCGCTGCTCGACGCGCTGACGATCCGGCGGCGGCGCGGGCGGCTGGACGGCCTGCGGGTGGCGATCTGCGGCGATATCGCCCACTCGCGGGTGGCGCGCTCCAACATCCATCTGCTCAACACGATGGGCGCGGAGGTGCGCGTGATCGCGCCGCCGACGCTGCTGCCCTCGGGGATCGAGAAGCTGGGGGTGACCGCCTTCACTGACATGCGCAAAGGGCTGGAAGGCTGCGACATCGTGATGATGCTCCGCCTCCAGATCGAGCGGATGCAGGGCTCCTTCGTGCCCTCGATCCGCGAGTATTTCCACTTCTACGGGCTGGACTACGAGAAGCTGGCGAACGCCAAGCCGGACGCGCTCATCATGCACCCCGGCCCGATGAACAGAGGTGTGGAGATCGATTCCGTGGTGGCCGACGACATCGACCGCTCGCTGATCCGCCAGCAGGTCGAGATGGGCGTCGCCGTACGCATGGCGGTTCTCGCGAAACTGACCGGCGAGGAGAGGAGCGAAGCGCAATGAAGGCCGCAACTAACGCTCCGGCCCGCGTGGCCTACACGAACGCGCGGTTGCTCGACCCTGCAAGCGGCCTGGACTCGCCTGGCGGGCTCCTGACCGAGAACGGCCAGATCGCGGACCTCGGCCCGCCCCTGTTCAACGAGGGCCTTCCCGAAGACGCGGAGGTTGTGGACTGCGGCGGGGCCTGCCTTGCGCCCGGCCTTGTGGACATGCGCGCGCAGCTAGGCGAGCCGGGCTTCGAACACAAGGAAACAATCGCCAGCGGCGGGCGTGTCGCGGCTTCGGGCGGCATCACCTCGGTGGTGTGCCTGCCGAACACCGAGCCGGTGATCGACGACGTGGCGGGGCTGGAGTTCGTGGCGCGGCGGGCGCGCGAGGCCAAGGGCGTAAAGGTGTACGCCTACGGCGCGCTGACCCGCAACTGCGCCGGGGAACAGATCACCGAGATCGGCCTGTTGAGCGAGGCCGGAGCGCCAGGTTTCACCGACGGTCTGAAGGCGGTGGCGAACGCGCAGACGATGCGCCGCGCGCTGAGCTATTCCAGCGTTTTCGACACGGTCCTGCTGCAACACCCGGAAGAACCGGCGCTGGCGACCGGCGCAATGAACGGCGGCGAGCTTGCGACGCGCTTGGGCCTGCCCGGTAGCCCGGCCAAGGCCGAGGTCATCCTGGTCGAGCGCGACCTTCGGCTGGTGGAGATGACCGGCGGGCGCTACCACGTCAGCCACATCACCACCGCCGAGTCGATCGAGGCGATCCGCCGGGCCAAGACGCGCGGTCTGCCCGTGACCTGCGACACCGCCCCGCATTACTTCACGCTGAACGAGGAAGCGGTGGGCGACTATCGCACCTTCGCCAAGGTCTCGCCGCCGCTGCGCAGCGAGGCGGACCGGCTGGCGGTCTTGGAGGGACTGGCGGACGGCACCATCGACGCCATCGCCTCCGACCACGACCCGCAGGACCAGGACTCCAAACGCCTGCCCTTCGCCGCCGCCGCGCCGGGGATCGCCGGATTGGAAACGCTGCTGCCCCTGAGCCTCGCACTGGTGCATAAGGGCCGTATGGGGTTGCTGGAGGTGCTGCGCAAGCTGACCGAAGGTCCAGCGCGGATTCTGCGGCTGGAAGCGGGGCGGCTGATGAAAGGGGCCGCCGCCGATTTGCTGGTCTTCGATCCCGATACGCCGTGGACCGTCGATCCAGACGCCTTCCTCGCAAAGTGCAAGAACTCACCATTCGAGGACCACCCGGTGAAGGGGCGGGCCTTGCGCACCGTGGTGGACGGGCGGACCATCTTTCCCGCGAGCCAGGAGCCAAGCCGCCGCTAGAGCGCTTTTCGTTCCGATGGAATCGGAGCGGCGCTCTAGCCTCGTGTTTTTGCGCATTTTCTAGCGGCGAACCGGTGTCCACTTCGCCGGAAAATGCGCTAGCCTCACGTTACTCCGCCGGGATCGCTTCGCGCCACTGCAACGCCGGGGCTTCCGGCGTTGACAGGCGCTCTGGCGGAAAAGTCAGCCGCGCGCGGGTGCCGGAGCCTGGGGCGCTCTCAATCGTGAAGATCGCGCCGTGCGCCTCGGCGAAGCACTTGACGAGCGCCAAGCCAAGGCCGCTGCCCTCGTGACTGCGCGCGAGGCGCTGATCCGCCTGATAGAAGGGTCGGGCGACGTGGCGCAGAACCTCAGCCGTCATGCCGGGGCCGTTGTCGGCGACTTCCACTGTCAGGCCGCCGCACGCATCGCGCAGCAGGTGGCACTCGATCCGCCCGCCCTTGGGCGTGAACTTGATGGCGTTGGAGGTCAGGTTCAGGAACATCTGTTGGAACAGCCTCGGATCGGCCCGCAGCCGCGCCCCGGCGGACAGCGAAGGGGTGATCGACGGCGACAGGCATTGTCCGCGCCCCTTGGCCATGCCTTCGACGATGCGCAGCCCGGTCTGGAACGACTCGACGGGGTCGAACGACTCCTCGCAGATATCGAAGCGTCCGGCCTCGATCCGCGCCATATCCAGAACATCGTTGATGAGTGAGAGCAGGTGTGTCGCGCTTGTGTGGATATCCTCCGAATACTCCCGGTATCGCGCGGGCATGGGGCCGAGAACCTGCTGGCGCTGAAGATCGGAGAATCCGAGAATCGCGTTGAGCGGCGTGCGCAGTTCGTGACTCATGTTCATCAGGAATCGCGACTTCGCGGCGTTGGCTTCCTCCGCGGCAGAATAGGCATCGCGGGCGGCGACGGTGCGGCGATGGCTGAGCAGCACTTCCACGGTCAAAATGAAGATCAGAACCGCGCCGGTCAGCAACAGGGCCTTCTGTAGCGAATCTTTCCGCGCCCGCAGGCTCCCGGCATAGAAATCCCGCGCCATTCCATTGGCGAAAACCAGGAGTTCGTCAAGCGCGCCGACGGCGTTTTCATAGCTGGCCTGCTGATACTCCAGCGTTGGCTTGTCGTTGGAGCCGCTAGCCTCGCCGACCAGAGTGCCGACGGCGTCGAGGTGTCCCTCGAATGCCACTTCAACCTTATCGACAAGGGCCAAATCCCCGAGAAACCGCGCCCGAACCGTTTCCAATGCCTCGGTGGCGGCCTCGCGGTGGGCGTCCACCCGCAGTGCGGCGTCGGCTTCCGCGCTCCCAGCGACGACCGTTTCCAGGGCCAGAGCATTCAGCTCCTGGATGTGACTGCGGACCGTGGTGACGCTTTTCGTGACAGTATAGGGGTGCATGTAAAGCTTGTTCGTATTGTCCGCGATCAGGTTGGCGCCGCTCAGCACCATCACCGGCAATCCCGCCGCCATCATTGCCATCAAACCGGCGATGACGGCGACCCTCCGGGTTAGCGTTATCCGACTGGAAAGCGTTAACATCACGGAACCTCCAACGGGCATAGAGGTTATAAATAAAGACCAATTTCCGGGGAAATGCAATGTTCTATAAATGTATGACCCTACTTGTAAGGTTAATTTTTGCGGTTTTTTGACCGAAAACTTCTCTATAAAAACATAAGGTGCCACGATCTGCCCGAACACTTGTTATGTTTCGATAAGATCCATACTTCCCGCAGAGTGTTGTTTCGTAATCAATGTTTGATTTCGAGGTGTGGTCCCGGAGAGTTTGGAAGCGCCCACACAGTCCATCGCCGCAAGCCTTCGCTCCGGCATCTCACACGCCGCAGACACTTGACAATCGACCCGACGCGCG
>SKZV01000160.1 GCA_007127165.1 Rhodovibrio sp. | reverse complement strand
CGCGCGTTCGAAAAGCTGCAAAAGTCGATGCGCAATGCCGCGAAGGAAGCCCGGCTCGGCGTTGGCCAGTAAGACCAAGGCTCGCCAATGAGACGAAGGCTAGAGCGCTTTTCATTCCGTTTAAATGGGGATGGCGCTCTAGCTCTTTGATATTGCGCATTTTCGGACGGCGGACGACGACCTTAAAAAAGAAACCGGCCGCCGCCTAAACGCTGCCGCGGCGTGGACGGGGCTGGGGCCGTGTACGGGCCGGTCTGCCGTTCAAGCCGAAGGGCTACCCTGACTTCCGCGCTCCCGGCGGTTCCGCCGACCATAAACCGGCCGCGAGGTCGCGGGCCATGCGGGTGATCTCTTCCCCGATCTCGGCGCGGAATACCGGGGTAAAAACACGCATCGATCCCGTCGCGCCGATCGACATTGTTGCTCCCGGCCCGGTTTCGCCCAGCGGCGCCGCGACCGAGCACATACCGCGTTCAATCTCTTCAACACATTCGGCATATCCGCGTCGCCGGATAACGTCCAGTTCCGCCTCCAGATCTTCGATCCGTGTGAGGGTGAACTCGGTATAGGCTTTCAACCGGCCCTCCAAGTCTTGGGTCAAGAGCAGGTCCGGCGAAAACGCGGCGACGGCTTTGGAGCAAGAACAGGCATGAAGCGGACGCTTGCCAAGCCCCGGATGAAGGTAAGACACCCCGGTATCGGGTGTTTCCACATGGATGATCTCGACGGCTCGCCCGCGCAGGCGCGACAGGAAAAAGGCCACGCCACGGTCGGTTGCCGCCTGCTTGAGGGCAGGTGCGATGAGCTCAAGCAAGACACGGTCGGACTGGTCGCTTTGCGTGATCCGCTTCAGGCGGGTGCCGATGGCGAAGCGGCCCCTGGCCACAGGCTCCAACAGCCCCGCCGCGACCAGATCGTGAACCAACCGGTACACCGACGGTTTCGGCAGGTCCGAGTGGGCGCAGATATCGGCAACCGTCGCCTCGTCCTTCTGGCCGACGATCTCAAGAATCAGTGTCAGACGTTCAAGATGCATTTTTCTCATTTCCAAATACCAATTTTTTCGATATACGATAACTCAGACAAAATCAAGTGAGGAGCCTGGATGATGGGCGGAGCGTGCTGCGGACCGGGATATGCAAGTCCGGCAGAGGCCATGAAGGCGCCTCGTGAAAAGCTGCTTTATACAATCGCGATCTACACCGGGACGGGCATTCAGAAGCCCGACTATCTGGCGACGGTCGACGCGGATCCGGACAGTCCGACCTACTCCCAGGTGATCCACCGGCTCGAGATGCCGGGGATCGGGGACGAGTTGCACCATATGGGTTGGAACGCCTGCTCCTCCTGCCATGACGACGCGTCGATGTCGCGCAAGTACCTGTTGGTGCCGGGCGTGCGATCGAACAATATCCATGTGGTCGACACGGCGACCGATCCCCGCGCGCCACGGCTGCACAAGGTGATCAAGGGTTCCGAGATCAAGGCCAAGGCCAATCTGTCGGGCCCTCACACCGTGCATTGCCTGGGGTCCGAGATCATCATCTCGTTTTTGGGCGACGCCTCGGGCGAGGCGCCGGGCGGCTATCTGCATATGAACAAGGATTTCGAGATCATCGGCCGTTGGGAAAACTCGATGGGCGACATCCCGTTCGGTTACGATTTCTGGTACCAGCCGCGCCACAACGTCATGGTCAGCTCGGAATGGGCGGCCCCCAACACCTTCATGCCGGGCTTCGACCTTGAAGAGGTTGGGCATTTGAAATATGGCCGCCGCCTGCACTTCTGGGACTTCGAAAAGCGCGTGCCGGTCGAAACCATGTATCTGGGCGAGGACGGGCTGATCCCGCTCGAGGTGAAGTTCCACCACGACCCGGACAGCACCCACGGGTTCTGCGGCGCGGCGCTGAGCACCAATGTGATCCATTTCTGGAAGTCCGAGGCCGGCAAATGGGAATGGGAAAAGATCATCGACGTGGAAAACGAGCCGCATCCTGACTGGCCCATTCCGGTGCCTGGTGTGATGTCGGCGCTCCTCGTGTCGATGGACGACAAGTACATCTACATCAACAACTGGCTCCATGGCGACATGCGCCAGTACGATATCAGTGACCCGCACAACCCCAAACTGACCGGTCAGGTCTGGATGGGAGGACTGTTGGGCAAGGCGCCCGAGGTGAATGGCGTCAAGGTCACGGGCGGCCCGCAGATGTTCCAGCTATCGCTGGATGGCAAGCGGCTCTATGTGACCACATCGCTTTTTTCGACCTGGGACAATCAGTTCTATCCCGAGATCCGCAAGCAAGGCGGCGTGATGGTCATGATCGACTGCGACGTCGAAAACGGCGGCATGACGATCAACAAAGACTTCATCGTCGATTTCGGAAAGGAACCCAACGGGCCAAGCCGCTGCCACGAAACCCGCTATCCAGGTGGGGATTGCACAAGCGATATCTGGCTATGACCGGCACGCGGACCATAACGATCGCCAATCGTGGCGGCGCGACTTATACGGTCGACGCCCGCCGCCCTTTGCTTGACTCGCTCCGCGAGCAAGGGGTCGATCTGCCCTACGGCTGCAAATATGGCGGCTGCATCACCTGCGCGGCCAAGCTGACCTCGGGCGAGGTGAATCAGGGCCGGCAGGTTGCGCTGAACAACCGCCAGATCAACAATGGTTATGTGGTTCTGTGCGTCGCCCGGCCCGTCTCGGATTGCACGCTTGAGGTTGGTGTCGAAAGCCATGACAAGCTTTATCGCAACCCGTTCCTCGATCCACTTGAGCCCCACGAGCTGAAGGCGGACATCGCCAAACCGAAGGAGGCGTAGATGGCCCAAGCCGATATTGATCGTCTCTATGATTATTCGCCGGAGTATCTGACGGATATCCTGCGGTCGGTTAAAACCATCGCGATGGTCGGCGCCAGCGGCGACAAGACCAAGTTCAGCTACGGCGTGCTGCGGGTGCTGCACGAAACGGGCTATGAGATCTTCCCGGTCAACCCAAGCCCCAAGCTGACCGAGATCCGCGGCATTCCCGTCTATCGCTCGCTCGAGGAGATCGACCGCCCCGTCGACATGGTGGAGGTGTTTCGGCCCAAGGAAGAGTTCTACGAGATCGCCGAAAAGGCCATCGCGATTAAGGCCAAGGTTCTCTGGGGTCAGATCGGCGTCTATGACGACCGCGCTGCCAAGCTGGCCGAGGATGCGGGGCTGAAAGTGGTGATGGACCGCTGCCCGAAGATCGAGCTGTTCCGCCCCTTCTGGAAACCGCGGCTCGACCTTGCGATCTGACCGGGTCCGGCGCCGACGCATCCTCACGCGGCATTGCGAACGGAATGGGTTCTAGAGCATTTTCCGGCGAAGTGGACACCGGTTCGCCGCTAGAAAATGCGCAAAAACAAGAGGCTAGAGCGCCGTTCCGATTCAATCGGAACGAAATGCGCTCTAGGAGTGGACCGTGGACTTTCCTGCTTTGAACATGTCGGTTGCGCCGCAAGTCGAAGGGTTCTTCGACCCGGCCAGCAATACGATCTCCTATATCGTCAAGGATCCGGCCTCGGACGCCTGCACGATCATCGACAGTGTGCTCGACATCGACTATGCGGCGGGACGGATCTCATATGACAGTGCCGACCGCCTGATCGATGCGATCCGGGAGCGTGGCCTGTCCCTGGAATGGATCATCGAGACCCATGTCCATGCGGATCATTTGTCGGCCGCGCCCTATATTCAGCAGAAACTGGGCGGCAAGACCGGCGTCGGAGCGCGGATCGTCGAGGTGCAGCGCGACTTCGGCAAGATATTCAACGAAGGTACCGAGTTCCAGCGTGACGGATCGCAGTTCGACGCCCTGTTCGAGGATGGCGATACCTATACCATCGGCAGCATGACCGCTTTCGTCATCGCATCGCCCGGGCACACCCCGGCGTGCATGGTGCATGTCGTCGGCAATGCGGCCTTCGCGGGCGATACGCTGTTTATGCCCGATGGCGGCTCTGCCCGCGCCGATTTTCCGGGCGGGGATGCCGGTGAGCTGTATGACTCGATCCAGAAGGTGCTGAGCCTGCCCGATGAGATGCGGCTCTTCATCTGTCACGACTACGGCCCTGGCGGCCGCGCCGTCGCCTGGGAAACGACCATTGGCCGGCAAAGGGCGGACAACATTCATGTAGGCGGCGGCAAGACGCGCGAGGACTTCATCAAGTTCCGCAGCGAGCGGGACGCTCAACTGTCGATGCCCAAACTGATCATCCCGTCCCTACAGGTCAACATGCGTGCAGGCAAGATTCCGCGCGACGAGAGCGGCGCGCTCATGCTGAAGGTTCCTATCAACGGCTTATGAGAACGGCGCATCCACCTCCGGCTTGCTGAAACGCGCCGATGACGATGGCGTCGCCATCGTTATGCCAGCAGAATGAGAGATTGAGTTGGTAATCATCTCGGGCCGGTGCGCGATCCAAGAGGCCGATCCGAAACTAAAGCGTTGATGTCCCTATTTTTCGTCATGCAGGCTAGGCGGCCTTGGCCACCTAGTCCGGCCATGACGAGCGTAAAGGTCACTCTTTAATGCCGCTGGTATAAGACGAATGTTCGCAGGGCCTGGCGGCAGTCGCTCAGGCCCTTTTCGTCAGCCCTTCTCGGCGGCGGTCGCGGCCCCTTTCGCCGACTCGCCCGACACTTCCTGACCCCATTCTTCACGCAGCGCCGCTTGACGGTCTTCGAGCTTGCGCATCCGCGCGTCGGTGGTGTTCGTGTAGTAGCGTTTCAGCATCGCCGGAAGCGCCAGATAGATCGTCCAGCCAACGCCCGCCGCCATATAGGCGCCCATCCAGAACAATGGCTCTCCCAGCACCCGCGAAACGCCGCCAATGCGATGGCCGACATCCCACAACGCCAGAACCGCCGGAAGACTGCCGGTGAAGTTCAGGAGTCCGACCGTGATCGTCAACGCCTTACCCTGCGTCCGGTCCACCACATAGGCCGCCAGCGTCGGCAACATGGTGACGCCCAGGATCAGGGTCGTCGGCAACAGCACGGCGGCAGCGGGCAGAAGAAAGACTCCCCACGCCATACGGCCCCATAGCTTCTGGCTGCCTGCGGCGTTTTTCGCTTTTCCGGCTGGGGGCCTGCCGGTTTTCTTGGCCGCTGTCTTGCGTGCATTCATTGGGGCCTAGCGCCTTTTTGCCTGTTCCTCACAGCAGCATGACCAGCGTCAGGAACATCAATACCAGTCCTGAGAGCAGCGCTGAAATCGCTGTCGCGGCGGAGCGCGTGACCCGCCCCACGTTCTCGTCGGAAGAAAGCCCGCCGTCCTGCAGCCAGTCGATCTCCCGCACAAGTGCCGCGTACTCCTGTTGCGCGGCGGCGAAGCCTTCCAGGTCGCGGCGCTTCGACTCCACGTCGTCCACCGCGGTCAGAACGTCGACGAGCGATCCGCTTTCGATTGCGCGGTTCAAATTCTTCTCGGCGCGCGCGCGCAGCTTCCGATTGTAGAGGGCGTCCGCGATTGGCCGGGCGTATTCCCCGATCCATGCGGTCAAGGCGGGAAGCGTGCGCGGACCGTGGCGCTTCTGCACCCGCGCCAGCAGATGAATGATGGCGCGACGGCGGGTCAACTCGTCCTTGGCTTTGCCCAGCGCGTCGATGATGGCGTCGGGCGGCGGCTCCATCCGGGTCGCGAGGTAGGCGACGATGTGCCGGTCGATCGGCGTCCCCTCCGCCGGGCCGGTGGCGGCGCGGCGCTCGAGGGCGGGCAGCAACTGGTCTATCCCCGTCACGAACTGGCCGCGCACCATCGGCGAGATGCACGGCCAGCCGGGATTGTATTCGTAAAGGCAGCGCTCGAGCCCGAAGCCGATCTGCTGTTGCCCGATGTACTGTGCCATGCGGTCGAATTGCTGTGCCGTGCGCGGGTCCTGGGCCAGGGCGTCCTTTTGCGACAACAGCCAGCGTTGCGGTATCTTGTTGACCAGCGCGTCGGCGACGGCGTTGCGCTTCGTGTCGTTGTGATAGACGAGCGCCAATGTCTGCGGAAGCGCGTCGAGCCGGAAGGCGAGCGACCGCAGGCGGATCGGCGCCGGCGGGTCCAGCGCGATCAGCATCCGCACAAGCGCCCTGTCTTCTCCCGACGCGCCTTGGGCGCTCTGCTGCGCACCGGCTCCGGCCTGCTTGACCATTGAGGCTTGGGTCTCGTCGTCCAGGCTGCGCTCGACCCACTGCTCCAGTTCGCCGGAAACCGCGAGTTTGGCGGCGGGCCGCCAGGTCTGCGCCAATCCGTGCGCCAGGGTGCGCGGGTTCAGATATTCCTGCCCTTCGAAGTGGAACACGCGCCGGGCCTTGTGCGGCAGATACGCCTGCTTCGGGCTGAGCTGGCGGCCGTTCAGCCACATGTCGAGGTCTTCCAGAGTCCAGCGCTCGTCCGGGTCGTCGAGGAGCATACCGCGCAGCGGCTCCATCATTTTCAAGGACAGGCGGGTGCGTCCGAGCACGGCGGCGTAGCTGCCGACCTCGATCTTGCGCGCGATAATCTCGGCGGTGCTGGCCTCCGGCATCGGATCGCCGCCGCGAATCATCACCGCCAGGAGCGCGCCTAGGGCGTAAATGTCGTCGGCTGTGGTTCCGGCCCCACGGCCCACGGCATCGGCCTGCCCGCTGGGAATGGTCTCGTAGAGCACCGGCTGGATCAGTCCGGCAGGGGTGGAGACGCACTCCCCCAGAACCATCCCTTGCGCGGCCGATTCGCCGGTGTAGACGTTGTTGGCGCAAATCGCCCGGTGGGTCAGCCCGCGGCTCGCGAACTCGTGCAGGACGTTGACGAAGGGGCGGATTACCCGTTCGGCCAGCTTGTCCTCCCTGACCGGCTCGATGGCCTGGTGGGGATCGGCTGCCAGGACCTGTCCGGCGGGTTGGTCGAAGACCACGGCATAGCGCCGCACCGTGTCTCCCTGCCCCGATCCCTCGGCCCAGTCGACGGTGCCCCAGTCGGCCGGTGGCACGATGTTCGACTTGTCGAGCCGCGAGAGCGGGGCCAGGGCCGTGATTCGAGGCGGGTATTCTTCGGTGCAGATCAGAGCGTAGGCCGACATGCCCGGCTCACGCGAATCGCTCGCCGCGTAAGCGCGCGCGTAAGGGCGATCGAACTGCGGCATCCGGGCATTGCTGTCGATCCGGACGTACTTGCCCAGGGGAACGCTGCGGCCAGCGCCGGACCCGCGCCGTTCCTCACCCGCGCCATGCGGCTCCGGTTGCGCAGCCTCGCGCTCCGGCGCTTCCGCCTCGGGCTGCGCCTCCTGTGTCTCCTCGCTCATCCCGCCACGTTCACCAGGGTTCGCTTCCAACGCCCTGAAGTGAAGCCGGATTGAGCAAAGATTACGTTAACGCCGGGGCGGGAAACGTCGAGTGGCGGGAATAATCGCCTCTCGGGCTATCCGGTGACGAAAGGATCTCGGACCAGGATCGTGTCATTGCGTTCCGGGCTGGTGGAGACCATGGCGACCGGCACCTCGATCAGTTCCTCAAGCCGCCGGATATATTTGACCGCCGTGGCCGGAAGCTGCGCCCAGGAGCGTGCTCCGTGGGTCGACTCTTCCCAGCCCTCCAGCGTTTCGTAGACCGGCCGCACCTTGGCCTGGAGCGTAGGCGATGCCGGCAGCACGTCCGAGCGTTCGCCGTCGATGGTATAGCCGGTGCAGACTTTCAGTTCCTTCATGCCGTCGAGCACGTCGAGCTTGGTCAGCGCAATGCCGCTCACGCCGCCGACCTTCACCGCCTGGCGCACCATCGCCGCGTCGAACCAGCCGCAGCGCCGCGCCCGGCCGGTCACCGTGCCGAACTCGCGCCCGCGCTCGCCAAGCCCCTGACCGACCTCGTCGAATAGCTCGGACGGGAAGGGACCGCTGCCCACGCGCGTCGTGTAAGCCTTGGCCAGCCCCAGCACGAAGCCCAGGCCGCCGCCGAAGCCGCTGCCCGCCAGCGCCTGCCCGGCGATGGTGTTGGAACTGGTGACGAAGGGGTAGGTCCCGTGGTCCACATCGAGCATTGCGCCCTGCGCGCCTTCGAAAAGGATCTTCTTGTCCGCGCGGCGGGCGGTGTCGAGCACTTCCCAGACGCGGGCGATGTAGGGCAGGATCTTAGGTGCGATCTCCATCAAGGAGTCCACCACCGTGGCGCGCTCCACCTGCGGCTCGCCGAGGCCTTTCAGCAGCGCGTTGTGGTGCAGCAGCAGGTGGTCCACCCGCTCTTCCAGCAAGTCCCTGTCGGCCAGATCGCAGATCCGCACCGCGCGGCGGCCGACCTTGTCTTCGTAGGCGGGGCCGATGCCGCGTCCGGTCGTGCCGATACGGCTATCGCCGCGCGCCGATTCGCGCGCCCGGTCGACCTGCCCGTGCAGCGGCAGGATCAGGCAGGCGTTCTCCGCGATCTTCAGGCGGTCCGGTGTCAGGTCCACGCCCTGCGCCTTGACCCGTTCCATCTCCTCGACAAGGGCCCAGGGGTCCACCACGACGCCGTTGCCGATCACCGACAGCTTGTCCCGCCGGACCACGCCCGAGGGCAGCAGCGACAGCTTGTAGGTCACGCCGTCGACCACCAGGGTATGGCCCGCGTTGTGACCGCCCTGGAAGCGCACGATCACGTCCGCGCGCTCCGACAGCCAATCCACGATCTTGCCCTTGCCTTCGTCGCCCCATTGAGCGCCGACTACCGCAACGTTTGCCATTTATGCCCCATCGTCCGTCGTTGTTGGCGTGCTCTCGCCATTGTTGCTCTGGTCCGAATCCGGCTCCAGCCTCACCACATGATCGTTTTGCAGGAGATAGCCGCAGTGTTGCCGCCGCGCTTCGGCCTCGGCATCCGCACTCGCGCTCAGCTCCGAAATCGTCACCCAGCCCTCGGCCCGCAAGGCCCGCACCCGCTGCGCATCGGTGCCAAGCGGCACAAAGACGCGCGCCGCGGGCGGCGGCGGCGGCAGCGCGCGCATCACCGAGTCCATGAACAGGGTAAAGCCGGTCGCCGCTTCGCAGCGGCCGTTCGACTCGTCGGTCTCGTAGCGGCCGCCCCGCCCCAGTTCGCCACGCACGCCGCGCGCATAGAGCGTGAAGGAAATCCCGGTTTGGTACTCGAAGCCGCGGTGCTCCACCGGGTCCACCGTCAAGGCGAGTTGCGGCAGCGCGGTCTGCAGCAGTTCGACCACGCGCGAAAGCCGCGCCGTCTGCTCGGCGATGCGCGGCGGAAGGTGCAAGGCCGCGAGGCGTTCCAGCGCCACATCCGCGGGACCGGCGGCGCGCAGCAGGCCGCGGAACAGCTCCGCCCGGCTGCCCGCCAGTGTATCGACGGCGGCCGCGTCCTTGCGGTCCAGCGCCTGTCGCAGTCCGGCGTTCGTCGCGTCGTCGATCCCCAGTTCCTCGGCCAGTGCGCCGACCAGCGGCGGCAGATTCAGATCGACGCTGAGGCGCGGCACGCCCACGGCTTCCAGCGCCTCGACCGCCATGGCCACGGCCTCCACGTCGGCGGTTTCCACGTCGCTGCCGATCAACTCGGCGCCGACTTGCGCGAACTGGCGTTCCGGGCGCAATTGCGTGCCCTTGACCCGCAGCACCTGACCGCCGTAACACAGCCGCAGCGGACGCGGCGCGCGGGAGAGGCGGGAGGCGGCGATCCGCGCCACCTGGGTGGTCATGTCGGCGCGCAGGGCCAGCATATGCTGGCTTACCGGATCCATCAGGCGGAACGTCTGTTGCGAGAGCGCCGCACCCGCGCCGGAGAGCAGCGCCGATTCGAACTCGATCAACGGCGGCTTGACCTGCTCGAAGGCGTGCGCGCGAAACACTGCGATCAGGCGTCCAGCCGTGTCCGCCTCGTAGGCGGCTTGCGGCGGCAGAAGGTCCTGCAATCCGGCGGGTAGCAGCGCCTTGTCTGGAGTCGGGCTCATCAGCGGTTATCGCTCTTGCGGTGTCGGGTTCTCCGGGACGGCCGCTCCAGCGGCGACCAAACGGGCATGGTGGTACCGCGATCCCGCCCTCCTGCGCAAATGGAAATCCCCAGCGGCCCGGTTTCCTCCCGTTTAACAGGCTTTAAACGGGCTTTCCGCAAGAACGGCGATATCTGCAAGCGAGGAGGTCGCGCAGCGCCGTTAACTTCCGGCGAGCCCTGGCAGGTCTCGTAACATGCGGCTGAAGCGAAAGCGGCCCCGGGACGATGGTCTCGGGGCCGCTGCGTCTCGCAGTCTTCAGGCGGTCGAATCAGCGCGAGTAGAACTCGATTACGAGGTTCGGTTCCATCGGCACCGGATAGGGCACGTCAGCCAGTTTGGGCGCGCGCACGAAGGTGGCCTTCATCGCGTTGTGGTCGGCGTCGATATAGTCGGGCACGTCGCGCTCGGAGGACTCGGCGCCTTCCAGGACGATCTGCATGTCCTTCTTGCGCGGGTCGATCTGCACGACGTCGCCGTCCTTCACGTTGAAGGAGGGGACATTGACGCGCTTGCCGTTCACCAGGACGTGTCCGTGGTTCACCACCTGCCGGGCGGCGAAGACCGTCGGCACCAGCTTTGCGCGGTAGATCACCGAGGCCAGGCGGCGCTCCAGCAAGGCCACCAACTCCTCGCCGGTGTCGCCGCGACGGCGCACGGCTTCGGCGTAGTAGCGGCGGAACTGCTTCTCACCGATCGAGCCGTAATAGCCCTTCATCTTCTGCTTCGCAAAAAGCTGAATACCGTAGTCGGAAGGTTTCCGGCGGCGCTGCCCGTGTTGGCCGGGGCCATAGGCGCGCTTGTTGATCGGGCTTTTCGGGCGGCCCCAGAGATTAACTCCGAGGCGGCGGTCGATTTTATACTTTGACGCTTTGCGCTTACTCATGGGCGCGTTCGCTCTCCTTGGCTCGAGCTTGTCAGGATGTCTCGCTGTTTTGTCCCGGTAGTCCCTGCCTTGGCCTCACTCGCGCCGAAACGCGGAAACGCCAAGCGGGCGGGGCGCGGCCTTTTCAGCCGACCCGCTTTCCCAGGAATGCG
>SKZV01000343.1 GCA_007127165.1 Rhodovibrio sp. | reverse complement strand
TCCGGCCCCTTTCGCTCTCTTTCTTTTCGTCCTGCTTCCGGCTCCTTTTGTTCTTTTTACAACCGTAAGCATGTGGCGTGCGGTTTTATGTGGCGTTAGAATTGTGTTCGGACGGTTTGGTTGGAGGGCGGGGGATGGCGCGCAAGCCGCGGCCTTTTGTTCCTGGCGCGGCGATGCATGTGGTCCAGCGCGGCAATAACCGGCAGGCGACCTTCTTCGACGAACGGGACTACGGCGTCTATCTGGAGGCCTTGGCCTATGCCAGCGAGGCGGAAGCGGTGCCGCTGCACGCCTATGTGTTGATGACGAACCACGTGCACCTCTTGGTGACGCCCCCGCGCGCCGAGAGCCTGTCGCGCTTCATGCAAGCCCTCTCGCGCTGCTATGTGCGCTACGTCAACCGCACATACCGGCGCACGGGAACGCTGTGGGAAGGGCGGTTCAAAGCCGGTGTCGTGGGCGAGCCGCGCTACCTGATGACCTGTATGCTCTACATCGACAAGAACCCGGTGCGCGCGGGCATGGTTGCGGAGGCGACCGGCTATGACTGGTCAAGCGCACGGCGGCTCGCCCAGGGCGCGGAAGACCTTCTGGTGACCCCGCATCCCGCCTATCTCGATCTGGCCGCCAACGCGGCGGGTCGAGAGGCGGAGTATGACGCCTTGCTGCAAAGGCCCACCGACCTGCGGGACCTCAAGGCGCTGCGGCAAGCAACGCAGCAAAACGCGGCCTACGGCTCCAACCGCTTTCAAGACCAGATCGAGGCAATGATCGGACGGCGCATGGACCCCCAACCAAGAGGCCGCCCGGCGGCGGAGCCTTGACCCTCAAAGCGCATCACTCACATCAAAGGGGTCAAAGACATTTTTCGCGAAGGACCAAAAGTGATCTCCGACCCCCTTTCCTGATTACTCGTCCAATCGGCCGTGCGCGGGCCGGTCTCCGTTGATGTCGGTGGAGCGGGCGTCCTCGTCCAATCGGCCGTGCGCGGGCGGGGCTCCGTTGATGTCGCGGGAGCGGGCGTCCTCCTCCAACCGGCCATGCGGGCGCGGCACTCGGTAGCTGTCGCGCGGGACTTCGACCGCACCCGCGCGGGCGTCCGGGGGCGGCGGGTCCTGCGTGGCTGGCGGCGGCCTGTCGTCGACCCTTCGGTCGTGCGGGCTCGGCGCGGCCTTGGAACGCGGCGGCGCTCTGTGGTAGCCGTAGGGATGAGGCTCGGCCAATAGCCCCGGCCGCAGCGCGGGATAACCATAGGGGTAAGGGCCCCCGTACCGGTCATACATGCCGTAGCGATCATACATGCCGTGTTGCGGCGCGGGCTCCCGCGTCTGGAACGGATCGACGGCGCAAGCCGCCAAAAGAAAGCCCGCCGCCACCGCCGCGACGCTCGCGATCCGATGCCTCGCCATCGACGCCTCCTTCGCTCGCTTCGGGAGCAGCCGGACTCCCGCAGGAGCCCGCGACCCCCGTCGCAAGGCCGGTCGAAACCAAGGACATGGAGACATCCACCGAAGTTTCAATAGACAACGCGACGCCCGGGGTCGAGCGTGCGGGCTCCCATTTATGCTGGACCCCGGCGCGGGAGCCGTGCGAGCGTACGCGTTTGGTTAAGACGGCATGTGCGCCGTGAGGGGGTTGGTGTGGCGCGGCGGCTGAGATTGTTGTTCCTGAACGTCGGTCATGCCTTTGACCACTGGTTCATTCTGATCTTCGCCACCGCCGTGATCGCGATGGAGCGGCACTTCTCGCTGAGCTACGGCGAGTTGATGGCGCTTTCCACGCCGGGCTTTCTGGCCTTCGGCCTCGGCGCGATCCCCGCGGGCTGGCTGGGCGACCGCTGGAGCCGGGAAGGCATGATCGTGGTCTTCTTCCTGGGCATGGGTGCGGCCTGCCTTCTGACCGGGCTGGCGCGCACGCCGCTGGAACTTGGGCTCGCGCTGACGCTGCTCGGCATATTCGCGGCGATCTATCACCCCGTCGGAATCGCCATGGTCGCGGAGGGCGGCCCTGCCGAAACGCTCGGCAAGCGCATGGGGATCAACGGCGTCTGGGGCAACATGGGCGTGGCGGGAGCGGCGCTCGTCACCGGCTTCATGGTGGACGCCGCCGGGTGGCGCGCGGCCTTCTTCCTGCCCGGCGCGCTCGCCATTGCCACCGGGCTGGCCTACATGGTCTTCCTGCGCCGGTTCGGGACATTGCCGCGCAAGGCCCCCACCGCCGCGACGGCCAAGCAGGAGATGCGCGCGGGCTGGCAGCGGGTTCTGGCGGTCGTCGCGGTCGCCACGATCATGGTGGCCTTGCAATTCAACGCGACCACCGTGGCCATGCCCAAGGTCCTCGAAGAACGCTTGATCGAGGTGGTTTCCACCACCGCCGGGGTCGGCGTGATCGCCGCCGCGATCTATGCCACGGCGGCCTTCGTGCAGATCGTCGTGGGCTGGGCGCTGGACCGCTTTCCGGTGCGTCCGCTGTTGATGACGATTGCGGCGGGGCAGGTGGCGGCGATGTCGCTGGCCGCCGTCAGCCACGGCTGGATGATGGTGGCGGCGGGCGGCGTGGTGATGATCCTGGTGTTCGCGCAGATCCCCATCGGCTCCACGCTGATCGCGCGCTACACGCCGGACAGCATCCGTTCCAGGGTGTACGGGCTACAGTTCCTGGTGGTCTTCGGCGTCGGCGGGCTGGCCGTGCCGATGATCGCGGTGCTGCACGGGCTGGGCGGCTTCCTGGCGATGTTCATGACGCTGGCGGTCTTCGGCGCGGTCACCTGTTTAGCCGCGCTCGCCATGCCCGGCCGCAGGGCCGTGGCCGCGGCGGCGGAATAGCCGGATCATCCCCCGAAGCGGCGATAGGCGAAGGCGGGCGGCTCTTCGGCCGACTCAAGCTCCGCCACGGCCCGCAACTCCGCGTGATGGGG
>SKZV01000230.1 GCA_007127165.1 Rhodovibrio sp. | reverse complement strand
TCGAGCCAGCGCTCCACCGTCTTCAAGTCGCGGATTCCGCCGCCAAGCTGGACCGGCACCTTCGCCGCGCGGACCACCGCCTGTACTGCCGGTGTGTTCACCGGCTGCCCGGCGAACGCGCCGTCCAGGTCCACGAGATGGAGCTGCTTGAACCCGGCGTCGACGAAGCTGCGCGCCTGATCGGCGGGGTCCTCGTTGAACACCTGGGCGCTGGCCATTTGGCCGCGCAGCAGGCGCACCGCCTTGCCGTCCTTCAGGTCGATGGCGGGGTAGAGAATCATCGCCGTGCTCCCTCTTCGCTCGCGACCGTCAAGTCCTTATAATAGTAGTAACCGGTCATCCACTTTCCATCCACCAGCGCGTAGTGCGGATTGCTGCCCCAGCGGACGTAGCCGAGGCTCTCGTAAAGCTGAATAGCGCGCTCCTGCGATTCGCGGACATCGAGGTTCAGGACCTTCAGCCCGAAGCCCCGCGCCGTCTCTTCCACCGCTTCCACCAGTTGCCGCGCCATACCGTAACCGCGCGCCCAGGGGGCCAGGAAGAAGGTGGTGAGCTGCCCCACCTTGGCTTGTGCCTCGTTGTTGCGCGCCGCGCGTTGAAGCTGCGCCGAGCCACAAATCGTCCCGTCCAGCCGCGCCACCAACAGCGCGCGTTCCGGCACCAGCAGCACACCCTTCCAATAGGCCTCCATCGCATGACGGTCCGGCGGCGAGAGCCAGCCGAAGCCGCCGCCATCCTGAATAGCCGCCTCCGCCGCATCGCAGAGGTCGTGAAGGTCGCCCTTGCAGAGTTCGCTCAGCCGCTCGACTTCGGTCGAGGGGGTATGCTGCCCGTCCGCAGCCATCATGGAGTCCACTTCAAGAAGTTCGCAAGCAGGGTCAGTCCAGCGGTCTGGCTTTTTTCCGGGTGAAACTGGGTCCCGGCCAGATTGTCCCGGCCGATTGCAGCGGTCACCGGTCCGCCATAGTCGGTTTCCGCAAGGACGTGCGCGGGATCGGCGGCGCGCATTTCGTAGCTGTGCACGAAATAAACATGCACGCCGTCGCGCAGGCCCTCAAAAAGAGGATGCTCCGGCTGCAGCAGGGTCAGGTCGTTCCAGCCCATATGTGGGACTTTCAGATTGGGATCGCTGGGCTCCAGCGCCACCACCTCTCCCGGAATCCAGTCGAGACCGGGGGTCGTGCCGTATTCCCGCCCGCGCGTCGCCATAAGCTGCATCCCCACGCAGATACCCAGGAACGGCCGCGCCCGCGTAATCGCAAAGTCGTTCAACGCCTCGACCACGCCGGGCAGCGCGTTCAACCCCTGCCAACAGTCGCCAAAGGCCCCGACGCCCGGCAAGACGACGCGATCCGCCCGCGTCAAGGCGGCAGCGTCGCCGGTGACCTCGACGGCGGCCTCGATGCCGGACTCGGCGGCGGCGCGCTCCAGCGCCTTCGCGGCGGAGCGCAGGTTGCCCGAGCCATAATCAATGACGACGACACGTTGCATGAGAGCTTGGCCATCCTTGAAGCGAGGGGGAGGTGCGGCGCGGCTTTACAGCGCGCCCTTGGTCGAGGGAACCTGATCGGCCTTGCGCGGGTCGATCTCGACCGCCCGGCGCAGCGCGCGGGCCAGCGCCTTGAAGCACGATTCCACGATATGGTGGTTGTTCTCGCCGTACAGCGTCTCGACGTGGAGCGTGATTCCGGCGTTTTGTGCGAAGGCCTGAAAGAACTCGCGAAACAACTCGGTGTCGATCTCACCCAGCTTGTCACGGGTGAAGCCCACGTTCCACACCAGATAGGGCCGGTTCGAGAGGTCCAGCGCCACCCGGGTCAGCGCCTCGTCCATCGGCACCATCGCATCGCCGTAGCGCGCAATTCCCCGCCGGTCGCCCAGCGCCTTGGAAATCGCCTGCCCCAGCACGATGCCGCAGTCTTCGACCGTGTGGTGAAAGTCGATATGCAGATCGCCGCGCGCTTCCAGTTGCAGGTCGATCAGGGCGTGCCGCCCAAGCTGGTCGAGCATGTGGTCGAAAAACCCGATCCCGGTCGCGATCTCGCAAATCCCGGTCCCGTCGAGGTTCACGCTCGCGGATATCTCGGTCTCGTTGGTCTTACGGTCGACGCGCGCCTGACGCATGGAAAGCTGCTCCGCTGCTCTATATGCGAAGAAATAACGAAAAGGGGCTCCGCGCTCTCTTGCGCGCGCCCCACGTGCGGCGCTGTTGTAGCAGGAACGCCGTCGCACCGCCAGTCCGGTGCGCACCCATCTTAGAGCGCGATGATCTCAAGCCACTTCGGCTTGAATTCTGAATCGCCTCGCAACACAAAAGCTTGGAGCAGGATGGCGATTCGGAGTTAAGTTATCCCGCTCCAAAACGCACTAAATGGTTGCGTTCAAGTTCGGCGTACATACGATAGGGCGCTGTTTTGGTTCAGCGGGGTGTGGTTTTACGGTCATGCGTAGTGAACTTCGCGGCCTTGCGGGGGCGCTGGTTTTTTTCGTGCTGAGCGCTTGCGGGCCCTTGGAGCCGTTGGAAAGCGGTGCATCGGTGAACACGGTCGAACCCTTCGAGCGCCCGACGGTGCCGATCCGCTTCAGCGCCATGCGCGCCGATTTTAGCCGGGGGGACGAGGTCGGCACATACCAGTCGATGCTGTGGACCTGTTATGCGCCCACGGATTATCTGCACTGGGGTCTGGGACAGCTTCAGGAGCTAGGCGGCGATTGGCCCGATTTTACGCAGCGAACCCTGCGCGACGCCGGATTCTCGGTTCCCAGCGATCCCGGAAACGTGTTCGGCGATCTGGACCACGACCGCCGCAGTGCGACCTACCTGCTCGGCGGACGCATTACGGCGCTGGACCTCGATGTCTGCGAGCATCTCGATTGGGCCACCGGGGATTTGCTGTATCAGCAGAGCGGGACGGCGAGCATCGAGATCGAATGGACCCTGTTCAATGCGATCCGGCGGAGCGTCGTGTTCCGCACCACCACCCAGGGCAGCGGCGAGGTGGATAGGCGACGGCCGTTGGGAATCCAGAACCTGGTGGATCGGAGTTTCCGCGAGGCGATGCAGCGCCTCGCCGTCGAGCCCGAGTTCCGCGCGTTCGTGGCGCAGCGGCCGGACCCGCGAACAGCGGTTGCCCTGGATCGTCAAGAATCGGGCATGAGCCTGCGGAGCCAGCCGCTGTTCGAGCGTCCGTTCGACGAGCACGGCGAGGAGCTTCGCGCCTCGGTCGTCACCATCGGCGACGCCACGAGTCACGGCAGCGGCTTTTTCGTATCCCGGGAACTGGTGTTGACTAACGCCCATGTCGTGCGCGGCAACCGGCAAGTGGCGCTGCGCACGCACACCGGACGGCGCATCATGGGTGACGTGATCCGCCGCAACACGCCGCGCGACGTCGCGCTGATCCGGGTCGAGCGGGCGGGCCATGCGCCGCTGCCGATTCGCGCGGAGGCTGCGCGAGTGGGAGAGACGGTCTTCGCCATCGGAACGCCGCTGCAACGCGGCCTGCGCGGCACCGTCTCGCGGGGCGTCGTCAGCGCCTATCGCGAGAACCAGGAGGGCTTCCAGGATATACAAGCCGACGTGGACGTTCACGGCGGCAACAGCGGCGGGCCGCTCCTGGATGCGCGCGGCAACGTAGTGGGGCTCACCTACGCCGGAATCAGCGGCGATGCGGCCGGAACGTCGATCGGCCTGAACCTCTTCATACCAATCGAAGACGCCTTTGCGCGGCTGGGCATTTCCCTGCTTCCGGGCGACGGCGCGCCCGGCCTCGAGTATTCCTCCCAATCCACACCTTGAACGGCGGCCTGTGATCGTCCATTTGTTCCATCATGTCAGGGCAAGATCAAACAACGTGGCACGGCACGACAATCCTCTCCGTGCGCAAGGGGAACAAGGTGGTGGTCGCGGGTGACGGCCAGGTCACCTTCGGCAACACCGTGATGAAATCGAACGCCCGCAAGGTGCGCCCGCTGGGCAGCAAGGGCGACGTTATCGCCGGATTTGCCGGCGCGACGGCCGACGCCTTCACGCTGTTCGAGCGGCTGGAAGCCAAGCTGGAGCAGCATCCGGGCCAACTCACCCGCGCCTGCGTCGAACTGGCGAAGGACTGGCGCACCGACCGCTATCTGCGCCGTCTGGAGGCGATGATGGCGGTGGCCGACAGCAAGACCTCGCTGGTGCTGACCGGCAACGGCGACGTGCTGGACCCGCAGGATGGGCTGATCGGAATCGGCTCCGGCGGACCCTATGTGCTGGCCGCCGCGCGCGCCCTGATCGACCGAGAGGATATGGATGCGGAAATCATTGCCCAGCGGGCGATGGAGATCGCCGCCTCCATTTGCATCTACACCAACGATTCAATTGTGATCGAGAGTCTCGATGCCCGCTGAACCCGCAGAAACGCCCCGTAATCAACAGGGCCGCCCGAAACAGTCCCAAAAGGGCTTTGAGCACACCGCCTTCTCGCCGCGCGAGATCGTCTCGGAGTTGGACCGCTTCATTGTCGGCCAGCGCGAGGCCAAGCGCTCGGTGGCGATCGCGCTGCGTAACCGCTGGCGCAGGCAACAGCTCGACGAGGAGATGCGCGAGGAGGTTCTGCCGAAGAACATCCTCATGATCGGCCCCACCGGCGTCGGCAAGACCGAAATCGCGCGCCGCCTCGCAAAATTGGCGCAGGCGCCCTTCCTGAAGGTGGAAGCGACAAAGTTTACGGAAGTGGGCTACGTCGGCCGCGACGTCGAACAGATCGTGCGCGATCTTGTGGAGATCGCGCTGAACATGACGCGCGAGCGTATGCGTAAGGAAGTCCGGGCCAGCGCCGAACTGAACGCCGAGGAGCGGCTTTTGGACGCGCTGGTGGGCGAGAACGCGCAGGCCGAAACGCGCAACAAGTTCCGCCGGATGCTGCGCGCGGGCGACCTGGACGACCGCGACGTGGAGGTGCATGTCGCAGATCAGGGCGGCGCGCATATGCCGACGATGGACATTCCCGGAATGCCCGGCGGGCAGATGGGGATGATCAACCTGAACGACATCCTGGGCAAGGCGATGGGCGGGCGCACCAAGGCGCGCACGATGAAGGTCGAGAACGCCCGCGAGAAGCTGAACGAGGAGGAGGCGGACAACCTGCTCGATCAGGAGACCCTGACTCATCAGGCGATCCAGATGGTCGAGCAGAACGGCATCGTCTTCCTGGACGAGATCGACAAGATCACCGCGCGCCAGGAACGCGGCGGCGGCGACGTCAGCCGCGAGGGCGTGCAGCGCGACCTGCTGCCGCTGATCGAGGGCACGACAGTTGCCACCAAACACGGCACGGTGAAGACGGATCATATCCTCTTCGTGGCGTCGGGCGCATTCCACTACACCAAGCCCTCGGACCTGCTGCCGGAGTTGCAGGGCCGCCTGCCGATCCGTGTGGAGTTGCAGGCGCTGACCCGCGACGACTTCAAGCGCATCCTGACCGAGCCGGATTATAACCTGATCCGGCAGTACAAGGCGCTGATGCACACCGAAGGCGTTGACCTCACCTTCACCGACGACGCGATAGAAGCGTTGGCCGATCTGGCGGCGGACATCAACACCTCCGTCGAAAACATCGGCGCGCGCCGCCTGCACACCGTGTTGGAGCGTCTTCTGGACGAAATCTCCTATACCGCAACCGATCGCGCGGGCGAAACCATCACCATCGACGCCGACTACGTCCGCCAACAGGTCGCCGAACTGGCCGCCGATGCGGATTTGAGCAAGTTCATTTTGTAGGGACGAGGGGCAGGCCAACGCGTTTTAGCCTTGCCCTCTCTCGCAAGCCCTCAGAAGCGAGAAAAAGATAGCAGTATAGGTTCTCAGGGTTGCCGGACGACCGGGCAAGCGATATCAACACGGGGCTTCGCGTCGCCCCCTGTGTTGTCCGTAATAAAGTTGTCCGAATTTGTCATCCAGCAGCAAAAAGCGCGAGCAGCACCGCTATATCCAGGCGCGCAGCACTGCTTATCAAACCACGCATACAAGCCTTGGCGGCATCATCAAGTCACCGTTTAGGCTGTCTGAATTTACCCAAAAGATGGAAGAGTGCTGGCGTCAACAGTGGCTTCCTTGTCTGGACCGCACGCCTCCGAACGGTGGCTGGGACTGGCCGGAAGTGAGAACTCATTATCGCCGCCACATAGACCGATTCGAGGTTGCAATCTGGTCCCTTGACGATAAGCTTTACGGGCTGGCCATAGGGAAGACGAACCAAACGGCTGTCGTGATCGAAGCTCTGGAGGGCGATCCCCGGAAGGATTGCCCTTTGAAGGGCCAGCTCTTGTTAATCTTCCTGCAAGCAGCCACTTGTTATGCTCAGGCGTTGAATCGACCGCAACTCTGGCTGATGGAGCCTGCGAACCGGGACCTCGAAGACCGGTACGTTTCGGACTACGGCTTTGTGGTCGAACACCCTAGAGGTAAGCACCAGCGACCCTATTGCTGGAGAGAGGTTTAGATATGTCGGCGCTTAAAAATCCCCTTGAAATGCTCGGATTCGGAAAAAAACGTGCGGAATCGAAGCAGCAGGGAGATATCGGCGACGGCCTCGACCAGCGCCCGAAAAATGGCTGCGATAAGCCGAAGGGGCTTTTCGCGCAGCTTTCCGACGAGCAGAGGAAGCGCGTGCTGTCCTACGACGGTCCCGTTGCGTCGGGCCGAAGCGATCTGCCGTCTGTTTCGAAGCGGTAGCGAAGGATTTTCAATATCACCCGATGCCCGGAACACGACTCGCAAGTGGGCGAGGATCGGCGCTGACAGCAGGTAGCCCGCGCCGCTTGGGCGTCTATTATGGCGCCCAAGCTGTCGCGCGCGCCCGATACTGACACAAAGATCCTAGCTGCGGGGATCGTGCTCGTCGTCGATGTAGTCGATGCCCCAGGGGCCGGTACCGTGCAGTTGGATGACGGTGTCGCCCTCGGCATATCCGAACATCGGCTCTCCGGGGGCCATGATGGCAACGCCGCCTTGCGGCAGTTCCGTGGTCTGCTCGCGGTCGAACTCTTCGCCGTGCGCGAAGTGCAGCGTTCCGGAAATCACCGTCACCCGCTCATATTCCGGATGAACGTGGGGATGAATTTCGTAGCCGTCCGGAAGCTGCAGGCGGAACGTGAAGGGCTCCTCCTCGCCGAGATTGCCCTCGATGACGGCGATCTGCGCCGGTGGCGCCATGGAGCCGATGTCGGACCACTGCAGTTCGTCCGGCGTCACCATGATGTGGCCTTCGCCGTCGTAGGGAAGCTCGGCGGCGCCGGCGAGGCTGCCGGAAACGGCCAGGATCATCGCGGTTGCGGAGATTGTGGCGGTCTTCTTCATTGTCGTCCTCCTTTGCCTTTTTGGAGTGCCTTTGGTTATGGATTTGCTCTGGCACGGCACCCGGGAAGACGCATCACATAAACAGAATGTTCCCGCCTCGAAGATTTTTCGGCGTTTTATTCGCATGCTTCGGTGCCGCTTCGCGACCACGTTTCGGTTCGCCTGTTGCTCTCGCATCTGGTATACAATACGCTAAATCCCATGGCTTGGCCGAAGGGCGCCGGTGATCCGGCGTCTTGCGGCCGCTCGGCTGGGGCCGGACCCATCAACCGGACATACCAAGAAGACAGCAAACTCAGGAGGGCTTATGCGCATTATCGTGAACGGGCAGCAGGCTTTTGGAAAAAGCGTGCTGGAAGCATTGCTCGACCGTGGCGAAGAGGTCGTGGGCGTTTACTGTGCGCCCGACAAAGAGGGCAAGCCTGTCGATCCCATCAAGGAAGCGGCGTTGGAGCGCGGCCTTCCGGTGTTTCAGCCGGCGTCCTTCAAGGACCAGCAGGTATGGGAGGAGATGCGTTCGCTGAAGCCGGATCTCTGCGTCATGGCTTACGTCATCATCTTCGTGCCGCAAGAGGGGCTGGACATTCCGACCCACGGCACGATCCAGTATCACCCCTCGCTGCTGCCCGCCCATCGCGGCCCCAGTTCAATCAACTGGCCGATCATCCAGGGCAAGAGCAAGACCGGGCTGACCATCTTCTGGCCGGACGAAGGCCTGGACGAAGGGCCGATCCTTCTGCAGAAAGAGGTCGACATCGGGCCGGACGAGACCCTCGGCGACGTTTACTTCAAGAAGCTCATGCCGCTGGGCATCGAGGCGATGGTCGAGGCCGTCGATCTGGTGCGCGAAGGCAAGGCCCCGAAGGTGCCGCAGGACGATTCCCAGGCGACCTACGAGAGCTGGTGCCGCCGTAAGGATGCCGAGATCGACTGGAACCAGCCGGCGCAGCAGGTCTACAACCTGATCCGCGGCTGCAATCCGCAGCCCGGCGCCTGGACCACCCATAACGGCAAGATGCTGCAAATCTTCGATTCCCGGATGAGCAGCGGCTCCGCTCAAGGCAAGCCCGGCGAGATCGTGGCGGTTGAGGGCGACAAGATCACCGTCGCGGCGAAAGACGGCCAGATCGACGTCAAGCGGGTGCGTCCCGAGGGCGGCGGCAAGGTTCCCGCGCCTGAGTTCGCCAGTGAGGCGGGCCTGAAGGTGGGCGACCGCCTGGGCTGATACTCGCGCGGCCCTCCTTTCGCAGGAAGCGGAGGGAGGGCCGCGTGGCTCTTCAGCCGTCGTTGCGGCGAAATACGACGGTGAGGTTGTTCGCGGGCATCTCGATGGTTTCCTCCAGAGCGAAGCCGTTCGCGGCAGCGACCTCGGCCACGGCGTCCAGATCGCGCACGCCCCACTCGGGATTGCTGGCTTTCAGCGAGACATCGAAGCGCTCGTTGCTTTCGGCCGAGTGGACGCCGCCACGCTTGAACGGGCCGTAGATCACCAGCGGCGCGCCTGCCGCCAAGTGGGCAGCCGCGCCCGCGAAAAGCCCCTCCGTCGCCTGCCACGGCGAGATGTGCAGCAAGTTGATGCAGACGATGGCGTCGACGGTGTCAACCGGCCAGGGGCCGCGCGTGACGTCGATCTCGATGGCAGGGCGGATATTGCCGACCTCGGCGGCGCGGGCATGGGAATCGATCGAGCGGCGCATCTGCGGGTCCGGGTCGCTGGGTTGCCAGACCAGCGGACGCAGGTTGTGCGCGAACCAAACCGCGTGCTCTCCGGTCCCGCTGGCCAGTTCCAAGGCCGTGCCGCTGGATGGCAGCACGCGCAGCAAAACGTCCAGAATCGGTTGGCGGTTGCGCTGGGTCGCGGGGGCGTGAAGCCGGGCGTCCTCTCCGCCGCGCAGTCCGGGGTCGCCGTCGAAGCCGTGGTAGCGTGGGTCCTGATTCAAACCCGTCTCCTTTTTGTGACAAGCAAAACTCTTCCAATCTTCAAGCCCGCAGTTTTCTGAGGGTTGCCCGCCGCGCGCGGGGCGTGCTAACGACTTCCTCACGATAGCCGGGCGGCTGCCTTTCGTGGGAGTTTCCACGATGGCGCGGCCTTGGCGCAAGGGGGTGTTGCGACGGTCGGCCGGGCGACGCTCTCGTGTAGGATAAACCACCTGTAGCAAACCGCCTTCAGCGCCACCCGCGAAGGCGAAGGAGAGATGGCAAACGATGACCTACGTCGTCACAGAAGCCTGCATCAAGTGCAAGTACACCGACTGCGTGGAAGTCTGCCCGGTCGACTGTTTCTATGAGGGCGAGAACATGCTCGTCATTCACCCCGACGAGTGCATCGACTGTGGAGTCTGCGAGCCGGAGTGCCCGCCCGAGGCGATTCTGCCGGACACCGATCCGGAGGCCGAAAACTGGCTGGAGATGAACACCAAGTACAGCGACGAATGGCCGAACATAACCCGCAAGAAGGACGCACCGGCGGATGCCGACGACTTCATGGGGGTAAAGGACAAGTTCAACCAGTACTTCTCCGAGAAGCCGGGTAGCGGAGACGCATAAACCCGCGCTCTAAATAGTTTTTGAGCCCACGCAACGGCCGGAGCTTTGGCTCCGGCCGTTAGCCTATGGGGTGTCTTGTGCCCCTGTCGCGGCTATGGCAACACTTCTCGACAAATCATTGCCAGGGGCTCCGAACTTTTAATATGCAACGTGTGCGCAAGGTTGTGTTCCCGGTCGCTGGACTTGGCACGCGGGTGCTTCCCGCAGCCAAGGCGGTTCCCAAGGAAATGTTGCCGGTCGTCGACCGGCCAGTGATCGAGTACGCCGTCGAGGAGGCCCGCGCTGCCGGGCTCGAGGCGTTCATCTTTGTGACCGGGCGCGGCAAGAGCGCAATCGAGGACCACTTCGACCGCGCGGCGGAACTGGAGGCGTTGCTCGAGGCCAAAGGCAAGAGCAAGGAACTTGCGGAGGTGCGCCGCTGTCAGCCGCCCGCCGGAAGCCTGGTCTACACCCGCCAGCCGCAGCCGCTGGGCCTGGGCCATGCGGTCTGGTGCGCGCGCGCATTTGTGCAGGATGAGCCCTTTGCGGTGGCTCTGCCCGACGACCTTATTCGCGCCGAAACGCCCTGCCTGAAGCAGTTGCTGGACGCTCATGCGGAGGTTGGCGGCAACGTCGTTGCGGTGATCGACGTTCCGAAGGATCAGACCGCGCGCTATGGCATTCTCGACGTCACGGCGGATGACGGCCGCCTTGCCGCCGCGCAAGGACTGGTGGAGAAGCCCGCGCCCGAAGACGCGCCCTCCACCTTGTCGATTATTGGCCGTTACATTCTCGATCCGGCCGTGATGCGGGCCTTGGATACGCAGCAGGCCGGGCACGGCGGCGAGATCCAGCTGACGGACGCGCTGGCGGCCACGATCCACGAAGTGCCGTTCCACGGCCTGCGCTTCCAGGGAGAGCGCTTCGACTGCGGCAACAAGGCCGGTTACGTGGAAGCGACGCTGCAGTTCGCGTTGGACAACCCGGAAACCGCCGAAGCGACCCGCGCGGCGATGCGCCGCATGATTGCGCTGGAAGATTAGCGATGGGCACCCGCGAACCGTCTCCGCACGGCGCTGAAAACGGCGCAGTTCTCTGTGCGGCGCATTTCTCGGCGGAGCGCCGGTGTCCTATTCACCCCAAGATGTTTTAACCGGTATGCTAGGAGTGGCCTGATGCGCATTGCGATGATCGGCACCGGCTATGTAGGGCTGGTGTCCGGGGCCTGTTTTTCCGAGTTCGGGACGGA
>SKZV01000238.1 GCA_007127165.1 Rhodovibrio sp. | reverse complement strand
GCTGCGCAAGCCACGATGCGTGCGACCTCGCCGCGTTCGCCCGGCCGGAGCGCGCCAAGCAGGTGGGGCTCGCCCGGCCATGTGTCGAGGCCATAGCGCTCTTGCGCCGCCTCGCGCTCCAAGATCCGCTCGGCGGCGACGACCGTGTGGAACGCCGCGAGGGTGGGCGCTGTCATGATTGCCTCCGCATCGCGCCGGTCAGCCGCGCGGCAAGAGTGTCGGCCAGTGGGGCCGCGAAGCGCCGAAGCAGGATGCCGCAGCCTGCCCACATCACGTAGGACCAGGGCGGAACGCTGAGCGGGCTTCCGGGATAAGACCACTCTCCGGTAGTGACGCCGACCCACTCGATCGCCAGGCCCAACAAGACCGCATAGACGCCGTACATGATGTCGCCCTTCGAATGAAACAGCGCCAACAGCAGCGCCAGAGCCGCGAGAAGCAGGATCAGATGCGTCGAGTGGCCGGTGAAGACCAGGAAGGGCAGGGCGAATACAAGCGTGCCGAGACCCGCGCTCCAGGTCAAGACGCGCTCTTCGTGCGCCAACAGGCGGCGCATGTGCAGGAAGTAAAAGCCCCACATGAAGAACTCGTAGGCGGGAAGAGTCGCCAGCGTGGGGTTCTCGAAGCGGAATACGCCGCCTTGGATTGCGAGGATGTTCATCACCGTGAAAACCGCGCTGGCGAGGACGAACAGCAGCGCGTCGCTCAAGGACAATCGCCGGAACGTTACGGCCCACACGAGCAGCAGCAAGACGGCTTTGCCGATCTGTTCTATCGGCGCTGCGAGAATGGCCAGGGTAATCGGTAGTTGCAGAAAAATCGCCCAGCGCTCGCGACGCGCGATGCCCAAAATGTCATCTCCATGCAACAGGTTGCTTCGTTAATTCTCTGTTATCCATGCTCAGTGTAAAGAATTCGTTATCTGTCCATTTCGTGGCGGGAAAGATGTCCCGGCCCTTGGGAGGTGTGCTGACATGCCGGACTTACTGTCGCAGGCAGGATTGATCTCACTCGCCGTGAAGGAAGCCGTCCTGCCCGGAAACCTTGAGCGCGAGCCGGAACCCATGGCTATGGAGGGCGAAGGGAGTGTCGAAGCCTTTCACGACGCGGGGGACGATGCGGGTGCACTCTGGCCGGTTTACCGCTTCAATGCGTTGGCAATGTCGGCCCTGCTGCCGGAGGGCGGGCGCGTCTTCGATCTGGGGTCGGGATCTGCACAACTTCTTCTTCACCTCGCGCAACTGCGCCCGGATGTCACAATCGTCGGGACCGATCTCTCCGAAGAAATGCTCTCTCGGGGCCGCCAAGCCATTAGCGCGGCCGGTCTGGGCGCGCGCATCGAACTCATAGAGGCGGATATGACGGCGCCGCCGTTCGAGGAACACGGTGCAGCGGACCTCATATCGGCGGTTTTCTCGCTTCACCATCTGCCGGACCGGCCGCTTTTAACGCGCTGCATCGACCGCATCGCCAAGGCGCAAGCGGCGAGCGGATGCAGCGTCTGGATTTTCGACCACGCCCGTCCGCGGCGCGCACAGACCGCTGAAGCCTTCCCGAAACTCGCAACGCCCCAGGTTTCGCGGGCACTGAAGGATGACTCGCGGAATTCGATCAAGGCGGCTTTTTCCTATGCGGAACTCAGCGAGTCGACGGACGCCATCGCGGAAATCCGTCATGCACAGGCCAGGTTCCTACCCCTCTATCAGGCCCACTGGCTCGGCGCTCATCCGCGGCCACCCATTTCCGGGCAAGGCACGCGCGTTGACGCGGAACGCGGGACTCGGAACAACGACCAGCAGTTCCGTGCTTTTCTGTCCCTTTGGCCGTCTTCGGTCCGCCGCTTCGTCCAAAGCGGCTATGCGAGCAAGCCGCCTTCATGACGGGTGCGAAAAAGAACGAGGGGGCGAAGCGCCCCCTCAATTTAAAGTCAAGTTGAGCCTTGTTGTATCAGACCACCCGCTGACGGCGGCGTGCACGCTGCCGGGATACAAACCCAAGGCCAAGGAGCCCGGTTCCGAAGAGCATCAAGGTCGCTGGGACCGGAATATCATTATCAGGCTCATCCCGCACTGCATTCGCACGCACGCGGACTTGCTGGTCGGCCGAGAACTGCTGCGGCACACCGGCCGTGAAAGCAAACTCGACAGTGTGCGTGGTGGCCTCCGGCCCGAACGCGGCACCCAACGCACGGCTCCTGTTCAGATCGGCGAGGTCACCCACAATCTGGGTGGCATCAATTTCCTGACCGGTTTCGTCCACAGCCGAAAGGGCGAAGGAAGAAGTGGCGCTCCACGGCGACGTGCCGAACAGATCGTCGGTGAGGTCCTGATCCTCTGTTACCAGTTGCAGACTCGAATCGAAAGAAAAGCGCAGGTTCACTGTTTCTCCCTGCTCTACACCCGCTGCAGCCGGGTCGATGACAAAGTTGAAGACCTGCAAGAGAACCTGCGAATCGCCGGAACCCAATCCAGCGTCATCCAGGTTGACCTCCGCCGTGGTCGTGACGGTGGAGTTGGCATTGTTTTCGCCGGCGCGATTGATGATATTACCCTGGGTCGACGCCGTGCCGCTCGCGAAGTCGTTCGGATTATTGAAAACCGAAGCGGTTTCCTGGACCAGCCCAAAGTCGCCCGTTCCGGCTTCGAAGCTCGGCTTGTCGAAAGCAGTCACGTTGGACGGGTCGTCAGTCACCCCGCGCAGAACCGCTCTCGGATCCCAGGTCACCGTGGAACCGAATTCCGAGAAGAAACCTGAATCAAGTTTGTTGCCCGCGCTATCGGTGATCCGTTGATTGGAGCTTTCGAAATCCGCGTAGGCGGCGATGGTCGCTTGTGCACTGTCGGGCGCCAATGTCCCCGCCATCATCGTGACGGCGGCAACCGCTCCAAGAAGTTTCAGTTTGTGCATGCTGCTCTCCTATTTATGAAATGAG
>SKZV01000169.1 GCA_007127165.1 Rhodovibrio sp. | reverse complement strand
GGCATTGTCTCCCGCCTCAGAACCAAAACGTCCGCTAAAACGTCGATTCTGAAGTGGAATCAATGCCATGCACCTTGTCCAGAAAATTCTAACCGGACAGCCGTGGGTCAAGCCCGGCCATGACGAGCGTAAAGGTCATTCTTTAATGCCACTGGTATAAGACTTGGTTAAGTCATCCCGCTTTAGAGCGCTGCTTTCGAGCGGCGGCGATCCAGCCTTTGACTCTGTCCTGCGTAATCGTTCGCTGCGTAGCCTTCAGTTTTTCCGTCAGCGCCTCGGTGTCGGCCTCTGCAAGCTCTTCGAACCGGGTGATTCCGAGATCGGATAGCTTCTGCTGCATCGCTGGGCCAATCCCCTTGATCTCAGTCAGGTCATCGGGTGCGGCGGCAGTCTTCGCGGCTGCCGAAGACGACTCTTTTTGACGTGACGTTTCGGACTGACGCGGCGCTTCCGGCTGAGTCTTGGCCTCTGTCTCGCGCTGGGGTTCCGAGGCGGATTGCTTTTCCGATGCCTTTTGGCTCTTCTCCGGCGCGCTTTCGCTCTCCGGGGGCTTGGCCGCCGTCTGCGTTTGGGAGGGGGAGGCCGGCTTCGACGGGGGCGCTTGCTCGCTTTCGGCGGCGCGCGACTCTGCTGGCTTCGCGGGTTCTTTTTCCTCCGGTTTCCGGGGCTCGGCTGTCTCCGCCGCTCGCTGCTTGGGTTCGGCTTCCTTTTGCCGCTCCTCGGGCCGCCGCTGCTGTTGCTGCGGCAGCCACCACGTCATGAGATTCATCCAACGCTTGAATGCATCAGCCCACATCGAGTGCCTCCTTTATTTGCGGCCAATCCTAACACGGAAGCACGAGGGGGTCCTGCATCCAATCCGCCTTTGCCTTCCACCCAATAAGAGGTACCACCGAATCTTCCGCGAATTAGGGAGAAACGACGGCGGCGCGCGACGGCTCCGTCTGCGGGGCATCGACGGAGGCGATGCGGGTTCCGGGCTTGAAGAGCGCCCAACTGAACCAAAAAAGCTTGTTGAAGTGCGGAATCTCGGTTAGCTGCGCCCCCGCCAGTTCGCCCGAAACGGCGTGCCCGTGCACGTCCCACTCGCTCCCGGTCTCGTCGTCCTTTGCGAGGGCCGCGCCAGCCTCCCCCGCAGCCCGGCGGAACGTGAGGTCACGGCCACCCTGGCGGCGCGAAAAGACCGAGCCTAGCTTGTGCCGCTCGTCGTAGAAGACCGTGAGCGGCTCGCCTCCCAGCGTATCGTTCACCACGGCTTCGCGCTCCAACCCGGAGACGGGATAGGCGCAGCGCTCTCCGCCAAGCTCCACGCCGAAAACGAAGCTCATCGCGGGCAGCCGCGTGTCGAGCGAGCCCTTGACGCGGTGCCAGGGTTCGTCCCGGCGCGCGAGCTTGTCGATCGGGATCATCATCTGGAGCATCATGTCGACCATGCGGTCGCGCAATCCGGTGGGCGGCGCGAAATAGACCTTCGTGTCGGGGTGAAGCTGCTTCCACTCCCGCCAACTGGACACCAATAACGGCAGCGATTCGAGTTGCTTACCCTTATCCGGCCCGTCGATGATCCGCCCGTCGAGTTGTTGCAGGAAGTTGCCGCGCTCCGGGTCGAGGAAGATAATGTTGTTGTTGTAGGCCGTCACCGACATCAGGTCGAGCGGACGCCCGCCAAGCTCCGACTTGAAGGCAATCCCGCTGTTGCACAGGATGCAGTAGGAGATCGTCAGCGGCGTACCGGCAACGGTGTCCTTGACGTAGTGCGGGCGCGAGAGTTGGTCGCGCGGGTAAGCCCGTGCTTGCCCCCCATGCAGCAGGCCAAGGACAGTGTCATCCGGCGATAGGCTGCGGTCGGCCTCGGCGGACGAAAGGATCTCTACCTTGCTGGGCGGGGTCATGACGTAAGGCACGTAACCGCTCCAAAAGGCCACGGCCAGGGCCCCTACGCTTCCCGCAGCGACCCAGAACCATAAGGCGCCGCCGCCGCCGATCGCCTGCGCCACGGCCGTGTCCGGGAGCCACTCGGCAAGCGCGCTGCGCACAAGCAGCAGGCCGAATGCGAGGGCGCCGATGATCCAAAGGATATGCCGATTGCGGTAAATCGCGATCAGACGCTCGCGAGAAACGAGGATCAGGTCGATGGTCATCGGCGAGAAAGGCAGGAAGATCGTCAGGATTGCGCCCATGGCGATGAGATAAAGCACGAGGTTCAAAAGCACGTCGATCATTGTCTAAACCTTCCGGCACCGAAAAACGAGTGGAGCGCTACGGGAAGTTCATTTTTAGACCCTCGTCCGACAGAAGAACACCAAATTGGTGCAATCTTACGCAATTGTGATCGCTGTACTCAAAGTCGACCGCCGCGCGGGATGTTCGTGTCCGGCGCGGCGGTACAGTCGTTACAAGTTCGGCAGCCTTCGACGGGCTCTTTTGCTATAGCTGCGAGGTCGCCTCGATTCCGTAGATCGACCGCAGGTCTTCGATCATCTCCCGCTCGTCACCTTTCCAGATCCCCTCGTTGCCGAGGTAGACGTCGCCCATCGCCTTGCGACCCACCACCCGGCGGATGAAGTTTATAATGCTGTCGGCCTCGCGCAGGGGCTGGTCCGTATGGGCGAAGTGCCCCGCGCGGGGTATCACCTCGATCTGCACGTCATCCGTGCCCAGCACGTTGGCGAAGCGCTGAGTCTGCGCCGCCGGCATCATGTTGTCGTATTCGCCCCAACCGATTAGCGTCGGCACCGTGATCCGACCGTAGTCCACCCCGTTCGGGTTCTTCTCCGGATGATAAGGCAGCAACAGCGCTGGGCTCAGTACCGACGCCCGGTCGGAGAGCACCCGGATGTTGTGCATGTTCAGCCGCAGGGTCGTGGACTTCGCCACGTCGCTGACGCCGTCGCCCTTGCCGTTGCGCTCGTAGTCCACCTGCACGTAGGGGAAGGTCAGCAGGCGCAGCTTGTACTGGTTGTAGGTGTCCGGCATGTGCACCATGGACTTCAGGATCTGCACCAGCGTCTGATCGAAGGCACCGAAGGCCTGGGCGAACATCTGGTCGCCCTCGGGGGTGTTCGGGATCTGCGAGGCGCGGCCGATGGCCTGAATCTCGTTCACCGGATAGCCGTCGAAGGCCACCGAATCGAATTGCGCCAAGGCCAGCAGGCGGTCGGGATGCTTCGCGGCATAGTGTGAGGCGATGCCGCTGCCCCAGTCGTCGGCGATCAGCACGAATTCGCGGCCCGGATACTCGTGCTGCATCAGCTTCTCGACGTAATCCACGTCGTTGTACCAGTGCCACTGCTCGAAGTCGCCATCGTCCTTGCCGCGCTGGCCGTACATGCGCGGCTGCGTGCTCTCGCCCATGCCCAGCATGTCGATGGCGATGGTCTCACAGAAGCGCCCGACGTAGCGCTGCACCTCTTCCCACTGCGCCCGGTTGCAGGGCACGCCGTGAATGAACAATACCAGCGGACCCTTGTCGCCGGTCTTGGTCCAGGCGATCTCGAAATCGTCCGTCCAGTGGGTTTCCGGCGCTTCCGGCCAGCCCGTCTGCACCAGCCCCTCGGCCGGCGCCTTGTAAGAAAACTTGCCGTAGGTGGTCTTCCCCGCGCCGCGATAAATCGTGTGCTCCACGTCATTTCCGGCGGCGCGAACCGGCGGGTGGCTCAGGGCATCGTAAAGGCTGGGTGACGTAACTTGCCCGCTCATCTGAAGTCCTTCCTGCTCTGCCGTCCGGTGACGGCGGTTCCACGGCCATCACGGGCGTGACAGCCGCGCCCCCCTCGCCCGATTATTGTAGAAGCGTCAGGCGTAGGAAGAGTTCAGGAATACTCTAACAAGCCGCAACAGTGACCGCGACAGCGCCCGGTTCACGTTCACGCGAGTAGCGGACTTAGCGCACCATCATCGTGGTGCAGGGCGCGCTATGGGTGACTTTATAGGAGACGCTTCCCACGAAGAGCTGCTTGATCTGACCGAGGCCGCGTGTTCCCATCGCGATCAGATCGGCTTTTTGTTGCCGTGCGGTGCCGATGATGGCCTGCGCGGCGTCGCCGTCGAGAAGCTTGGTTTCGATCTCTCCCGCGCCGCTGTCCTGGGCATTGCGCTTGGCGTCTTCGAGAATGATACCGCCGATTTCCTTCAAGGCACTTTCGAGTTCCGGCAAGCTCAGAGAGTCGGAGAGCGTGGGGCGGCCGGGTTCCCTCCGGTGCGCCCGGCTCAACGTCTCCCGCGCCTCTTCGCTCAGCTTTTTCGGGTCGACCAGAGCCTCCAGCTCCCGTGCCGGCGCGTGGCGCATCAGCACGTGCACGAGGCTCAAGGCCGCCCCCGCTTTCCCGGCAAGCTCGCCCGCCAGGGCGACGGCCTTGTCCGCGTGCTCCGAGCCGTCGACCGGCACCACGATGCGCTTCACCGCCGCGAGGTCCTGGGCCCCGCCGGTGTGGTGCACGGCGATAGCGGTGCAGGGGGCGTTGTGGAGCACGCCGTGCGATGTGCTGCCGATGAAGAGGTTCTGGAGTGCGCCGGTTCCGCGTGCGCCCATGACGATCATGTCGGCGGAAAGGATTTCTGCATGTTCCAGAATCCGCTCGACGGTGGAGCCGTAGTCGTTGATGGCCTTGACACGCTGCGCCCCGCGAGCCGTTGCGCGCTCCTTCGCCTCATCCAGGATGATGCTGCCTGCAAACTCCTGGATTTGGTGCTCACGGCCCCAGTGGTCATGCTCGCTTTGCCACGTTCCGGCTTCCATTGCGGCGTCCAGCTGTTGTTCCGCTTTGCCATAGAGGTCGTTCGGGGTCGGGCCGCCGAAAACCACGTGAAGCAGCACGAGATCGGCGTCGTAGGCGCTGGCTATGCCCGCACCGAGGTCGACGGCGGCCTTTGCGTGTTCGGATGCGTCCACGGCGACGAGGACTGTTCGGATCATGGGCTCTCCCTCCCCTGGAACGGACATGCCGGTGGAACGGACAGGCGGCTCATGCGCGTTTACGGTCGCGCGTTTTGAGGCTTCAGTGTACACCCTTCCGCAATTGCCTGTTTGATCCAGGTCAAGGTCAGGGAGCGGCTGTCGCACCAGTGCGCCGGTTAATACGAAATCGAGAAAGAGCCGTTACATGCGTTCGACGCTCCCGGCCTCGTGCTTTGGGGCGATTTTCGGTCACGATCCACTTTCCCCTTTGCAGGGGCGGGTGATAAGGTTCGGTATGCTTGGGTTTTTTGGAATGTTCGGGCGCTCGCGCGAGGTTCGTTTGCTGGACGAAGCCGTGAGCGAGAAGGGATTGTCGTCCTGGCGGGTGCCCGGCGCGATGAAGATCACGACGGTGCGGCTGCTGAAGGAAGCGGCAGGCGGACGGGCGCCCGATGAGCGGGCGATCCGCGATGCGGCTGCCCTGTTGGCCTATTGCATGCTGGGCCGCACGCACTTCGCCGAAGCCAACGGTGTGGCGGAAACCGAGCGGGTGGAAGCGCGCATGGAGGCGGCGTTGGAGGCAGGCGACAGCCTGGACGCATGTTTGGTGCTGCTGACCATCCACGCAAAAGAAATCCAGCCCGGCATCGTCGAGCGCTATGATCTGGAGGCCTCCCGATGAGCGGCGGCGGCCTGCGATCCTTGCCGCAATGACGGCCGACTCGATCATCGTGGCGGTCGACGGGCCAGCGGCCGCGGGAAAAGGCACGTTGGCGCGGAGCCTGGCGGCGGCGCTCGACCTCGCTTACCTCGACACCGGGAGCATCTACCGCGCAGTCGGCGCCAAGGTCCTGGACGCTGGCGGCGATCCCGCCGACGAGCCCGCGGCGGCGGCTGTCGCCGAGGGGCTCGTCCCCGCCGACCTGGAGCGCGACGATCTGCGCGGCGAGGCGGTCGGCGCTGCGGCCTCGCAGGTGTCGGCGCTGCCGTTGGTTCGCTGCGCGCTCCTCGCATTCCAGCGTGATTTCGCGTATAATCCACCGCAGGGCAAGCAAGGCGCTGTTCTGGACGGACGCGACATCGGAACGGTTGTATGTCCGGAAGCCTGCGCCAAGCTGTTCGTGACCGCAAGTGCCGAAGAACGTGCCCGGCGACGGCACGAAGAGTTGCTTGCGCGTGGCGAGAAGAGTATATATGCCCGCGTCCTGCAAGATATGCGGACGCGTGACGCCCGGGACGCTGGTCGAGAAACAGCGCCCCTGCGTCCCGCAACGGATGCCTACCGGCTCGATACCTCCAGGATGGATGCGGACGAGGCTTTCCGTGCCGCATTGGAGATCGTGCGCGCACGCTGCCTGTAAAAGCTTGACTGGGCCTGTAAAAGCCCGACTGGGCAAGGGCTTGAGCGGGCGCGGCCCGGGCATTCGAAAACGCATTGCGCGGGACCAAAACAAGTGACCCGCATGGCCCGGCCCGGATGGCTGCTGGGCAGTTGCCGCTTGGAACGACGCCAACTGCAAAAGCACATGGAGTGCGGTGCGCCGCATTTCACGGTGTTGAACGCCCGGCCTGATCCACCGGCAGACGGGAAGACCGCCGGAAACAACCGGCAGGCCCGAGAAACCGAAGCAACGGAACGGACGAAAGGACGACGAACATTATGGCTCAAACCGCCGCCGCCACCGGCATGACTGAAAGTATGAACGAGAGCTTCGAGGCGCTGCTCGAGGAATCCCTCGGCACCGACGGGCGCCTGGAAGGAACCGTGCTCAAAGGCATGGTTGTAGAATTCGAGGGCGATGAAGTCCTCATCGATGTTGGGCTGAAGTCCGAAGGGCGGGTGCCGCTCAAGGAGTTCAGCAAGGCTGGAGAAGACCAGGGACTGAAGGTCGGCGACGAAGTCGAGGTCTTCCTGGAGCGTTTCGAGAACAAGAATGGCGAGGCCATGCTCTCGCGCGAAAAGGCCCGTCGCGAGGAGGCCTGGACGCAGCTTGAGAAGGCTTACGAGAAGGCTGAGCGCGTCACTGGCCAGATCTTCGGCCGGGTCAAGGGCGGTTTCACCGTGGACCTCAACGGCGCCGTGGCGTTCCTGCCCGGCAGCCAGGTCGACATCCGTCCGGTGCGTGACGTGACGCCGCTGATGGGCACGCCGCAGCCGTTCCAGATTCTCAAGATGGACCGCTCGCGCGGCAACATCGTGGTTTCCCGCCGTGCCGTGCTGGAGGAGACCCGGGCCGAGCAGCGCAGCGAGCTGATTTCTTCCTTGAAGGAAGGCCAGGTTCTGGAAGGCGTGGTGAAGAACATCACGGACTACGGCGCCTTCGTCGATCTGGGCGGCGTAGACGGGCTGCTGCACGTCACCGACATCTCGTGGAAGCGGGTCAACCACCCCTCCGACGTTCTGTCCATCGGGCAGACGGTGAATGTCCAGGTGATCCGCTTCAACCCGGAAACGCAGCGTATTTCGCTGGGCATGAAGCAGCTCGAGGCCGATCCCTGGGAGGGCGCGTCGGCGAAGTATCCGGTCGGCGCCAAGTTCACCGGCCGCGTCACCAACATCACGGATTACGGCGCCTTCGTGGAGCTGGAAGCCGGGATCGAGGGTCTGGTGCACGTCTCCGAGATGAGCTGGACCAAGAAGAACATCCATCCGGGCAAGATCGTCTCCACCTCTCAGGAGGTCGAGGTGATGATCCTGGACGTGGACGAGCAGAAGCGCCGGATCTCGCTGGGTCTCAAGCAGACCTTGGCGAACCCCTGGGACGAGTTCCAGGAGAAGTATCCCGCCGGCACGGAGCTGGAGGGCGAGGTCAAGAACATTACCGAGTTCGGCCTGTTTGTCGGCCTTCCCGGCGATATCGACGGCATGGTTCACCTCTCCGACCTGTCCTGGGAAGAGTCCGGCGAGGAAGCCGTCCGCAACTTCAAGAAGGGCGACATCGTCAAGGTCAAGGTCCTCGATGTGGATGTCGACAAGGAGCGTATCTCGCTCGGCATCAAGCAGCTCAGCGAAGATCCCTTCGAGTCGGCGATGTCCGGCCTGCGTAAGGGCGAGGTTGTGACCTGCACCGTTGCCAACGTGCAGGATGCCGGTCTGGAAGTTCATGTCGGCGACGGCGAAGGTCCGCTAGGTTTCATCCGCAAGGCGGAGCTGTCGCGTGACCGCAGTGAGCAGCGTCCCGACCGGTTTGCGCCGGGCGAGAAGCTGGATGCGCGCATCACCGCGATCGACAAGAAGACCCGGAAAATCAACCTCTCGGTCAAGCAGCGCGAGATCGAGGAAGAGAAGAAGGCGATGGCCGAGTACGGTTCAACCGATACCGGCGCCAGCCTCGGCGAGATCCTCGGCCCCGCAATGAGCCAAGCCGTCAAGGAGCAGGTTAAGGAAAGCAGCGAAGACGATGGGGGCGAGGGCAAGTCCTAAGCCTTCTTCCACTTCGCGACTGGACTTTTCCGGACACCCGGCCGCAAGTTGCGCGGCCGGGTGTTTTTTTGGGCCAGGCAGGCAGTAAAATTGAGCTAACTGAGAGACTTACCTTGACGCACCCTTATCGGGGCGGTCATCATTCATAAAAATCGAGACGACTGAAGTGACGGGACGGACTGCCGATAGGCCAAGCCATCGGCGACGCAGGGGGACGACGAGGTAAGGCGGCAATGACAAAATCAGAGCTGATACAGCAGCTTGCGGAAGAGAACCCGCATCTCTACCAGCGGGATATCGAGCGGATCGTATCCACCATCTTCAACGAGATCGGTGCCGCGCTGGCAGAAGGTAAGCGCGTGGAATTGCGCGGGTTTGGTGCATTTTCAGTGAAGGAGCGGGAGTCCAGGGTTGGCCGCAATCCTCGCACCGGCGCCACGGTCAGCGTCGACGCCAAGCGGATTCCCTTCTTCAAGACCGGAAAACAGTTGCGTGAGCGGCTGAACGGGGCAGACTAGGATGCGGCAGATTGGGGAGCAGGGGAGACCTGCGCAGGTCTGGGGCATGGCAACGTGCCGCAAGGCGGAACGGCACGACGATAAAGCCTTGTGCTTGCGCTTGTGACGGCGGGCTTCCCCAATAGTTTGTAGTTGAAGCAATGGTAGACGGTTCAGCGTGAAACCTATTTCCTGGATTATCAGCATTCCGATACTGGCCATCGCGGTCATTTTCGCAGTGAACCACCGCCAGCGCACGCCGATCGATCTCTGGCCCTTGCCAATGGAGGTCGCGCCGCCGCTCTATCTCATGGTTCTTGCGGCGATCTTTGTCGGTTTCATCCTTGGCGGCGCAACAGTGTGGTGGTCGCAAGGCCGTCACCGTCGCCGCGCCAGGGAGCGGCGCTATCGAATCGAGCAGCTTGAGCGCGAAATCACCCGGATTCAGCACAGCCTGGAACTGGCGCAGCGCGATCTGGCGCGAAGGCAGAGCGCTTCGCCGGAAACGACGCAGCCGGCGAACGTACAGATGCTGACCTCGTCACGGACCGGGACCTGAGCACTCAAGCCGCGGCTTCGTCCCGGCTTGGCGAGCGGCTAGGGGAGCTTCCTCCGCCATCCGTCGTCGCGCGGCAATGGGCGGGCGTTTCCGTTCGCGGCGTTCCGCCACTTGTTTTTTTGCATCGTCATCGAAAAACTGTCAGAGACTTTGCCGGAAAACACCATCCCCCGGCCCCCCGGACATCATTGCAAGGAGCCCCATCCATGCGCATTCTCTCCCCTGAAGAGGTCGGCGAGGCCCTGGATTATCCCAGCCTGGTTGAGACGCTCCGCACGACATTCCGCGAGGGAGTCGAGCAGCCGCCGCGCCATCACCATACGGTTGCCTCCCATGCCGGGACGGACGGCACTCTCTTGTTGATGCCCGCATGGCAGGTCGATCGCTACCTTGGCGTGAAGGTCGCCACGGTATTTCCGGATAACCCGGACCACGGCCTGCCATCCGTCATGGGGAATTACCTGCTGAATGACGGCAAGACCGGTCAGCCGCTGGCGCTCGTCGCCGGTCAGCCGCTCACCAACCGCCGTACTGCCGCAGCCTCGGCGCTGGCCGCCGACTATCTGGCGGTGAAGGACGCTTCGCGGCTGCTCATGGTCGGCACCGGCGCGATGGCGCCCGAACTGGTGCGCGCACATGCCAGCGTGCGACCGATCCGCGAGGTTCGCGTTTGGGGCCGCACGCCCGCGAGCGGGCGGCAACTGGCGGAGCGGTTGACGCGCGAAGGCTTCGACGCCAAGCCGGAAGACAGTATCAAAGCCGGAATGGAGTGGGCCCAGGTCATCTCCTGCGCCACGATGTCGATCGAGCCGTTGGTGCTCGGCGCTTGGCTGCAGCCCGGCCATCACGTCGATCTCGTGGGCGCGTTCAAGCCGACGATGCGGGAAACCGACGACACGGCTGTCGAGCGGGCGGAGTTGTTCTGCGATACCTTCGACGGCGCGTTGAGCGAGGGCGGAGATCTAGTACAGCCGATCAACGACAATGTCATCAGCCGCAATGACGTCCTGGCCGATCTTTTCATGTTAACGCGCGAGCAGCATCCGGGCCGGTCCAGCGATAAGCAGATAACGCTGTTCAAGTCCACCGGAACCGCACTGGAAGATTTGGCCGCCGCGATCCTCGCTTACGAGAAGACGGCGAAGGACTAAGCCATGCAAATCGGCGTCGTAGGGGCAGGCATCATTGGCCTCTCTCTTGCCCGCGCCTTGCAGCAAGCCGGGCACATTGTGACCGTTTACGATCAGGCGGCGGTGCCCAACCCGCTCGCCTCTTCCGTCGACGGGTCACGGTTGATCCGCCACGCCTACGGCCGTCACCTCGGATATGCCGCAATGGTCGATGACGCCTATGCAGCCTGGGAGCGGCTCTGGGCGGACCTTGGAGAGCGGCTGTATCGCCGGACGGGCACGCTGGTGCTCTCCGCGCCGGGCGAGACCTGGGCGCGCGACTCGGCAGAAACCATGGATCGCATCGGCCAGAGCTATGAATGGCTCGATGGGGAGGCGGCGGCGCGGCGATTTCCGTTGCTGGAAGTCTCGGCGCTCGCCGATATCTGTTTTGTGCCCAGCGGCGGGGTACTGCAGGCGGACGCGATTGTGGCGGCGCTGGCCCGGCGGGTGACGCGGTTGGGCGGCGCTGTCCATGCCGAGTCACGGATCGCTGCAGTCGACCTCGACGGCGGAACGCTGCGGTTGGAGAGTGGGGACGAGGTCGCACACGACCTGCTGATCCTTTCGGCGGGTCCCTGGACCGGC
>SKZV01000048.1 GCA_007127165.1 Rhodovibrio sp. | reverse complement strand
TGGCGGCGACATTCCGATCAAGTGGCAACGCCAGCGCTACCGCCCGCCGCCGCTGGTGCTGATCTGCGATATTTCCGGCTCGATGGCGCAGTATTCGCGGATGGTGCTGCACTTCATGCACGCTCTGACGAACGACCGCGACCGCGTGCACAGCTTCGTTTTCGGAACTCGCCTTACCAACATCACCCATTACCTGCGCCATCGCGACGTGGACGAGGCGCTTGAGAGCGTGGGACAGACGGTGACGGACTGGCAAGGAGGAACGCGCATCGGTCGTTGCCTGCACGCCTTCAACCGCGACTGGTCCCGCCGTGTGCTGACGCAAGGCGCCGTGGTGGTGTTCATCACCGACGGACTGGACCGCGATAACGCCGAAGGCCTGGGGCGCGAAGTCGAGCGGCTGCACAAGTCCTGCCGCCGCCTCATATGGCTGAACCCGCTCTTGCGCTACGATGCTTATGCGCCAAAATCTCTGGGTGCGCGTGCGATCATGCCGCATGTGGACGAATTTCGCTCGGTCCACAACCTTGCGAGCCTGGAAGACTTGGCGGACTTGCTCGCCACACCGCTTGAGCGTCGAGGAAAGGATGTTGCCCCATGGCTGGAGACACTGGCATAGGCAGTGCCCGCAGCGGTGTCCCGCGCGGCGATGAGTTGGCGACAGCGCTGGATTGGCTGTCCGACGGGCGCAAGATCGCCCGCGCGACCGTCGTCTCGACCTGGGGCTCCTCGCCGCGCCCGGTCGGCAGTCAGCTCGTCGTGGACGAGAAGGCCAACATGGTCGGCTCGGTCTCCGGCGGCTGCATCGAGGGCGCCGTGGTGCACGAAGCCAAGCAGGTGATGGAGAGCGGCAAGCCGAAGCTGCTGGAGTTCGGCGTGACCGACGAACAGGCCTGGGAAGTCGGCCTTGCCTGCGGCGGAACCGTCCAGGTCTATGTCGAGAAAATAGAATGAAACGCGCAATCCTCGAGCAGTTGCAGGAGGCCCGGCGGAACAAGCGCCCGGTCGCCTTGGTCACCGACCTCGACACCGGCCGCGAGGCGCTGTTCGACGGGGATGATGTCGTCGCCGGAGAACTTGTGCTCTCCGCCGTTGCGCTGCGGGAGATCGAGGCCGCGATCCGCGCCGATCGCAGCGGGCGTCTGAAGGAAGCGGGCGAGCATCTCTTTGTCGAAGTGTTCAACCCGCCCCGCCGGGTCATCATCATCGGCGCTGTGCACATCGCCCAGGCGCTGGCTCCGATGGCCGAGATCGCGGGTTACGAGGTGGTGATCGTGGATCCGCGCCGCGCCTTCGCCAGCGATTCCAGGTTCCCGCGCGTGACGCTGGTCGATAGCTGGCCGGATCAGGCGTTGAAGGAGCTTGCGCCGGACAGCCGCACCGCCGTCGTCACCTTGACGCACGACCCAAAGCTGGACGACCCGGCCTTGCAGATCGCGCTGGAGAGCGAGGCTTTCTACATCGGTTCCCTCGGCTCCACCCGCACGCATGCAAAGCGGCTGGAGCGTCTGCGCGAAGCCGGTCTAGCGGAGGAGCAGCTCGACCGGATTCACGGGCCCCTCGGCCTTCCGCTGGGAGGACGCACACCAGCAGAGATCGCCGTCGCCACCTTGGCACAGATGACGCAAGTCCTCTACGGCGCTCCGCCTCTGGTCCCGGCGCGCAACCGCTCCGCCGCCTCGGCGTAAGGACTCGAACGATGTTCTTCGGCACGCTCCCACCCGCCAAAGCCGAGGGAGCGATTCTGGCTCACAGTCAGGAGGTCCAGGGCAAGACCTGGAAAAAGGGCACGCGGTTGACCGCCGAGGACGCAGCCGCTTTGGCGGCCGCCGGTGTAAGCGGCCTCGTGGTGGCGCGTCTCGACGCTGGCGACCTTGACGAGGACTCCGCCGCCTTGCGGCTCGCCAAAGCCTGCACTGGCCCCGGTCTCGAGTTGGGAACCGCCGCCACAGGCCGTGTCAATCTCTTTGCCATGCAGGACGGGCTGCTGGTGTATGGCCGAGACTCGCTGGACAGGGTCAACCTTATCTCCGAGGCGCTGACCGTCGCGGCGATGGAGCCCTATGCGCGTGTGGAAGCCGGGCAGCTTGTCGCCACCATTAAGGTGATACCGCTGGCCGTTCCCGAGTCCGACGTGCTGCAAGCCGCCAAGGCCGCGCGCACTGCCGCTCCCTTGTTCCGCGTTGCGCCCTTCCGTCCCCAGCGCGTCGGCCTGCTGCAAACGCTGCTCTCCGGAACGCGCGACAAGGTGCTGACAAAGTCGGTGGAAACGGTGGCCGCCCGGCTGGAAAGCCTTGGGAGCACGCTCCACGCCGAACGCCGCGTGGCGCACGAGCCCGCTGCGGTTGCCGCGGGGCTGCGCGCGCTCCGCTCGGATGGCTGCGACTTGCTTTTGATCCTGGGAGCCTCCGCCACGACCGACCGCCGCGACGTGATTCCGTGCGCAATCGCCGAGGCTGGCGGCACGGTGGACCATTACGGGATGCCTGTCGATCCGGGGAACCTGCTGGTGGTTGCGCGCATCGGGGACACCCCGGCTCTCGCGCTTCCCGGTTCCGCGCGGTCTCCGAAAACCGGGGGCAACGACTGGGTGTTGTGGCGCTTTTGCGCGGGACTGGAAGTCACCTCGGGCGAGATTATGCGTATGGGCGCGGGCGGTTTGCTGAAAGAGATCGCCGCGCGCCCCCTGCCCCGCGCCAAGGCCGCGCCGAAGCGCAGAGTTGGGACTCCCAGGCGACCGCGAATCGCCGCATTGATTCTCGCCGCCGGTCAGTCGCGGCGCATGGGCGCGCGCAACAAACTCCTGGAGGAGGTCAACGGGCAGCCGCTTCTGCTGAAGGCAGTCGATGCGGCGCTCAAGTCGCGCAGCGAGCCGGTCGTTGTGGTCACAGGCTTCGCCCGCGAGTCGGTGGAGGCGTTGCTTGGCGGGCGGGCTGTCA
>SKZV01000180.1 GCA_007127165.1 Rhodovibrio sp. | reverse complement strand
GCGTGCTGGGCTTCGACAGCCAGGGCCGGCCGGAAGCGCTGCCGGACCTGCGCGAAGCCGCCGACCATGCCGTCGCCCGCGCCGCCGCCGCCGAGGAAGCCCGCGACGTCGCCATCGACCAAGCCAATCAGGCGGGCGTTTCCCGCGATGCCGCCGCCTCGAGCGCCACCGCCGCCGAAAGCGCCCGCGTCGCCGCGTCAAGCAGCGCCAATACCGCGCTTTCGGCGGAGAGCGGCGCGCTGGACCATGCCGCCGCCGCCGAGCAGGCGCGCGAGGATACCGCGGTCAGCGCCGCCGAGGTCGATGCTGCCCGCAGCGAGGTCGCGCAGAACGCCGAAGCCGCGCAGGACGCGAAGGACCGCGCCGAACTCTGGGCCGACGAGGCCGAGGACGTGGCGGTGGAAGGGGGCCGCTACTCCGCCCGCCACTGGGCGGAGAAGATTGCGGCGGAGCTTCCGGTGATCCTCGATATCCGCAGGCGCGGCGATCTGGCGATTTTGCGCGAGGGCTGGGCGGCGCGCGCGCCCACGGTCGCGGTGCAACCGGACTGGGGCGTGGACTTTCGCCTGGGTCTGGGGCTCGACGGCCTGACCATCGCGCGAGCCGGTCCCGCCAGCTACTTCGACAGCGGCGGGCGCTTGCGCTTCGCCGGGCCGGACGAACTGCGCCTGGACCACGATCCGCTGACCGGGCAGCCGCTGGGCGCGCTGGTCGAGGATGCCGCCACCAACCTGCTGCACGACAGCCTGAACCCCGCGAGCCAGACCCGCAGCCTTGCCGCCGGGGTCTATAGCCTCTCGCTGGCCGGGCCGGGGAGCGTGACGGTTTCCGGCGGTGCAGAGGGGACGGCGAGCGCCGGTTCCCCCCTGACCTTCGCGCTGGACAGCAGCGCGAGCGTGACCTTCACCGTGGATGGAAGCCCCACGGCCTTCCAGTGCGAGGCCGGGCCGATGGTGACGAGCATCGTCGAAACCCCGGCCAACGGCGCGGCCACGCGCGCACCGGACGATCTGCGGGCGCGCGATCTGGACTGGCTGACCGCCGACGCCGCGAGCTTCGTGGTGACCGCGCGGCTGGCGCAGGTGCCGGAGGATCGGGCGTTGCGGTTGCTGACGCTGGACGACGGCGGCGCGGGGAACCGGCACAACCTTTTCTGGAACGGTCCGAACAGTCGGATTCTCTACTTCTCCATGACGCAGGGTGCCGCTCAGGGCGAGCGTTCCGCCCTGATCAACGCCTGGGGCGACGGCGAGAGCCATACGCTCGGAATCACCATCGGCGGGGGCCTGCGGAAGATCTTCGCGGATGGGGTGGACGAGAACGGCGACACCATCGCGGAGCCGCAGGGGCTGACCACGCTGCGCCTGGGGAGCTTCCACGGCGGCGCGCAGTGGAACGGCCATATCCAGCGGGTGACGGCCTGGAACCGGCATCTCAGCGATGCGGAGTTGGCGGCGGTGACGGGATAGAGGCTGGTGGATCGCTGGATAGGTGGGTCTCCCCTCAGTCGCGAAGGCGACAGCTCCCCCTCAGGGGAGCAAGTTGGGGTGGGAGCTTGGGTATGCACTTGAACACTCACCCCTTCCCGCTCCCCTGAGGGGGAGCTGCCGCCCTTCGCGGCTGAGGGGAGACCCCCTCTCCGAGAAGCCTCCTCCCCCAAAGACCAAGGACAAACCATGACCCAAACCGACCAATCCCTGCGCGCCGAGGTCGCGGCGGCCCTGCCGCCGTTGATCCGCGAAACGCTGGCGGTCTACGAGCGCTTCGCCGCCAAGGACCCGCCGGAAGACGCCAAGGAGTTCACCGCCTTCCAGGGGGCGTGCAAGGCCGCGCTGGCGCATCTGGAAGCGCTCCTGAAGCTCGAACGCTCCCTGACGCCGGAAAGCGAAGCCCCGGACGGCGAGGCCGCCAACGAGTCCGCCGTGCTGACGCAGCGGATCGCGGAGGCGCGTGCGGCGCTTGCCCGTATGCGCGCGGAGCCATGAGCGTTGCTTCCGTCGCGGTCCCCGGCTTCGCGGAGTTCGTCTGGCTTTGGTATCGCCAGCAAGGCCAGAGGACTCCCGGCATTCATCTGGAGATGGCGGAGTGGCTGGAGGAAAGCTGGCGGCGCGGCGAGCAGGGGCTCGTGTTGATGGCCTTCCGCTCCGCCGGAAAGTCCACCATCGTCGGGCTCTACTGCGCGTGGCTGCTGGGCCGCGATCCGAACCTGCGGATCATGGTGCTGGCGGCGGAGCAGACGCTGGCGGCGAAGATGGTGCGCAACGTCAAACGCATTATCGAGCGTCACGCCTACCTGCAAGGCTTGAAGCCCGAACGCGCCGACCAATGGGCCAGCGACCGCTTTGCGGTCAACCGCCCGCGCGAACTGCGCGATCCCTCGATGCTGGCGCAGGGGATCGGCGGCAACATCACCGGCTGCCGCGCCGATGTGGTGATCTGCGACGACGTGGAGGTTCCGAACACCTGCGACACGCTGGAGAAGCGGGGCGAGCTGCGCCGCCGTCTGGCCGAGATCGACTACGTGATGGTGCGCGGCGGGATGCAGCTCTATGTCGGCACGCCGCACAGCTACTACACGATCTACGCCGAAACGGCGCGGGCGGACGCGGAGGAGGACGCGCCGTTCCTCGCCGGGTTCCGCCGCAAGATGCTGCCGCTGATCGACGAGGCCGGACACTCCGCCTGGCCTGAACGCTTCACGCCCGAGGACATTGAGGGAATGCGGCGGCGCAGCGGTCCCAACAAGTTCGCCAGCCAGATGATGTTGCAGCCCGCCAACGTCGCGGAAGGCCGCCTCGATCCCGACCGCCTCGCGGTCTATGAGGAGGAAATCTCCTACAGCGAGGGGAACTCGGAAGCGCTCTTGATGCTGCGCGGGCGGCGGATGGTGTCGGCAAGCTGCTGGTGGGACCCGTCCTACGGCTCGCCGCGCGGCGGCGACGCCAGCGTCATCGCCGCCGTTTTCGTGG
>SKZV01000245.1 GCA_007127165.1 Rhodovibrio sp. | reverse complement strand
GCAGGTGCAGCCCCGCGATCCGCCGGACCTCCCCGGTGGGCCGGTCGGTGATCTCGACGGCGAAGCGTGCGCCGCTGGGCGACTGCTCCAGATCGCAGGCCCGGACGTCGGCCTGCGGCGAAAAGCCGTAGGTGACGATGCGCCGGTCGGAAATGCGCCCGATGAGCGTCTGCACCGAGGGATGGTCGATGCACAGCACGGCGAAGCCGTAGAAGGGGATGTTCTCCACGAAGGTTTCGAACGCCTTGTGCAGCGCCTCGACGGAGCCGTAGAAATCCAGATGCTCCGGGTCGATGTTGGTGACGATGGCGATCGTCGCGGGCAGCTTGGTGAAGGTGCCGTCGCTCTCGTCCGCCTCGACGACCATCCAGTCCCCGGCGCCCTGGCGTGCGTTTGTGCCGTAGGCGTTGATGATGCCGCCGTTGATCACGGTCGGGTCCAGCCCGCCCGCGTCCAGCAGCGAGGCCACCATCGAAGTTGTCGTCGTCTTGCCATGGGTGCCGCCGACAGCCACGGACCACTTGAGGCGCATCAGTTCGCCCAGCATCTCCGCCCGGCGCACGATCGGAACGAAACGCTCGCGCGCGGCCCGCACCTCCGGGTTGTCGCTCTTCACGGCCGACGAGACCACGACCACCTGAGCCTCCACGACGTTCTCGGCGAAGTGGCCGATGACAACCTCGATGCCAAGCGTCCGCATCCGCCGGACGTTGACGTTCTCCGCGATGTCGCTGCCCTGCACTTGATAGCCCATGTTGTGCAGGATCTCGGCAATACCGGACATACCGATACCGCCGATGCCGACGAAGTGGATCAGGCCGATGTCGAGCGGCAGGGCCCTCATGCGGCGGCCTCCTTATTACTGGCGTTGAGGTCTTGTTGTGTGTGGCCGTTGCCCTCGCCGCCGTCGATCACCAGATCGGCCAGCCGCCGCGCCGCGTCAGGCTGTGCGAATCCCCGCGCACGCTCTGCCGCCCGCGTCAACTGCGCCGGGTTTTCGAACAGCGCGGTCAGGCGCTCGGCCAGCATCTCGGCGCTGAGGCTGTCCTGCGGCATGACCCAGCCGCCGCCCGCTTCGGCGAAGGCACGGGCGTTGGCGGTTTGATGATCGTCCGCGGCGAAGGGGTAGGGGACCAGGATCGATGGCCGCCCCGCCGCCGCAAGCTCGGTGATCGTCGATGCCCCGGCGCGGCAGACCAGCAGATGCGCGCTCTGCAATCGCTCCGGCATGTCGTCGAAGAAGGGCTGCAGGTCCGAGCGGATTCCATTGCGCTCGTATAGCCTTTCCACCTTGTCCATATCGCCGACGCGCACTTGCTGGCTGACCTGGATGCGCTCACGCAGGCTTTCGGGCAGCAGCGTGAGCGCCTCCGGGATCAAGTCGTTGAAGACCCGCGCGCCTTGGCTCCCCCCGGTCACCAGCAGGCGCAGCGGGCCTTCGCTGTCGGCCACGGCGTAAGGCTTGCGGCCGACGGCGGCGATGGCGGCACGAACTGGATTGCCGGTGACGACGATCTTCGCCCGCTCGGCCTCGCGCAGTCCCTCCACCGTTGGGAAAGAGGTCGCAATCGCTGTTGCGCGCGTGGCCAGCAGGCGGTTCGCCCGCCCAATCACGGCATTTTGTTCATGCAACACCAAGCGGTGTTTCGCGTGTGCGGCCGCCATCGTCGTCGGCAAGGCGGCATAGCCGCCGAAACCGACTACGGCCACGGGATCGACGCGCGCCAGAACCCGCCTTGCCTGGAGATATCCCCAGGCAAGACGTGCAAGGCTGCGAGCCTTGGAGAGCCAGTCGCCGCCCGCGAAACCCGCCGCCGCGATCTGGTGCGTCTCCACCTGCTCGGCGAGGTCGGGGCCGAATCCGCCCGCGCGCTTGTCGGTGATCAGCACCGGCCGCAGACCGCGCAGCAGCAACTCGCGCGCCAGCGCCTGCGCCGGGAACATGTGACCGCCGGTTCCTCCGGCCGCGAGCACCACGCATCTGGTCTTGTTTGCGGTCATTGCTCGTCCCCCCTCGGCACCCTGCGCCGTGTCAGGGCCAGAACCATCCCCATGCCCAGCGCCAGCGCCAGCAGCGAGGAGCCGCCGTAGCTGATGAAGGGCAGCGTCATTCCCTTCGTCGGCATCAGATGCAGCGTCGAAGCCATGTTGATCACCGCCTGCAAGCCGAACTGCGTCAGCAGGCCGGTGGCCGCGAGCAGCACGAAGAGGTTGGTCTCCTGCAGCAGCCGACCAAAGCCCCGCAGCACCACAAACGCGAAGAGGCCCAGGATGATCAGACAGGCGATGGCCCCGAATTCCTCTCCGGCAACGGCGAAGATGAAGTCCGAGTGCGCGTCCGGCAGGCTTGCCTTCACCGTGCCCTCGCCGGGTCCGCGTCCGAACAGCCCGCCGCTGTTGAATGCCTCGAGCGAGCGGTTGACCTGATAGCGGTCGCCTGCCGAGGGATCCAGGAAACTGTCGATCCGCTCCGCCACGTGGGGGAGAGCGCCATACCCCAGCACGACCCCCACCAGAACGGCCGCGACGATTCCCACCACCCAGATCATCGGCAGGCCCGCGATGAAGACCTGCACGCCCCAGACGGCGGTCACGATAAAGCTCTGCCCCACGTCCGGCTGCATCAACAACAGCGCCACGGTGACCGCCAGCATCGCGAGTGCGATCGCGTTGCCCGGAACGCCGTTGCCTTGGCGCTGCATCGCGAACATCCAGGCGACGGCGACGGCGAGCGTTGGCTTGACGAACTCGGAGGGCTGAAGAGAAAAGCCGGCTAGGTGCAACCAGCGGGTCGCGCCCTTGATCTCGGGCCCGAAGAAGAGTGTGAGCGTGAGCAGGACCAGGGAGGCGAGAAATCCCACGACGCCCACACGCCGCACCCAGCGCGGCGTAAGTAACGAAGCCCCGACGACGATTGCCGCCGCCACGGGCAAGACGATGAACTGGCGCTCCGCCAGATAAAAGCCGCTGAGGCCGATGCGCTGCCCGGCGGCGGGAGAAGCGGCGAGGATGAGCAGCGCGCCGAAGGCCATCAGCAAGCCAAGCGCGATCAGCGACCAGCGGTCGACGGTCCACCACCAGTTTCCCAGCAGGCTGGTATCGGTGCGTGCGACCGTCATCATGGCGCCGTCCCTCCGCTCTTGGGAGCGTCCAGCGCCTCGACGCTACGCTTGAAAGCCGCGCCGCGCGCCTCGAAATCGGCGAACTGGTCGAAGGAGGCGCAGGCGGGCGACAGCAGCACCGTCGCGCCCGGCTGCTTCTCCGTCCACGCCAGCTCCGCCGCCTTGCGAACGGCGGTGTCGAGGTCGCCGCAGCGCGCCGTGGGAAGCCCCAGGGCGGCGAGGAAGACTTCGAACTGTTCCGCCGCCTCGCCGATCAGGAAGGCGTGTTGGACGTTTTCGAGATACAGCTCCAGCCCCGTCAGTCCGTCCTGCTTCGCGCGGCCCCCGGCGATCCAGTAGATCGACGGATAGCAGGTCAGCGCCCGCGTCGCCGCCTCGGCGTTGGTGGCCTTGGAATCGTTGACGAAGGTAACGCCGTCAAGCGTCGCCACCGGCTCCTGTCGATGCGGAAGCCCGGCGAAGGACCGCAGGCAAGCCGCCACGACCGGCGCGTCCACGCCACGGCTGCGGCAAGCCGCGTAAGCGGCGGCGGCGTTCTGCCAGTTGTGAGCGCCGGGCAGGGTCGCGACCTCGCGCAGGTCCAGCGCCGGGACCGCCTGGCCGTCGAGATCGTCGATCAGCACCCCGTCTTGAACATAGACGCCGCGCTCCACCGGGCGCTCGCAGGAAATCCCGATGACCTCTTGCGCGCCCTGGGCCTTGAGTTCGTCGTAGATCCCCCGGCTGATCGCGTCATCCAACCCGACCACGGCGGCGCGCGGGCGGCTCTGGCGGCGGAAAATGGCTTTCTTCGCCGCCACATAGCCCTCGAGGCCGCCGTGACGCTCCAGATGATCCGGCGAGACGTTCAGCAGGACCGCCACGTCAAAGGTGATCGAGAGGGTGCGCTCGAGCTGATAGCTCGACATCTCGACGACGTAGTTGCCCTCGCTGTCTAGAAGGCTGAAATCCATAACCGGCGGACCCAGATTGCCGCCGACCTCGACGCGCCGGCCGGCGAGCTTGAGGACATGGCCGATCAACGCGGTCGTGGTGGATTTTCCGTTGGTGCCGGTGATGCCGACGTAGTGGGCGTCGGGCGCGGCACGGCCCAAAAGCTCAATGTCGCCGATGATCTCGCAACCGGCCTCGCGGGCCAGCGCGGCGACCGGATGCGGCTTCGGGTGCGTGTGCGGGATGCCGGGGGAAAGGACGAGGCTCACCGGTTCGCGCCAGTCGATTTCCGTCAAATCGACCAGGGGAATGCCTTTCGCCTTGGCCGCCGCGCGGCAGTCGGCGTTGTCGTCCCAGGCCATCACCTCCGCCCCGCTCACCTGAAGCGCGCGCGCCGCCGCCAGTCCGGAGCGTCCGAGCCCCAGGACCGCGACGGGGAAGCCTGACATGAAGGGAAGGGGGATCATCGCTTCACCTCACCTCAGCTTCAAGGTTGACAGGCCGATCAGCGCCAGCACGGCGGCGATGATCCAGAAACGCACCACGATGGTCTCCTCGCGCCAGCCCTTCTTTTCGAAGTGATGGTGCAGCGGCGCCATGCGGAAAACCCGCCGCCCGGTCAGCTTGTAGGACGCCACCTGAACAATGACGGAAACGGTCTCCAGCACGAACAGGCCGCCGATGATCGCCAGCACCAATTCGTGCTTCGCGATCACGGCAATCGCGCCCAGCGCCGCGCCGCAGGACAGTGAGCCGGTGTCGCCCATGAACACCATCGCAGGCGGCGCGTTGTACCACAGGAAGCCGAGGCTGGAGCCGACCAGCGCCGCGCAAACCACCGCAAGCTCGCCGGTGCCGGGAACGAAATGGATCTGCAGGTAGTTGGCGAAAACCGCGTTGCCGACAAGATAAGCGATCAGCGCGAAGCAGCCTGCCGCGATCATCACCGGCACGATGGCGAGCCCGTCCAGCCCGTCGGTCAGGTTCACGGCGTTGGCGCTGCCGACGATCACGAAGACCGCGATGGCAAGAAACAGCCAGCCGACTTGCAGCAGCAGGTCCTTGAAGAACGGCACGGCGATAGCCGTCTCGAGCGGGGCCTGCATCAGCGAGACCACCCAGACCGTCGCGGCCAGCGCGATGGCGATCTCCGCCAGCAGGCGAACGCGGCCAGATACGCCGCGATGGCTGCGCCGCGTCAGCTTCAAATAATCGTCGGCGAAACCGACCAAGCCAAAGCCAAGGGTGACGAAGAGCACGACCCAGACGAAGCCGTTGCTGAGGTCCGCCCAGAGCAATGTCGAGATCGCCAGCGACAGCATGATCAGAACCCCGCCCATTGTGGGCGTGCCCTGCTTGGTGGCGATGTGGTTTTCCGGCCCGTCCTCCCGAATCGGCTGGCCTTCGCGCTGCTTCATCTTCAGCCAGGCGATGATGCGTGGGCCGAGCAGGAAGCAGATGAACAGCGCCGTCAGGACTGCCGCGCCGCTGCGGAAGGTCAGATAGCGGAAGACATTGAAGATGATGAAATCATCGGCCAGCGGCGTGAGGAGATTATGCAGCATCGTGCGGGTCCCCCTCTATCGCTCGTTGGCGGCGCTGTTACGCGCCTCTCGGTTCAGATTGTGCAGCGCCTCGAGTACACGGCCCATCCGCACGGCTTTCGAGCCTTTCACCAGCACCACGTCGCCGGGACAGACGTCCTGCGCGACAAGCTCCGCCAGCGACACGGAATCTTCGCGATGGCCGCCATGGAGACTCTCCGGTAAAATGTCCGCAAGCACCTTGATCTCCGGCCCGCAGGTGAAGACGAGGTCGATCCCTTCGGCCTTGAGAACGTCCAGCAGCGCGCTGTGCTCGATGGCGGAGTTGGTGCCCAGTTCGCGCATGTCGCCCAGCACGGCGATCCGGCGTCCGCCCTGCCCAACCTCGCTGTTGCCCAGGACGGCCAGCGCGGCGCGCACCGAACTTGGGCTGGCGTTATAGGTCTCGTCGACCACCGCGAAGGGACCGCCGGGTAGGCGGACGATCGTTTGCTCACCACGTCCGGCAGGGGGCGTCAGACGCGCCAGCGCCTGCGAGGCCAGCCAGACGTCGCCGCCGACCGCATGGACCGCCGCCAGCACCGCCAGGGCGTTCGACACCCAGTGCATACCGGGCACGGCGATGGTGAACGAATAGGGCTTGCCCGCCACCTCGGCGGTGACTTCGCTCTTGTCCGGGTGGACTTCGCACTCCAGCAGACGCGCATCGGCGCTGGTGTCATGGCCGAAGCTCACCACGCGGGCAACGCCGGCGGCTTCGGCGCGGCTGACGAGCTGGCCGTAATGCGGGTTGTCGCGAGGCAGCACTGCCGCGCCGCCAGGACGCAAGCCGTCGAAAATCTCCGCCTTGGCGTCGGCGATCTCCGCCAGCGACTTGAAGAACTCGGTGTGCGCCGCCTCGATGGCGGTGATCACGGCCACGTCCGGCTGCACCATGCGGCTCAAGGGGCCGATCTCGCCGGGGTGGTTCATGCCAAGCTCGAAGATGGCATAGCCCGCCTCTTGCGGCAGACGGGCAAGGGAGAGCGGCACACCCCACTGATTGTTGAAGCTGCCGACGGAGGCGTGCGTGGGCGCCTGGAAACCGAGACAGGTCTGGAGGGCTTCCTTGGTGCCGGTCTTGCCGACGCTGCCGGTGACCGCGATGACCGTCGCTTGGCTGCGTGCGCGTCCGGCTTCACCAAGGTCCTGCAACGCCTTGAAGGTGTCCGGGACCAGCAGGGCCGAGGTGTTGTCCGCCATGCCTTCCGGCAGCGATTCGCTCACAACAGCCGCGGCGCCCTTCGCAAGCGCTTCGGCGATGAACGTGTGGCCGTCGAAGTTCGGGCCCTTCAAGGCGATAAAGAGGTCGCCAGGCTCAAGGGTTCGGCTGTCGATGGACACGCCGGTGGCCGCCCAGGAGCCGCTCACCTGTCCGTCGGTTGCGTCCGCGGCGTCCTGCGCCGTCCAGAGGGGTTTTTGCGTCATGGTGTCCCACCTGCCTTGGGTTGCGCGGCAGCCTCACGGGCCACCGCTGAGTCGTCGAATGGCAGAATGGTGTCGCCCACAATTTGGCCGGTTTCGTGACCTTTACCGGCAATCAGCAAAACATCTCCAGCATCCAGCGCCGCAACGGCCTGGACTATTGCGCTCCGGCGGTCGCCAATTTCCTCGGCGGCCGGGGCGGCGGCGAGGATTTCCTTGCGGATCGCCGCCGGATCTTCGCCGCGCGGGTTGTCGTCGGTGACGATGACGGTGTCGGCCAAACGCGTGGCGATCTCTCCCATCGCCGGACGCTTGCCGCGATCGCGGTCGCCGCCACAGCCGAAGATCGCCACCAGACGGTTCCGCGCATGGGGCCGCAGCGCCGTGAGCACCGTCTCCAGGGCATCGGGCGTGTGGGCGTAGTCCACGATGACCTGAGCGCCCGCAGGTGTCTCGACGACACGCTGCAGGCGCCCAGGCACCCCCGTGAGCGCTTCCATTCCCGAAAGCGCCGCAGTCAACCCAAGGCCCCCGGCCAGCACCAGACCGAGGGCGGCCAGGGCGTTCATTGCCTGGAACTCGCCCACAAGCCCCAGGCGCAGGCGGTGGCGCGTTGCGAAAATCTCGAGCTCGAGGGTTTGCCCAGCGGGGTCGGCGCTGCGCTCCAGTAAGCGAAGCTCCGCACCCTCCGCCCGGCCGTAACGCCGGACCGTTACGCCTCGCCCGGCGCAGACGGCGGCGAGGGCTTCGCTCTCCGGCGCGTCGGCGTTCAGCACGGCGGTGCCGCCGCTCTCCAGCAACTCGGAGAACAGCCGTTGCTTCGCGGCGAGATAGGCCGCCATGTCGGCGTGGTAGTCCAGATGGTCGAGCGACAGGTTGGTGAACGCGGCGGCCTTGACCTTCAGGCCGTGCAGCCGCTCCTGGTCCAGGCCGTGGCTGGACGCCTCCACCGCGACGTGGTGGTAACCCGCCCGGGCAAGCTGAGCCAGCGTCCGGTGGAGTGCCACCGGATCGGGCGTGGTCAGCTTGCCGGGCGAGTCCGCCGCATCTTCGGGCACCAGACCGAGAGTCCCAAGGCTGGCGGCCTCTTCCCCTGCGTGCTGCCATATTTGACGGCAGAAGGCAGCGACCGAGGTCTTCCCGTTGGTGCCGGTGATCGCGGCGATGAAGTCCGGCTGCACGCCGTGAAAGCGTGCCGCCATCAGACTGAGTGCGCGGCGTGGCGCGTCGTCGGTAATCAGGGCGACCGTCTTTGCCGTCGCCTCGTCCAGCACCGTTCCGCTGGGCGCCAGGACGCAGACCGCGCCGCGCCGGATCGCGTCGGGGATGAAGGCGCGCCCGTCCGCCCGGGCGCCGGGCAGCGCGGCAAAAAGATAGCCCGCGGCGACGTCACGGCTGTCGGCCGTCAGTCCCTTGATGGCGATGTCCTGCGCGGGCTTCGGCGTGGTCATCATCTCGGCGGTCGTTCCTTTCATAACGTCACTGAGCCGCAATACGGAAGTCCTCTCCTACGGCGTGCAACAGCAGCGGATGCTCTTCCATCGGCGGTGTGATCGTCTGCGGGCGCGGCTGGATACCCAGCATCGGCGCCATGCGCGACACCACGTTGTGCACCACCGGGGCGGCAACCCAGCCGCCGGTGGCATAGCCGAAGGTCCCGGAGTGGCCCTTGGGCTCGTCCACCATGGCAAAGACCACATAGCGGGGCTCGTCCATCGGAAAGGCCCCGACAAAGGACGAGATCCGCGCGTTTCGTTGATAGGTGCCGCCGACCTGTTTGTTCGCGGTCCCGGTCTTGCCGCCCACGAGGTAACCTTCGGCGTCCGCGTTGCCGCCGGTGCCGTGCTCGACGACGAGGCGCATCAGCCGCCGCATGTCGCGCGAGGTGCGCTCGGAAAAAACCCGCTGATTTGGTACCAGCGCATCGTCGTCGCGCGCCAGCACGGTGGGCTTCGGCATCAGCCCGCCGTTGATCGTCGCGGCGACGCCCGCCGTCAACTGCACCGGCGTGACGCTGAGCCCGTGGCCGTAGCTGACGGTCATCGTGGAGATTTCCCGCCAAGGCGTGGGGAGCTGCGGCGTGCCGGTCTCCGGGAGTTCCAGGGACATCGGCGTCGTGAGCCCCAGGCGCGCGAGGGCGCTGCGTTGGATCTCGGTCCCGGTCTTCATCGCCAGATGGACGGTGCCGATGTTGCTCGAATGCATGAAGATTTCCGGGACGCTCAGCTTGCCTTCCTTGGGGCGGTAGTCGCGGATCGTAAAGCGCGCCGCCCGGATCGGATCGCTGACGTCGAAGTTGTCGTAAAGCGCCACCTCGCCGCTATCGAGCGCGGCGGCGGTGGAGAAGATTTTGAACACAGAGCCCATCTCGTAGGTCCCGAGCGTCGCGCGGTTGAACCGCGAGTCGGAAGAGGCGGAGCCGGGCTGGTTCGGATCGAAGCTGGGCAGCGACGCCATCGCCACGATTTCGCCGGTGTGCGCGTCCATGACGACGCCCGCCGCGCCGATCGCCCGGAACTCCTCCATCGAGCGGCTGAGCTCGTCGGTAAGAATGTGCTGGACGCGCAAATCGAGTGAAAGCCGCAACGGAGTTTTGGAGCCGGAAAGCAACTCGTCAAACCCCTGTTCGAGTCCCGCTAGGCCCTGATTATCGACATCGGTAAAGCCGACGATGTGGGCGGTCAACTCCCCCTGGGGATAGGTGCGGCGCTCCTCCTCCCGAAAAGAAAGCCCCGGAACGCCAAGGCGGTTTATCTGATACTGCTGGCGCGGGCTGAGCCCCCGCTTGATCCAGATGAAGCTGCGGTCCATCGCCAGCTTGGCCGAGACTTCGCCTTCCGAGAGGTCCGGCAAGATCGCGGAGAGCTGCGCCGCCACGAACTTGGGATTGCGGATTTCGCGCGGATTGGCGTGGAGCGAGGCGCGGGGCAGCGTGGTCGCCAGTACAACGCCGTTGCGATCCACGATGTCGGCGCGCACTTGCGGCTCTACATGGGCGAAACCCGCCTGCGGGGCGATCCGTTGCGGCGCTCCGGTGAACAGCGCAAGGTCGAGAAGGCGCACGCCGATCACCGCGAATGCACAGACAAAGACGAGGCTCGCCACCAGAAGGCGCGTGCGCCCGGTTTCCAGCGCGTCGCTGCTCTGCCCGCCGAACGCCGTCGCCTTCCATCGAAGCAGCGCCCCCACCGGCAACACGCGAGAGGACCGGGGCCGCTGGAATGCCGGACCGTCGTAGGAGAGGCGTTCACTCATTGTACAAGACCCCGCTGCGCATCCTTGCCACCGGCCATTTGCGGACGCAGCGACCAGGGCCTGCGTTGCGGCACCGGCACGCCCTCCATCTCCGGCCAGTCGCGGAAAGCGAAGATGTCCATCTTGTCGTGGTCCACGCGCGGCGGCAGGAACTGCACCTGCGTGACCTGCCGCGATTGCATCGGCCCCAGGTCGAGGTGATTTTCGGCCAGCCGCGACAGGCGCGACGGGCGGTTCAGGTAGCTCCACTCCGCTTCCAGAACCCGCAGACGGCGCTGGTCCGCCTCGATCGACTGACGTACCTCCTGCATTGTGTTCTCAAGGCGCTGAACCTCGTGCTTCACCTGATAGAGACCGGCAATGACCCCGCCGGCGACAATCAGCCAGATCACCATGGAAATGCGGATCATGCGTGGCCTCCCCCGAATTCGGCCCCGTAGGTGTCGGGCCAGGACGGTGCGGCAGTGCGCTCGGCGGCGCGCAGCCGGGCGGAGCGGGCGCGCGGGTTGTCCTCCGCCTCCTCCAGCCGGGGCTTGCGCGCGCTGCGATAGAGGGTGCGGAAGGTCGGCTGGGGCAGAGTGCTGGCGGGATCGGCGGCGGGGCTATGGCGCGAGGCGCGCGGCAGGTCGCCGCTGCGTTCGCGGAGAAACTGCTTCACCGCGCGGTCCTCCAGCGAGTGGAAGCACACCACCGCCAGCCGTCCGCCCGGTTTCAATGCCCGTTCCGCCGCCCGCAGGCCGCGCTGAAGCTCGCCAAGCTCGTCATTCACATAGATACGCAGGGCCTGGAAAGTCCGGGTGGCCGGGTCGATCTGATGGGCCTTCGCCGGGCCCACGGCCTGCCGCACCACCTCGGCCAGCTCGCCGGTGCGGTGGAGCGGACGGGCAGCCAGGATGGCGCGCGCCACGCGGCGCGACTTCT
>SKZV01000327.1 GCA_007127165.1 Rhodovibrio sp. | reverse complement strand
GGCAGCGACTTCGTGCTCCACGCGGCGGGCTGGCTGGAGGACGGGCTTTCGATCTGCCCGGACAAATACGCAAACGACCTGCACGTGATCGCCCATCTCAAGGCCGAACGCGCAGCCTTGGCGCGGGGCTTCGATGGCCCGGCCGCGCTGCCTTCCGTGGAGCGGCAAACGCCGAAAACCCTGCTCGCCCGCTACAAGGAACCGCCGCTGCCCATGGCGACGTCAGAAGCGCTGGCCGATTTCATTAAGGACCGCAAGCAGCGCACTATTGCGGGATAGGGGAGCGCTTGCCAGCGGCATGAAGGATGGACCGGCAGGAGCCACACGTAGGTGGCGTTGGGTCCGCTAATCAACTTAACTCACTTTCACGGCGCTGGATAATACCAGCAGCTAAGCACCCTCAGACGTGGACGTGGCTTCAAATTCGCTTGCGACCTCGGCACTGGTGACCGACTCTGCCTCACCGCTCCGTGGTTTTGGTGGAGCAGGTTGCCACGCGCGTAAATACTGTGCAACTTCGCTGTAATACAGAAGCACGTTGCTCTCGACATGTTCGATAAAGGTCTTGTTGCCTGCAAACTTTCCAGCCAAGTCCTTGACCATGACCACTTCGAAGGCACGCGGAGCAATCTTCACGTTACCCGTCTGGAGAATCGAAGGCTCTTCCCGGACTTCGCTCAACACAGCCATCGTGTCTGGAGCTTTACTCGGCCAGATGGCGCGGATATGAACGTCCTTGTCCGTTGTCTTGCCGAGTTGCCGAACGAGCCAGTTGACCCGTGCCCTCGTCTGCTTCTTATCTTCTGGCGCGTCGAGGCGCATTTTACAGACCAGATTCCGGGTTTGAAGGTCCGCCACGATGTCCAGATCAGCGGCAGCGTTCGGAACACGAAGACTGCAAGCCAGCGTCTTGCTCTCCACCAAGTGCTTACAATCATCCTTAAGCCGATCAGCCGGCGAACTCTGGTGTTGACGTGATAGGATCAGCTTGACGTTGCGGCCAAGATGGCGGCTCAGAATGAGGCAGAGATCCCTGGTTTCCTGGTGCCAGCTTGCGACAGTCGCCTCAACTTCCTCGCCGCTTCGTTTAAGAACTCCGCCGCTCTGCACAACCCGAACAACGTCCTTCCATTCTTTGTGCATTCGATCAAAGCTGTCGATGCCGCTACTGTCGTGTGACAGGAAGCGCAGAACTTCTCTCAACAGATACGCCTGATCGGCGGTTCCTATAGTGTCTTCCATGTCCAGAAGGTGGGCCTGGGTCAGTATGAACATCCATGACCAATGAAATAGCCCCACCTTTTTTCCGAGGGCACGCGACACCTTCACCGGATGATGATCAGGCCGTGCGACAAACTGGTTCGAAACCGTGATCACCGCATCGATGCCGTTCGCCTTGGCAAGTTCAGCGTAGCGCTCGACCTGCTCGGCCGTCAGTTCATTGCGACCGATTTTGGCTTCGAAGAGCGCCGACCATGTTTTTTTTCCTGATCGAATTACGATAAGCCCGTCTGGACGGTCTTTGACAGCTTTGTCTTCCGACGCCAGCACAACCTCCGTAAACACCTCGATCTTCGTACGTGCTCCGATCCGCTGACCTATGCTGGAAAGCAGTGCTGACGCGAAAGCCGGAACGGCTGTCAATGCAGCTAAGAAGGTGGCCGCCAGCCGTTTTTCCTTACTGCTTTCGGCCACCACTGGGATGAGGCGTGCTGCTTCACCCGATTTCAATAATGAAGGCAAATCCCCTGACATCGTGCCCCGCCCAACGAGTTAATTTTCCCCGAAGACAATTTTGAGTTGAATGGAGCTGCGGCGTCAATGATCCTGTTTCGAAAGAGTGCAGCAGTTTGAAGAGATGGCCGAGGATAACCGAGACCATCCGGTTGGTGCGTTCGCCGGTTTAGGGACGGGAATTGGCGACGACGGTGCAGCAGAGAGCGACCGCCGCCCCTACTCCGCCGCCTGCGCCTCCACGCTCCGGGACGGCGCGCGCTCGCGCATGTTGGTGCCTTCCAGCGCCTTGGGAACCGGACCTCCCGTGGCCCAATCCAGTAGTTCCACCGTGTGGGTGATCGGGATTTCCGTGCCGCTGGCGATCTGGGTGATGCAGCCGATGTTGCCGGTGGCGATGGCGTCCGGGGCGACCTTGCCGATGTTGCCGACCTTGCGGTCGCGCAGCTTCGTGGCGATTTCCGGCTGGAGCAGATTGTAGGTTCCCGCCGAGCCGCAGCAGATGTGCCCCTCCGGCACGTCCTTTACCGCGAAGCCCGCCGCCTGGAGAAGCTGCTTTGGCTGCCGCGTGATCCCCTGGCCGTGCTGCATCGAGCAGGCGGAGTGGTAGGCCAGCGTCAGCCCGCTCTCGCGTACCGGCTCCATCAGGCCGAAGTCGGCCATGAACTCGCTGATGTCCTTGGTGATCGCGGCCACGCGCGCCGCCGGGTCCTTCCAGTCCTCGTCCTGACGCAGCATGTGGCCGTAGTCCTTTACCGTCGTACCGCAGCCGGACGTGTTGATGATGACCGCATCGAGCCCCTCGCCGTCCATCTCCTGCGTCCAGGCGGCGATGTTGGCCTTGGCGTTGGCCTGCGCCGGCGCTTCCTTGCCCATGTGCTGCACCAGCGCGCCGCAACAGCCCTGCCCCTTGGCGATCACGACCTCGACGCCGTGACGGGTGAGCAGGCGGATCGTCGCCTCGTTGATCTCCGGCCCGATGACCTGCTGCGCGCAGCCGTTCATCAAGGCGACGCGTCCTTTGCGCGGCCCCTCGGCGGGAATCACCTGCGGCCGGTCCACCCAGGATGGCGCGGGGAGCGACTTCGGCGCCATGCTCACCAGCGTTTCCAGGCGGCCGGGAAAGAGCTTGGCGAAGGGCCGTGCGAAGACCGCGCCCACCAGCGCCGCGCGGAAGCGGAAGGGCGACGGCAGCACCTCCTGCAACAACCGCCGCAGCGCGCGATCCGGCCAGGAGCGCGTGTAGTT
>SKZV01000119.1 GCA_007127165.1 Rhodovibrio sp. | reverse complement strand
CCGCACCAGAGCGTCGAGGGCACGGCGGAGACTATGCGGCGGATTCTGACGCTCGCGCCGGATCGGGTGGCGCTCTTCGGCTATGCGCATGTGCCCTGGATGAAAAAACACATGCAGTTGATCGAGGAGTCGGCGCTGCCGGACTCCTACGCGCGCTGGGCGCAGTTCGAGGCGGCGGCGGCGGAATTGGACGCGGAAGGCTACCAGCGCATCGGGCTTGACCACTTCGCGCGGCTACAAGACTCCATGGCGGTGGCGCAGCGCGAGGGGGGCTTACGGCGAAACTTCCAGGGCTACACCACGGACGAGGCGGCGGCCTTGGTGGGGCTTGGTGCGTCGGCCATCGGGAAGTTGCCGCAAGGGTATGTGCAGAACGCAGCCAATGTTCGCGACTACGCCGAGGCGGTGAAGGTGGGGCGGCTGCCGACGCTGCGCGGCGTGGCGCTGACGCCCGAGGACCGGCTGCGCGCCGAGGCGATCGAGCGGCTGATGTGCGATCTCTCGGTCGATCTGGCGGCGGTGGCGGAGCGTCACGGCTTCGGCTTCGACATCTTCGAGGGCGCGCTGGCGCAGCTGGCCGGTATGCAGGCGGACGGGCTGCTGGAGATCGAGGGCGCGCAAGTGCGGGTGAACGCGCAGGCGCGGCCCTTGCTGCGCGCGGTGGCGGCGGTCTTCGACGGCTATCTGGATGGGGCGGCGGGGCGGCATGCCAAGGCCGTTTAGATTTCGATGAGGAACGCGATCCCCGCGAGGCTGGCGATGAGGATTGCGCCCGCCGCAACGATGAGGTCGAGGCTGCGTTTGACGTCGGTGGCGGTGAGGTCGCTGCGGCCCTCGCCGATGCGGGCGCGGGCTCTTGCACCGGCCTTGGGTGCGCGGCCCTCGCCGATCCGGTAGCCGAGCGCGCCCGCGACCGCCGCGCGCGGCCAGATCGGCGTGGTGCGCCCGTCGCGCCAAGCGATCCGGAGCGCCCGAAGGGGACTCGCGCCGCCGATGAAGATCGCTGCCAGCGCGGTCAGGATCGCCGCAAGCCGCGCCACCGGCCAGTTCGCGATCAACGGCAACCCCGTCAATCGGCCGGGGGCACTGCCCGAGGGGCGGCTCAGGCAGGCCAGCGCCTTATAGGCGCAGAGTCCGGGCAGACCGAGCAGCAGGAACCACACGACCGGCCCGACAAGCTCCTGCGCGAGGGTGTCTGCGATCGAGCGAACGGTGGAGCGGGCGACGGCGGGGTCTTGCGCGGTTTCTTCAAGCTCCTGCGCGATGCGGCGCAGGCGGTCGGTCCCGCTGCGAAACCCGATCAGCGTGGAGGCGAGTGCGCCTTCCACCAGCCAGCCATAGGGGAACGTCAGCGCGCGGGTCGCCAGCCAGCCCACCGCGAGCCCCGCCACGACGGTAGCGGCGGCAAGCAGCGTTTCCGACTCTATCCTCTGCCCGGCGAAGGCCACGCCCTTGCGCATCAGGTGCAGCGGATGCGGCACCCGGCGATAAAACCACGGCGGATCGCCGAAGCCCGTATCGAGGGCCAGCGCAACCAACAGAGTCACGATCAGCGTCAACGCGCCGGGGTGGCCGGAAAACCAGAACGATAGCATGGTCGAGGGATAGCAGGTCGGCGCGTGGACGCAAAGGGGAACGCCCTCTCGGAGGCACGCCTCATCCCAAGTAGGCCCGCTTGGGCCGTCTCGAGGGACCCGCCCTCTCCGAGGCTGTACCGCGGGCTGCGCCCCTCGATACGGCGCGAAGAAGCGCCTACTCGGGGTGAGGGTCGATGGGGGGTGAGTATGCCGCTTGCCACACAACCGTATGCTGTTCTATCGTCGCGGCCCTACCTCGAACGAATTAGAGCAAGCGGCATGCGGGTCCTGATCCTGGGCGGCGACGGGTTTTGCGGCTGGCCGACGGCGCTGCACCTCTCGGCGCGCGGGCATGCCATCGTGATTGCCGACAACCTCTCGCGCCGGAACATCGACAACGAATTGGAGGCGGGGTCGCTCACCCCAATCCGGGCGATGGGGGAGCGGCTGGGCGTCTGGCGGGACCTGACGGGGGCGCGCATCGCTTTCGAGCGCATCGACGTGGCGGAGCACTATCACCGCCTTTTGACGCTGATCTCCGATTGGCGGCCCGAGGCCATTATCCACTTCGCCGAGCAGCGCGCCGCGCCTTACTCGATGAAATCCTCGTGGCACAAGCGTTACACCGTCTCGAACAACATCAACGCGACCCACAACGTTCTGGCGGCCCTCGTCGAGTCCGGGGTGGAGAGCCATCTGGTGCATCTCGGAACGATGGGGGTCTATGGCTACGGGCAGGCCGGCGTGCGGATTCCCGAGGGCTATCTGCAAGTGACGATGGAGAGCGAGGACGGGCGGGACGTCCGCCGTGAAATCCTCTACCCCGCCAACCCCGGCAGCATCTACCATCTGACGAAGACGCAAGACCAACTACTCTTCGCCTTTTATAACCAGAACGACGGCGTGAAGATCACCGACTTGCATCAAGGCATCGTCTGGGGGACCGAGACCGGGGAAACCGCCCGCGACGTCCGGCTGATCAACCGCTTCGACTATGACGGCGACTACGGCACGGTCTTGAACCGCTTCCTGATGCAGGCGGCGGTGGGGCATCCCTTGACGGTGCATGGTACCGGCGGGCAGACGCGGGCCTTCATCCACATCCGCGACACCGTGCGCTGCCTCGCGCTGGCGGTGGAGAGCCCGCCGCAAAGTGGGGAGCGGGTGCGGATCATGAACCAAATGACCGAAACCCATCGCGTAGGGGAGCTTGCGAAGCTGGTGGCGCGGATGACCGGCGCGACGATCCGCTACTGCGACAACCCGCGCAAGGAGGCGGATGAGAACGATCTCTTCGTGGAAAGCGCGGCGCTGCGCCGCCTGGGGCTGGAGCCGGTGACGCTGGAAGCCGGGCTGCTGCGCGAGGTGAGCGAGATCGCCGGGCGGTATGCGGATCGCTGCGACACGACGAAGATTCCCTGCGTGTCGCGGTGGTAGCGCGGGCGGAGAGGCCGGGTCCCTCGATACGGCGCTGAAGGAGCGCCTACTCGGGATGAGGCGGTTCGATTCGTTTAACTGTGCTTTTCAACCTCATCCCGAGTAGACCCGCTTGGGCCGTATCGAGGGACCTATTTGGCCGAGGGAAAGACAGCGCCAATGACCACCAAGCTTCTCATCACCGGCGGGGCGGGCTTCATCGGCTGCAATCTGATCGCGCATCTGGCGGCGCGCGGCGGTTATCGCATCACCGTGCTCGACAACGAAACGATGGGGACTTGCAGTGAAATCGATACGCCGGGGGTTCGCTTCCTGCATGGCGACATCCGTGACACGGCGGCGCTGACAGCGGCGCTGGCGGGGCAGGATGCGGTCGTGCATCTGGCCGCCGAAACGCGCGTGGCGGACTCAATCGCCGATCCCGAGGGAACATTCGCGGTGAATGCGGAAGGCAGCTTCCGGTTGTTACAGGCGGCGCGCGCGGCTGGCGTGGCGCGCGTGGTCGCGGCCTCGACCGGCGGGGCGATCCTGGGTGAAGCAACTGCGCCGATCGACGAGACGATGGCCGCGCGGCCGCTCTCGCCTTATGGCGCATCGAAGCTGGCGATGGAGGGCTATCTCTCCGCCTTCGCCGGGGCGTACCGAATGCGGACCTGCGCACTGCGCTTCTCCAACGTCTACGGCCCGCGCTCCCACCGGAAGGGCAGTGTGGTAGCGCAGTTCTTTCGCGCATTGCTGCACGATGAGCCGTTGGTGATCTACGGCGACGGCACGCAAGTTCGCGACTACCTCTATGTCGGCGATCTGGTGGAAGGTGTCCGCCGTGCGTTGGAGACTGGGGCAGGCGGAGTCTATCAGCTTGGCAGCGGGCAGGGGACGACGCTGAACGACCTCGCCGCAGCCATGGCGCGCGTCGTCGGGCTAAAGAACGTGCCACTCCGCTACGAACCGTTCCGGGTGGGTGAGGTTCACACGACCTGGTGCGCCATCGACCGCGCCCGCGCGGCTTTCGCCTTCCAAGCGGCTACCGGACTGGACGAGGGCTTGACACGCACCTGGGCCTGGTTTCGCGCGGAATTCGGCGCTCACCTTCGGCACTCATTGTCTTCCTGAAGTGGACGTTCTAGTAACCTCAGACGTGACAGTCGTTTCATGTGGGTGGGTTATGCGGTAGGCTTTGCAAACTGGCGATTCACAGGGAGGGTTTAAGCGTGAAGCACGTATTCATTATTGGATTGAATGAATTTAACCACGAAAAGTTAAAACGCCTCCGCGGTGCAGAAGATATCACATTCCACGGTGTACTTGACCCATCGGAAGTTTACGATACCGAGTATTTTCCAATCGGAGAGATGCTTGAACGCGCAGAACAACAGATTAAAAATTCCGGATTGACTCCTGACGCCATCGCCGGGTACATGGACTTCCCCGTTTCCACCATGCTGCCGATTCTTTGCAAGCGCTTTGGAACGCGCTCCACGTCTTTGGAAAGCTTGCTTAAGTGCGAGCACAAATACTGGAGCCGCAAGGTCCAGCGTGAGGTGATCCCGGATTTCATTCCGAACTTTACCGCTTTCGACCCCTTCGATGACACTGCTTTGGAAAAGATCGGGACGGAGGGGCTTGGTTTCCCCTTCTTCATCAAGCCGATCAAGTCTTCCGGGTCGCGCTTGGGCTTCCGAATCGACACGCCGGAAGACTTCAAGGACGCGATTCTTCGCCTGCGCGCAGACATCGGGTTGATTTCCGAGCCGTTCAACTTCGTGCTCGAGCAAGCCGACTTGCCAGCGGACGTAAAGGAGGTCGACGGCAGCTATTGCATGGCCGAAGAAATCATTGGCGGGCACCAATGCACCGTGGAAGGCTACGTCTACGAAGGCGAAGTGGTGCCCTACGGGATTGTCGATTCGGTCCGCTACCCAGGCGTGCTAAGCTTTTTCCGTTACCAGTACCCCTCAAAGTTGCCCTCGCGCATCCGCCGTAAGATAAACGAATTGACGAAGACGTTGATGAAGCACGTCGGCTTCGACAATTCGGCCTTCAACATCGAGTTCTTTTGGGACGAGATGCGCGACAAGGTCTGGCTTTTGGAAATCAACACACGCATCTCGCAGTCGCACTGCGACCTCTTCGAAAAGGTGGACGGGGTCAGTCATCAGCAGGTGACGATCGACCTTGGGCTTGGACAGCGCCCCAACATGCCCTCGCGCGAAGGCGACTACGAGATCGGTGCGAAGTTTTTCCATCGCGTCTTCTTCCGCGACGCCATGATAAGCCGCGTGCCGACGGCGGAAGAGCTTCTGGCGATCCAGCAAAAGGTCCCCGGCACTTACGTGGCCGTGCAGGTCCACGAGGGCCAGCACCTTTCGGAACTGCCGGAGCAGGACAGTTACAGCTTCGCGCTCGCCTACATTTGGATGGGCGCCAAGCGGCAGTCGACTCTTCTGACCAATTATAAACGCGTGCTGAAGGATTTGAATTTCAAGTTCTCGGAAGTCAGCGAACCGGCCGGACGTCCGCCCGAACCCTTCGCATGAGAGTCCGCGACAAGCAAGCCCCTTCCCAGTGCCCGCCGTCACACCGCCCGCCGTCGTCTTGTTCGCTAACGTCTCCGGCTGTTGTCCTCTCCGGCGCGCTGCGCTACGTCTGATAGGTTCGGTCGTGCAAGGATCGAGGAGCGCTCAGCGCAATGAACAACCGCACGCCGGTGGCCGACGCAAGGCTCAGCGACCGGCCCACCAGCCGCAACATCAACGCCCTGCGCCACGTGCTGGCTTATCTCGCGCCTTACCGCTGGCGGATTGCCGCAGCGGCGCTGGCGCTCTCGATCGCGGCTGGGATGGTGCTCGCGCTGGGGATCGGGTTGCGGACCCTGGTCGACGAAGGGCTGGCGGCGGGGAACGCTGCGCTGCTGGATCAAGCGGTTATCGTGCTTTGCGTGGTCGTCGCCGTGATGGCGGTGTCGAGCTATGCCCGCTTTTATTTGGTCTCCTGGCTGGGCGAGCGGGTGGTGGCGGATATCCGTCGCGACGTCTTCCGCCACGTCATCGCGCTCTCGCCCGGCTTCTACGAGTCCACGCGCAGCGGCGAGGTCCTCTCGCGCCTGACTACGGACACCACCCTGTTGCAGGTGGTCGTGGGCACCTCGATCCCCATCGCGCTGCGCAATGTCCTGATGATCGCCGGTGGGACCACGCTGCTGATCGTGACCTCGCCGAAGCTGACGGGGCTGGTGCTTCTGGTGGTGCCGCTCGTCCTCCTGCCGATTATTCTCTTCGGCCGCCGGGTGCGCCGCCTGTCGCGCTCCAGTCAGGATCGTGTTGCGGACGTCGGCGCCTACGTCGACGAATCCATCGGGAATATCCGAACGGTTCAGGCCTTCACCCATGAAGCGACCGACCGCAGCCGCTTCGGCGGCAGGGTCGAGGATGCTTTCGACGTCGCGATCGAGCGCACACGAGCCCGCGCGCTTCTTTCGTCGAGCGTGATTCTGCTGGTTTTCGGCGCGATTTCCACAATCCTCTGGATCGGCGGGCACGACGTTCTGGCGGGGCGGATCACGCCGGGCGAGCTATCGGCCTTTGTGTTCTACGCCGTGGTCGTGGCCGGTTCCGTCGGCGCTCTTTCGGAGGTGGTGGGCGATTTGCAGCGCGCGGCAGGGGCGAGCGAGCGGCTGATCGACCTTCTCCACACCGCCCCGGATATCCGCGCTCCGGCAGTGCCGAGCCCCTTGCCGCAGCCGGCGCGCGGCGAGGTCGCGTTCGAGCGGGTCGTCTTCCATTATCCGTCGCGCCCGGATGTGGCGGCGCTCACCGGCTTCGATCTCACGGTTTCGCCGGGTGAGAAGGTGGCGCTCGTTGGCCCTTCGGGGGCTGGAAAGACCACGGTATTTCAGGTGCTTCTGCGTTTCTATGATCCTTCGGAAGGGGCTGTCCGGTTGGACGGCGTCGACCTGCGGGAGGCCGATCCGGCGGAGGTGCGTGCGCGGATCGGGCTTGTCGCGCAGGAGCCGGTGATCTTCTCCGCCGATGCCTGGGAGAACATCCGCTACGGCCGCCCGGACGCGAGCGACGAGGAGGTGCTGCAAGCGGCGGAATCTGCGCACGCCCGCAGCTTCCTGGAGGCGTTGCCCGAGGGGTTCTCGACCTTCCTGGGCGAGCGTGGCGTGCGCCTTTCCGGCGGTCAGCGCCAGCGTGTCGCCATTGCCCGCGCCATCCTGCGCGACCCCGCGGTGTTACTGCTCGACGAGGCGACCTCGGCGCTCGATGCGGAGAGTGAGCAGGTCGTGCAGGAGGCGCTGGAGCGTTTGATGGCCGGGCGCACGACCTTGATCATCGCCCACCGGCTGGCGACGATTCTGAAGGCCGACCGCATCATGACGATGGAGGAAGGCCGCATCGTGGAAAGCGGTACGCACGGAGAATTGCTCGCCCGAAACGGGCTCTACGCCCGGCTGGCAGCGCTCCAGTTCAGCAACGCAAGCGGTCTGTCGGCCTCGCCTGCTCGGGCAGCGAAGCTCGGCACGGGCTAAAAATGAGCCGACGGTCGTGCTCGTACCGAAGAGCAGGCCGACCCACCTCGATTTTCGAAGTAAAACATGCAAAAGTCAGAATGCATAAACTTGCGTCGAGGACGTGTAGTGAGTCGAAAGGAAGACCCATGAAGTTTTTTGGAATTGCGGCGGTGACCGCGGTTGCCGTCACCGCGAGCTTAGCCTGGAGCGACGGTGCGGAAGCCCGGACCGCTCCGCTGAGCGAATACGCCCAGTATCATGCTGCTATCGTCGCAGCCGAACGCTGCCGCGGCATGGACTTCAGCGTGGAAGAGCACGCCCGGTTGCATGCTCAGATCAGGGATCGCGTCGCACAAGTGCCGCAAGACAACCTTACCGAGATCGTTGCGGCCAGCCGCCATATGATGAGAGAAACTCAGTTCCTTCCAAGATGCGAAAACGAGAGCGTGCAAGAAGCGCTACAGCGGTTCGATCGGGAGCTTCAACCCGCATTGCAGCCGTAGGCCGTCACAACACCATCGGTGACGAAGTTGCAGGGGCGTGGCGTTCTTACGAGCGCCACGCCTTTCGACTGTCGTGCCGACAGCGATCGAGCCGAGCGGGGCTCCGCGGGAAGCGGCGAGTCATAGGGGCCGGAACTACCGTTGCGTCAACCGGAATTCGATGCGGCGGTTGCGGCTAAGGGCCTCGGGAGTGTCGTTGTCCTCGAGAGGCTGGAACTCCCCGAATCCTGCGGCCGTGAGGCGCTCCGGCGGAATGCCTGCGTCGATCAGGAACTTCACCACCTCAGCCGCGCGGGCGGTCGACAGCTCCCAGTTCGAGGGGAACCGTTCGGTCTGGATCGGGCGGTGGTCGGTGTGGCCGTCGACGCGGAGAATCCAGTCGAGATCCTCCGGCATGTCCTCCATGACCTCCTGCAATGTGTCGGCAAAGCGGGCGATTGCCGTTTGCCCCTCCGCCCCAAGTTGCGCCGAGGCGGATGCGAACAGAACCTCGGATTGGAACACGAAGCGGTCGCCGACGATGCGCACGTTGTCGCGATCCCCAAGCGCCTCGCGAACCCTGCCGAAGAACTCCGAGCGATAACGCTCAAGTTCCTGCACCCGCGTCGCCAGCGCGGCGTTCAACCGCTCACCCAAATTCGCGATCTGCACGTCCTGGGCGTCGACCTGCGCCTCGGCCGCGCCAAGCGCCGCGTTGAGCTGCGCCACCTGTCGGCGCAGCGAGGCGAGTTGGCTGTTCAGCAGGTCGATGCGAGCCTCTTGTTCGCGGGTCAATTCGCCCCGCCGCGCCAGCGCCTCTTCCGTCTGGGTCAGCGCCCTGGTCAGCTCGTTCTCGCGGCTGCGCTGGCTTTGGAGGTCGGAGTCCAGCCGGGCAAGCTGATCCTCCTGCTCATCCAGCGTACTGCGCGCCTCGTACAGTTGATCCTGCAGGGTCGCGACCGTCTCCTCCCGCTCCTCGGCAAGAGTGTCCGCTGTGGCGAGGCGATCTTCCAGGGCGGCGAGTTCCTCGGAGCGCTCGGCTGCAAGGCGCTGGGCGGCCGCAAGCCGGGTTTCCAGCCGTGCGACCGCCTCATGAAGCTCGTCGCGCAGGCCGCGCAGGACGCTAAGCTGGCTTAGCTGAGCCTCTATGGTGTCCTTGTCGGCTTCGAGCGTGGCGTAGGCCTGTTCAAGCTCCTCAGCGCGATCCTCGGCAACGGCGCGGGCATCCTGCAGGTCGTCTTGCAGCGCATCGCGTTCCTGCCGCACGGCCTCCAGGCGGTCTTCCAGCGTCTCCTGCTCCCCCAGTGAACTTTCCAGTTCGGCCGACAACTGCGTGACGTTCAAACGGAGGTTGGCGTTCTCGCTGCGCTCCAGGCTCAGCAGGTCCGACAGTTCGCCGACGCGCCGCTCCATGCGATCCAGCGCTTCATCGCGCCCGCTCAGCGCCACGCTCAGGAAAAACTGCGCGATCACGAACACCATGAGCACGAAGACGACGACCAGCAGCAGGCTGGCCAGCCCGTCCACGAAACCCGGCCAGATGTTGACGGAAGAGCGTTGGCTGCCACGTCGGCCCGATGAATACATACTCTAGTACTGGCGCTCCTGTTCGCCTTCCTCGGCGATTGCGGCAATGGTACGGGCGAGCAGCCTGATCTCGCCGCGGATTTCCTTCACAACGTGGTCGCGGCCCTTGGTGTTATCGGTGAGCAGCCGTTCCAGACGCAGATCCAGGTTGCGAATATGATCGCGCGTCGCGTCGTCCATGCCCCCGGCAGGCTGGCTGTCGCCCTGATCTGCGATCCGCGCCAGGATCGGCTTGAGCTGCGATTGGGTCTCCGCCAGCTTCATCATAACCGATTGCTCGGTCCGCATCTGGTCTGTCAGGGTCGACAATCTCTCGGTCAACTGCATCAGGTTGCGGTTGATGTTCTGCCGGTCGTCCTCGCCCTCGGAAATAGTGCGTTGCAGACTGTCCACGCTGTCCGCCGTCTGCTCCAGCAGGGCCTGGATGTAGGCCGGGACTGACTCGCCGCTGCCTTCCGCCGGGCCGTGGCCGCTGGAGATCTTGGTGACGCCCGACAGCCACTCCTCAAGCTCGTTGACGAAGCGGTTATGCGCCTGACCGGCCTGGAGTTCCAGAAAGCCGAGCACGAGTGAGCCCGCAAGGCCGAACAGCGAGGACGAAAACGCGGTGCCCATACCCGACAGCGGGGCTTGCAGGCTCGACTGCAATTCGCCGAACAGCACCGCGGGGTCGCCGCCCGCCATCGACAGTCCGGAAATCGCGCCTGCGACCGAGTTCACCGTTTCCAGCAGCCCCCAGAAGGTGCCCAAAAGGCCGAGGAAAATCAGGAGGCCGATGAGATAACGGGAAATCTCGTGCGATTCGCCGATCCGGCTCTGAATGCCGTCCAGCAGCGAGCGCATCGACATCGCCGTCAGCGAAAGCCGCCCCTTGCGCTCTCCCACCATCGTCGCCAGCGGGCCAAGCAGCCGTGGCGGGTCTTCCTCGCGCAGAGCGCCCGGAAAGACCAGGCCGCCGCTGCTCTCCGCGCGGATCCGGTCCAGCCAGGCGACCTCCGGGCGCAGGGTGAGAACCTGCCGGAAAATGTGGAGAATGCCGAGCAGCAGCACGCCGAGGATCAGCCCGTTGAACAACGGGTTCGCCATGAAAGCTTCCTGCAACTGAGGGAGCAGGAGGCCACAGGCGACCACGACGATGGCAAGGAAAACGATCATCCGGATCAGGTACCGGCGGGGACGGCTCATCGGTGGATTATCTACCCTCTGACTGGCGCAACATCGACGGCACTCTCGTCATCGACTGCGGCAAAAATTTGGCGGCCGCCCTCTCACGCGGGGCTACTTCCACGCATGGAGAAAGCGTTCATGCAAAACGCCCGCACGCAAGGGCAGCCCACATGCGAAAATCGAGGTAACGGAGATCAGCGCCGCGCCGGTGCGATATCGACCCGGTCGGCCGGACCGTCCTCCGCCCCACTGCCCAGCGCGCGCACGTCGATCCGGGTGGAGCGTATCCCCTCGTCGATTAAAAAAGAACGAACAGAAAGCGCGCGAGACAAAGAAAGTCTGCGGGCGCGGCTCGCCGTTTCCGCGCTGCCCGCCGCGTAGGCCTTCAACTGAATACGGGACTGAGGCGCCTCGTTCATCCGATCCGCCAAGTCCTGAAGAACCGCTTGTGCGGCGTCATCCAAATCCGCGCTTTCCGCCGCGAACAGCAGCCGCAATTCTCCGCCCGTGCCGATGCTGTCGGCGGGCGGAAGGGCTGCAAGCTGGTCCGCGGTTGAGGGTTCGGCAGTGG
>SKZV01000303.1 GCA_007127165.1 Rhodovibrio sp. | reverse complement strand
GCGTGGATCGCGCCCAGCGCCTCGACCGCCTGCTTGACGTGGTCCTCCTCACCGACGGAGACCCCGCCCGAGGTGATGACGAGATCGTGCATTTCCATCGCGCCGCACAGCGCGCGCTCCACCGCATCGCGATTGTCGCGCAGTATGCCAAGGTCGGTGACGGCGCAGCCCAAGCCGTGCAGCAGGGCCGCGACGGTGTAGCGATTGCTGTCGTAAATGCAGCCGGGCGGCAGGGCCTCGCCGGGCTCGCGCAGCTCGTCGCCGGTGGAAAACAGCGCGACCTTGAGCGGCTGCGAAACCGTCAGCGCCGCCCGGCCCATCGCCGCCGCCTGTCCGACGTCCTGGGCGCGCAGCCTCCGGCCTTTCTGGAGCGCGGTGTCTCCGGCGCGAATGTCCTCGCCGCGCTCGCGCCGGTTCGCGCCGCGCTTGATGCCCGGACGGATGATGACGGAGCCCTCGGCTTCCTCGCAGTCCTCCTGCATCATCACCGTATCCGGCCCCTGCGGCATGAGCGCCCCGGTAAAGATTCGGATCGCCTCGCCCCGGCGCGCTGGACGGTCCAACGGATGCCCCGCCGTCACCCGCGCCCCGATCGGCAGCCGGGTTTCGCTCTCCGCGTTCAGGTCGTCGAAGTGGATCGCGTAGCCGTCCACGGCGGAGTTGTCGTGCGGCGGCACGTCCGCAGGCGCAATGACGTCCTCCAGCAGCACCCGCCCAAGGCAATCGTGAAGGCGCACGCTCTCACTCTCGGTCACGCGCTCCACCCGCCCGGCAATCTCCGCCAGCGCCTCGTCCAGCCGCATCAGACGCCCGCCGTGGGCAAAGCAATCGTCGCTCAGTTGCGCCATGGGTTCAGTTGCGCTCCTTCCAGCCCTTATGTAAGTCCGCAGTGGCGAAGGATGAAGTCGGCGATTTTGGGAACGTCGTTCAGGTCCAGAACCGGCACCCTGACGTCCGGCAGGGCGGCGTCGCTGGCGATGGCGACGACATGGGGGTCGTCGGGGGCGAGCAGAGGCTTGCCGAGCGCCGGGCGGTGGACTTCCAGCTTGTCGTGCCCTTGGCGCTTGAAGCCTTCGACCAGGACCAGGTCAACCGGATCGAGCTTTTCCAGCAGTTCCCATAGGGTGGGCTCCGGCGCGCCGCGATGCTCGTGCATCAGCGCCCAGCGGTTGGCGGAGGACACCAGGACCTCGCTCGCGCCCGCGTGACGGTGCTCGTAGGAGTCCTTGCCGGGCTGGTCCACGTCGAAGTTGTGATGCGCGTGCTTGATCGTGGAAACCCGAACGCCACGCGCCACCAGTTCAGGGATCAGCGTCCGGGCGAGCGTCGTCTTCCCGCTGCCGCTCCATCCCGCGATCCCGAAGGGTTTGGGCGTGTTTGGCATCACAGCTTCTTCTGCTCCGACTCCATCGACGCGCGCATGTAGTGCAGGCCGCGGACCATGTAATCGTAGCCGGTCACGAAGGTCAGCACCGCCGCGATCCAGAGGCAGAGTTCCCCGATCTCGCGCACCGGCAGGAAGCCCGGACCGGCGTCGCCCACGATCAGAATGCCGAGCGCCACCATCTGCAAGGTGGTCTTCCACTTGGCGAGGCGGGACACCGGCATGGGGACTTGGATTTCCGCCAGATATTCGCGCAGGCCGGACACCAGGATTTCCCGGCAGAGGATCACCAGCGCTGGAAGCACCACGAGGCCGTCCACCCGCTCGCTCGCGACCAGCATCAGGATCACCGCCGCGACCATCAGCTTGTCGGCGATGGGATCGAGGAAGCGCCCGAGCGGGGAGATGTCGTTCATCAGGCGGGCGTAATAGCCGTCCAGGTAGTCGGTGACCGCCGCCGCCACAAAGGCCAGCAGGGCCAGCCAACTCGCCCAAGGGGTGGTCCAGTACAGAAGTCCCACCAGCACCGGAATAACGGCGATGCGCGAGAGGGTCAGTAGGTTGGGCAGGCTGGTGAGCATGATTGTTCACTGCAATTCAGGTTGTCTTCAGCGGGCGGTTGTCGTGTCCCGCGCCTTTGTGCCCGATCAGGCGGCGCTGTGGAAGTGGTCGTAGATTCGCCGTGCGACCGCCTTGCTGATTCCATCGACCGATTCCAGGTCCGCAAGGCCCGCCCGCGCGATCGCCTGGGCGGAGCCGAAGTGCAGCAAGAGCGCCCGTTTGCGCTTGGCGCCGATGCCCGGCACCTCGTCCAGCGACGAACGTAGGCTCGCCTTGCCGCGACCGCTGCGATGGCTGCCGATGGCGAAGCGGTGCGCCTCGTCGCGCAGGCGCTGTATAAAGTACAGTACCGGGTCATCCTTGGGGAGCATAAGCGGTGGACCGTCCGGGAGAAAGATGCGTTCGCGCCCGGCGTCGCGGTCCGGCCCCTTGGCGACTCCGGCCACCGCGACATCGCTCACGCCAAGTTCGGCGAAGACCTCGAGCGCCACGTTGAGTTGTCCGCGCCCGCCATCCACCAGCACCAGTTCGGGCCACAGGCCGTGACTGTTGTCCGGGTCCTCCTTCTGCGCGCGGATGAAGCGGCGGGTCAGAACTTCGCGCATCATGGCGTAGTCGTCGCCTGCCGCCGCCTGACCCTCGCCGCTGCCGTCGGGTTTCTCGGTCGAGCGGATCTTGAACTTGCGGTACTGGTTTTTGCGAAATCCTTCCGGCCCGGCAACGATCATCGCGCCGTAGGGCTCGCCGCCGCGCATGTGGCTGTTGTCGAAGACGTCGATGCGCTCCAGCGTGGTGTCCAGCCCAAGCCGCTCCGCCAAACCGTCGAGCAGGCGGCGCTGCTGATCGCTCTCCGCCATGTGCCGGGCCAGTGCCTCGCGGGCGTTCGCAAGCGCGTGGTCCATCAGCTTGCGCTTGTCGCCGCGCTGTGGGCTGGCAAGCTGCACCTTGAGCCCGGAGCGCGCGCTCAGCGCCTCGGCGAGCAGAGCGCGGTCGTCGGGCGGGTGGCTCACCAGCACCTCGCGCGGCACCGGCTTGTTGTCGTAGAACTGCGCCAGAAAGGCCG
>SKZV01000241.1 GCA_007127165.1 Rhodovibrio sp. | reverse complement strand
ACGACGGCCGTTCGCTGGACGGCAGGTTGCTGGAACGCTACCGCATGACACTGGCCTTGCGGGCCTTCGAGTTCGAGCGATACGAGGACCCGGTGGCCGTTCTGGAAGGCCGCTATCGGCGGATCGACCGCGCGTCGCTGGCCGTGGAGGCGCAGATCGTCGATACCGAAGCCGGGGCCATCGTCGGCAGCTACCGTACCCAGGCGGAAGAGGCCAGCGCGCCGCTGGTGGTCTCGCGCAGTGGCGGCGCGCCGAGCGCTTCAATCCTTTTCGAAGCCTCGGCGCGGGCGGCACGGGAAATCGTGCGCGACTTTCTGGACAATGTGTTCCCGATGCGCGTGGTCAACGCCACGGACGACCGCGTCTGGATCAACGTCGGCGGCGAGGATGCCATCGAACGGGGGGAAACCTTGGCCGTCTACGGCCTCGACGCGCCGTTGATCGACCCGGACACCGGCGAGAATCTCGGCGCGACCGAGATCGAGAAGGCCACCGTCACGATCATCCAGGTCCGCCCGAAGTTCAGCGTCGCCGAAATCACCGAAAGCCTCGAAGCCGTGGAAATCGGCGATATCCTGCGCCGTTAGGGCGGGGCCCTTTTAGCTACCCGCTTCCGCCTGCTCGATATAGTACTCGACCAGCTCGTGAACCTCGGGATCGTTCCATTCGGCAGGGCCGTCCAGGCGGCCGACGACCTGCCCTTCGGCGTCGATCACGAAGGTCGCGGGCAGGCCGCGCACGTCGAAGGCGCGGGCAAGCTCGCCCTTCTGATCCAGGTAGATGCCAAGCTGTTGCAGATTGAGACGATCGCGCAGGAAGGGCTCGACCTGCTCGCGCCCGCCGCGATCCTGCGAGACCGCGATCACATCCGCGCCCTTGGGCGAGATTTCCATGTCGAGCGCGTCCAGCGTCGGCATTTCCTCGACGCAGGGCGCGCACCAGGTCGCCCAGAAGTTCACCACCAGCACTCGGCCCTCGAAGTCGGCCATCGTCACCGACTCGCCGTCGCGCGCCTCGAAAACCGTGTCCGGCGCGGGGTGCGGCTCGTCATAAACCTGATAAGCCTCGCCGAAATGACCGGAGAGCGGCGGGCCGTCGGCCGCGGCGATTGCGGGGCTTGCCAGGAGCGCGGCGAAACTCAATGCGGCCAGCGGATTCACCCAGGTCTTTCCTTGTTGCATCGCTTCCGTTATCCCTTCCACTACCATGAGCCAGAACAGCACAAATGGGCCTTGCGGCCCTAGAAACCAGAACCCGGCCAGCGCCGATTCCTCCCATGCGAACAGCATGTGGGGCGGGCGCTTCGCCGGCGGACCGGCGGAAGCCATGGAGGCGATCAACGCCTCGATAGGCTTCGACCGTAAGTTGTACCCCCAGGACATCGCGGCGAGCAAGGCCCACTGCGCCATGCTGGAGCGTCAAGGCATTATCGCCCCTGATGATGGCAAGGCGATCCGCGAAGGTCTAGACACGATCCTGCGAGAGATCGACGCGGGCACCTTCACCTTCAAGACCGCGCTGGAAGACATCCACATGAACGTGGAAGCGCGGCTGAAGGAACTGATCGGCGAGCCTGCCGGGCGACTGCACACCGCGCGCTCGCGCAACGATCAGGTGGCGACCGATTTCCGCCTGTGGCTGCGCGATGCGGTGGACCGGATCGACGCGCAGCTTCGGGCCTTGCAGACCGCGCTGATCGATCAGGCGGAGGCCGGGGCTGATCTGGTGATGCCTGGGTTCACCCACTTGCAGGCGGCGCAGCCGGTGACGCTGGGCCACCACCTGATGGCCTATGTCGAGATGTTCGGGCGCGACCGGGGGCGCTTCGCCGATGCCCGGCGGCGGCTGAACGAGTGCCCCTTGGGCGCGGCGGCGCTGGCGGGCACGTCGTTCCCCATCGACCGCGAGATGACGGCCAAGGCTTTGGGCTTCGACCGGCCCACGGCGAACTCGATGGATAGCGTGGCCGACCGCGATTTCGCGCTGGAAACGCTGGCCGCCGCGTCGATCTCCGCGATGCACCTCTCGCGGCTGGGTGAGGAGTTGGTGCTCTGGTGCAACGACGGATTCGCCTTCGTGGAGCTGTCGGACGCGTTTACCACCGGCAGTTCGATCATGCCGCAGAAGAAGAACCCGGATGGGGCGGAACTGGTGCGCGCCAAGGCGGGGCGGATCGTCGGCGCGCTGGTGACGCTGCTGACGGTGATGAAGGGGCTGCCGATGACCTACGGCAAGGACATGCAGGAGGACAAGGAGCCGGTCTTCGACGCCGCCGCCACGCTGGAACTCTCACTGGCCTGCATGGTGGGGATGATCGCCGACATGCGGCCGAACGCGGAGAACCTGCGCGCGGCGACGCAGAAGGGTTTCTTGACCGCGACCGACCTCGCCGACTGGCTGGTGCGCGTGGCCGGAATGCCGTTCCGCGAGGCGCACCATGTTACCGGCGCGCTGGTCAAGAAGGCCGAAGACCGCCGCGTCGATCTGGCCGAGTTGTCGCTGGACGAGATGCAGTCCGTCGACTCCCGCATCGACGCCAGTGTGTACGATGTCCTGACGGTGGAAAGCGCCGTCGCCAGCCGTACGTCGTACGGCGGTACGGCCCCGGCGAACGTACGCGCGGCGGCCCAGGCGGCGCGGGAGCGGTTCCTGTGAGAGCCGCGCCCCTCCTCGCCGCCGTGCTGATCCTCGCGCTCGCCGTCGCCGCCTGCGGCAAGCGGGGGCCGCTGCTGCCGCCGGAGGATAGCCAGTATCCGCGCACTTATCCCGCGCCGGAAACCATGGTGCCCCAGCCGGAAGAAGGGGAGCCGGAGTCTTGAGCCGCGCCGCCTTTATCTATCGCGATGGACGCTTGCACGCCGAAGACGTGCCGCTGGAGCGCATCGCCGAGGCGGTGGGAACGCCGTGCTACGTCTATTCGCAAGGCGCGATGACGGCAGCCTACGACCGCTTCGCCGGGGCGTTGCGCGCGGCGCTGGGGCCGGAGCGGGGGATGCTGGTCTGCTATGCCGTGAAGGCGAATCCGCACGTCGCGGT
>SKZV01000077.1 GCA_007127165.1 Rhodovibrio sp. | reverse complement strand
TACGGCCCCACGCCGATGCGCACCGGGATCGAGATGTCGCGCAACGTGATGACGGTGCGCATGGCGCAAAGCGTCGGCATGGATAAGATCAGCGACACCGCCGAACGTTTCGGCGTTTACAACAAAATGCCTCGGCAGCTTTCGATGTCCCTGGGCGCGGGCGAGACCACGCTGCTGCGGCTCACAGCGGCCTATGGGATGCTGGTCAACGGCGGCAAGCGGATCGAGCCTTCCGTGATCGACCGCGTGCAGGACCGGCGCGGGCGCACGGTCTTCAAGCACGACAGGCGCCAATGCGAGGGCTGTACGGCCGAACGCTGGGAAGGCCAGACGCCACCGAACATTCCCGACACCCGCGAGCGCCTGACCGACCCGGCAAGCGCCTATCAGATCGTTTCCATGCTGGAAGGCGTTGTGGAGCGCGGCACCGGACGGCGTTTGCAATCGATCGGCAAGCCGGTGGCGGGCAAGACCGGCACCACCAACGATGGCCGGGACTCCTGGTTCGTCGGCTTCAGCCCCGATCTCGTCGTCGGGGTATACGCGGGCTTCGACGATCCGCGGACGCTGGGACGCGGCGAAACCGGGTCGAGCTTGGCCGTGCCGATCTTCGAATCCTTCATGAGCCGCGCGTTGGAAGACCAGCCAGCCATCCCGTTCCGCACCCCCTCCGACATCCGGATGGTGCGTATGGACCTGGATACGGGAGAGCCTGCCAATGCTGGCTCACGCAACGTGATTCTCGAAGCCTTCAAACGGGGCCAGGGGCCGGGAGAAACCCGCCGCGTGATTGGCGGGGGACGGCCCGGCGACACCGAAACATCGTCCTCGCCGGAACCGGCAACCGACGGCGCCCGCGGGCTTTATTGACGCGCGGGCGCAAGACGGCGCACTTGCCCCGGCCCTGCCAACTCCGTACATACGCTGGCGGAGCATCGACCTTAACTGTGGAGGAGACCGGCTCATGCGAGCTGAAACCGAGAGCTTGGCCAGCGAGATCCGTGACTCGCTGACCCTGCTGAGGAGGCATCTTTGACTGGGATAACGCACTCCGGCGCATGGACGAACTGAACGCGCTCGTCGAAGATCCCGATATTTGGAACGATCCCGACCGCGCGCAGACGCTGATGCGCGACCGTCAGCATCTGGAGTCCAAGATCGCCACGGTGCGCGGCTTCGAGCAGGAGTTGGAAGACGCGCTGACACTCGGAGAACTTGGCGAGGCCGAGGGCGACGAGGACACCGTTCAGGAAGCGCAGCAACAGCTTCGCGACGTCAAGAGGCGGGCGCAGAAGATGGAGATGCAATCGCTGCTTTCCGGTGAAGCCGATGCGAACGACGCCTACGTCGAGATCAACGCGGGCGCGGGCGGCACCGAGGCACAGGACTGGGCGGAGATGCTGCTGCGCATGTATTTGCGCTGGGCCGAGAGCCAGGGCTACAAGTCCGAACTGCTGGACCGGAGCGATGGCGAGGAAGCGGGCATCAAGTCCGCGACCATACGGGTCAGCGGCGAAAACGCCTATGGCTGGCTGAAGAGCGAAAGCGGCGTGCATCGTTTGGTGCGCATATCCCCGTTCGACAGTCAGGCGCGCCGCCATACCTCCTTCGCCAGCGTTTGGGTCTTTCCCGTCATCGACGAGACCATTCAGGTGGAGATCGAGGACAAGGATCTGCGCGTGGACACCTTCCGCTCCTCCGGCGCGGGCGGGCAGCACGTCAACACCACCGACTCGGCGGTACGGATCACCCACATCCCCTCCGGCATCGTCGTGGGCAGCCAAAGCGGCCGCTCGCAGCACAAGAACCGCGCCGAAGCGATGGAAATGCTACGCGCCCGTCTCTACGAGCGGGAATTAAAACGCCGGGAGGATGAAGCCCAGGCCACCGCCGACCAGAAGACCGACATCGGCTGGGGCCACCAGATCCGCTCTTACGTGCTCCAGCCCTATCAGATGGTGAAGGACCTGCGCACCGGCGTGGAGCGCAGCGATTCGCAACGGGTCCTGGACGGGGACATCAGCGACTTCCTGGAAGCCGCGCTGGCCACGAAGGTAGCCCCGGATCAGGAAGAGGAAGGCGCACGGGCGTAAGATATATCGACCGCTGCGCATCCCATGCTAAATCCCGGCCATGTCGGAGTCGCAACTGGAAACCGCCCTTCCCGCCCCGATTGCCGCGTGGTTCCAGGCGCGCGGCTGGCGGCCGCATGCGCATCAGCTCGACATGCTGGAAGCCGCGCGGGCGGGCGAATCCGCGCTGCTGATCGCGCCGACCGGCGGCGGCAAGACGCTGGCCGGGTTCCTGCCGAGCCTCGCGGCGCTGTCGCAAGCCCCGCATGACGGTCTTCACACCCTCTATATCTCGCCGCTGAAGGCGCTGACGCAGGACATTCACCGCAACCTCACCGGCCCGGTCGAGGAAATGGGCTTGGCGCTGCGGATCGAGACGCGCACCGGCGACACGCCGCAGAACCGCCGCCAGCGCCAGCGCCGGGAGCCGCCGCAGATCCTGCTCACGACGCCGGAATCGCTGGCGCTCCTGCTCTCCTACCCCGACGCTGCCGAGGTGTTCGGGAAACTCCAAGCCGCCGTCATCGACGAGACGCACGCGCTCGCCGGAAGCAAGCGCGGCGATCTCCTCGCGCTGGCGCTGGCGCGGCTTTCCACGCTCGCGCCGCAGGCTCGCAAGGTCGGCCTCTCCGCCACGGTCAACGATCCGGAGGCGCTGGCCGACTGGCTGGGCGCGGGCGACGCCGTGCGGCGGATCGAGGGCGCGCCGGGGCCGAAGCCGCGCATCGACATTCTGACGACGCGCGAACACCTGCCCTGGGGCGGTCATATGGCGGTGCATGCGCTGCCGGAAGTCTACGAGCACATCAAGGCCGCCGGGACCACGCTGGTCTTCGTCAACACGCGGGCGCAGGTGGAGATCGTGTTTCAGGAGTTGTGGCACCTGAACGAGGACGCGCTGCCCATCGCGCTGCACCACGGCTCGCTCGACGTGCAGCAACGCCGCAAGGTCGAAGCCGCCATGGCCCGCGGCGAC
>SKZV01000058.1 GCA_007127165.1 Rhodovibrio sp. | reverse complement strand
TCCAGCAGCCGCCACGACTTGACCGATCACGTCTGGGCCGGACTGGAGGTCGAGATGACCCTCATCGCCGAGGACGCGCGCGGGCAACAGGGAGAAAGCCGGACGGTGGCGATGGTGCTCCCCGAGCGCCGCTTTCAGCACCCGGTGGCCCGGCGGCTGGTGGAGCTCCGTCAGATGCTGACCCTCGCTCCGGAGAAGCGCGAGGCGGTGACGCGTGGGCTGCATCAGCTTTCGCTGAATCCGGAGGCGTTCGACCATCGGCTGGCGACGGCGATGGCGATCAACGCCGCCGAACTGCGCCTGACTCACGATCGGCGGGACCGCATCATCGGTGAGGTTCAGGACCTGATGTGGGAAACCGCCGTGCGGCTGGAAGACGGGGCGGCGGCGCTGGCTGAACGCGATCTGCGGGAGGCGCAGGAGGCGCTGCGCGAGGCGCTCGAGGACGACGACGTCAGCCAAGAAGAGCTCGACCGGCTGATGGACGAGTTGGAAGCCGCGCTGGAACGCTACATGGAGGCGCTGGCGGAAGATATGCGCGAGCGCATGGCGGAGGGTGAAACGCCGCCCTTCATGCCGCCCGGTGCCGAGATGATGGACAGCGAAGACTTCCGCGAGATGATGCAGCGCATGCGCGACATGGCGGAAACCGGGGCGCGAGACGCCGCGCGGGACATGCTCGCCGAGCTTGAGAGCATGCTCGATAACCTGCAGATGGACCGCATGTCCGGCGAGATCGGCGAAATGCTCGAACAGGCCATGGAGATGATGCAGGAACTGCGCGAGCTGGGCGACCGGCAGCAGGAGCTTCTGGACGAAAGCTTCCAACATCAGCAAGACCGCCTCGATGCCGCGCCCGGCGATATGCAGCAGGGTGAGATGGATTGGGGCGAGATGCCGCCGGGCAAGGGCGAAGAGGGTGCGCAGGGCGAAGCCGGAATGAGCGAGCAGGGCGAGCGGCAAGAAGAGTTGCGCCGCCGCCTGGGCCAGCTCATGCGCGACATGGCGAACGAGTTGGGCGACATCCCCGGGCAACTGGGTGACGCCGAGCAGGACATGCGCGAGGCGACCCGCCAGCTACAGGATGGCCAGCCCGGCGATGCAGCCGAACCGCAATCGGATGCGCTGGACAACTTGCGCGACGGCAGTCAGGCGATGCAGGAAGCCTTTCAGGAACGCATGGCCGAACAGATGGGCGAGGGCATGAGCGTGGTTCCGGGCCAGGGCCAGCAGGGCCGCGACCCGCTGGGCCGCCAGCAGCGCCGCGACGGGCAGGGCGGCATCGATACCGGCGATGTCGAGGTTCCCGACGAGATGGAACTGCGCCGCGCCCACGAGATCCTGGACGAACTGCGCCGCCGCTCCGGCGAGCGCGAGCGTCCGGCGCTGGAACTGGACTACCTGGACCGCTTGTTGCGGCGCTTCTGAGGGGCTAGAGCGCATTTCGTTCCGATTGAATCGGAACGGCGCTCTAGATTCTTGTTTTAGCGCATTTTCTAGCTGCGAACCGGTGTCCACTTCGCCGGAAAATGCTCTAGACTACCTGTTTCCCGATCCGAAACGGTCCCTTAAGACTCTTTCCTGTTGCCTTCCAGCCGTGCATCCACCACGGCGACGATCTCGTCGATCATGGGAGATTGCATCCCTTTTTGCGCGGCAACCCGCTTGACGAGACAATCCACACGCTCGATATCGCGCGCGCCGCCATCGACAGCCCGCGCTGCCGAAGAGGGTTTTTGCAATCCCTTCGCCGCATCCGCATATTTCTGGAAGGGCACGAGGTCCGCCTCGGACGCTCCCAGGGCCTTGCAGACCTCGCCCACCCACTCGTAGATCGCGCGCGAGCGTTCAAGGTCGCCATGAACGGCGTCCCGGATCGAGCGGACGCCGTCCGGCTGGATGGAGCGGTAGTTGCCGGTAAGCAGCATGCTCCACTTCGCCATTGGCACGAAAAGGGAGTCGTGCACCCGGAGTTTCACCGGAAGCTCGATAGGCCCTTCGGGAGCGTCGAATCGCGCTGCGTCGATATCCGCGGCCATCTGGTGGAGAATTGCCGTGTGCTTCTCCGAGGCAAATCGCGATACCTTGAAGTTCGTCGGCAAGCCGACTTGCAGCACGTTCACCGGCTCCTCGGGAGGCCGGAAAGCCTGTGGGTCCGGACTGGCGAGCGTGACGCAACCCGGATCGAAGCCGTGCCAGACGGAGGGGTCGGTATAGCAAGGCTTCAAGTCGGCGAGCGACAGGCCCGGAATCCGCCCGAGATAAGGCAGCGGCGGCATGTTCATGATCGACATGCACGGCAGTTTCAGCGCCGCCACCTGACTCAGCAGGCCGCGCACCGACGACGCGCGGTACTGCGGTTCCTGCATCGCCAGCGCCACGAGGTCGAATTTTCCTGGATCGATCTTGTCCGGCGTATCGGCGGAAACCGCCCCCGGCAGGTCCCGCGAGTCCAGTTCGACCGGAGCTTCCCGTCCCTTGACCGGAAGGCGCACGCGAAAGCCCTCGCGGTTAATCAACTCCGCTTCTTCCGGCAAACACGCTAACTTCACCGAGTGCCCTGCAAGCAACAGTTTAGCAGCCAACAAAGAACCGTAAGACGCACCCATAATCAGCGTACTGTAAGGTCTGCTCATCAGGTCTACTCCCCATACCAATTTCTAGTATTATATTTCCCGAATACAAAGGTGTTCGGGCATTATTCGGAGGAACTATATCACCAACCGTAAATAAATGGGATATTTGCCGAGCAGGTAAAGGGCATCCAGAACATAGTGGATTGACCGGAACGAAAGGGCTCACGGAAAAGGCTCGAATTTTCTGTTTTGCGCATTTCCGAACAGCGATCCGGTATCCACTTCGCTGGAAGATGCTCTAGTGCCGCGCACCCTGCGCCCGAAGGTAGCGTTGAACCTCGTCGGCACCGAACATCTCCGCTGCGCGCAACGCGCTCCAGCCGTCGTTCGCCTTCGCGTTCACGTCGCCGCCGCCCTCGATCAGCGCGCGCACGGTTTCCAGCGCGCCGCGATTGGCGGCGACCATGAGCGCGGTGTTG
>SKZV01000045.1 GCA_007127165.1 Rhodovibrio sp. | reverse complement strand
GGCGGTCGTATTCCGGCGAGGCTTCGGCCAGCGGATCGATGGGGAGGTCCGCCACTTGAAAGCCGTTCTTGTTCAGCACCATGCGGCCAGTGTCGGTGAGGTGGCCGACGACGGCGAAATCAAGGTCCCATTTCTCGAAGATGTGCCGGGCCTCGTCCTCGCGGCCGGGCTTGAGCACCATCAACATGCGCTCCTGGCTTTCGGAGAGCATGATTTCATAGGCGGTCATGCCCTCCTCGCGCACCGGCACGCGGTCGAGGTCGAGTTCCACCCCGGTCCCGCCCTTCGACGCCATCTCGAAGGAGGAGGAGGTCATGCCCGCCGCGCCCATGTCCTGAATGCCGATGATCGCGTCGGTCTCCATCAACTCCAGGCAGGCTTCGATCAGCAGCTTCTCGGTGAAGGGGTCGCCGACCTGTACCGTGGGGCGTTTCTCCTCGCTGTCCTCGTCGAAGGAGGCGGAGGCCATCGTCGCGCCGTGAATCCCGTCGCGCCCGGTCTTGGAGCCGACATAGACCACCGGATTCCCCGTGCCGGTCGCCTTGGCGTAGAAGATCTTGTCGGCCTTCGCCAAGCCGACGGTCATCGCGTTGACCAGGATGTTGCCGTTATAGGACGGGTGGAAGTTCACCTCTCCGGCAATCGTCGGCACGCCGACGCAGTTTCCGTAGCCGCCGATTCCCGCCACGACGCCGGAGACGAGGTGGCGCGTCTTTGGATGCTCGACGTCACCGAAGCGCAAGGCGTTCAGGTTGCAGACCGGCCGCGCGCCCATGGTGAAGACGTCGCGCAGAATGCCGCCCACGCCCGTCGCCGCGCCTTGATAGGGCTCGATGAAGCTCGGGTGGTTGTGGCTCTCCATCTTGAAGATCGCGGCCTGTCCGTCGCCGATGTCGACCACGCCCGCGTTCTCGCCCGGCCCCTGGATCACGCGCGGCCCCGTCGTCGGCAGCGTTTTCAGCCACTTCTTCGAGGACTTGTAGGAGCAGTGCTCCGACCACATCACCGAGAAAATGCCGAGTTCCACGAGGTTCGGCGCACGCCCCAGAATGTCGAGGACACGCCGGTATTCGTCCGGCTTCAGGCCGTGCTCCGCTACCAGTTCCGGCGTGATTTCTGGATTTGGCTCAGCCGTCACGATAAGGCTCCCACAAGTCCGTCGAACATCGCGCGGCCATCGTTGCCGCCCAGCGCCGGATCGGAGAGGCGCTCGGGGTGTGGCATCATGCCGAGGACGTTCCGCTTCTCGTTGAAAATTCCGGCGATGTTGGCGACCGACCCGTTCGGGTTCGCCGCATCCGTCACCGCACCGTCCGCGTCGCAGTAGCGGAAGGCCACGCGGCCTTCGTCCTCCATCTGCTGCACGCCGTCGGGGTCGAGGAAATAGTTGCCGTCGCCGTGGGCGATGGGAACCGTAATCGTCTGCCCCGCCCTGTAGCCCGCCGTGAAGACGCTTTCCGCCGTTTCGACCTTCAGCGTCACGTCCTTGCAGAGATACTTCAGCGAGCGGTTGCGCAGCAGCGCTCCGGGCAGCAAGCCTGCCTCGATCAGCACCTGGAAACCGTTGCAAATGCCGAGCACCGCCGTTCCACGCTCCGCAGCGTCGCGCACGGCGGGCATGATGTTGGCATGCGCGGCAATGGCGCCGCAGCGCAGGTAGTCGCCGTAGCTGAACCCGCCGGGCAGGACGATCAGGTCCGCCTTCGGCAGCGCGTTTTCCTTGTGCCACACCATGATGGGCGGCTTGCCCATCGACTGCTCCAGGGCGACCGCCACATCGCGGTCGCAGTTGGAGCCGGGGAACACGATAACGGCAGCCTGCATCAGGCGCTCAATTCGATATCGTAGTTTTCGATCACGGTGTTCGCGAGGAGTTCCCGGCACATGCGGTCCACCTCGGCGCGCGCTTTTTCGGGGTCGCTCTCCGTCACCTGCAACTCGATAACCTTGCCGGTGCGGACTTCGTTAACGTCCTGGTAACCAAGCTGTGACAAGGCATGTTCGATGGCCTTGCCCTGCGGATCGAGGACTCCGGTCTTCAATGTGACGTGGACACGGGCTTTCACGGCGATACTGCTCCGAAACGGGGACTCGCGGGCGATTTGGGCGGAGACTACCCACGCTGCGCGCGCTTTACAAGCGGGTGGGCAATGCTGGAGAAGATCGGGGCGGATCAGTCCGCGCGATTCGGGGGAGAGCCTTCTTGAACGTTGTATTTTTTGTCCTTGTGGTGGTCGCTTTCGTCGTCGCGGCGGTGCGCGAAATCACCTGGACTCCGCCGCTGGACGATCCCGAGGCCGCGTCGCCGATGCAGGCCCTCGGACTCGGCGTGATTGATCAGGCGGAGGGCGCGGTGATGCTCGCCATCGGGCTGGTCGGCGTGATGGCGCTCTTCCTCGGACTGATGAAGGTGGCGGAGGAGGGCGGTCTTCTGCGCATTATCGCCAAGGCGCTACGGCCCGTCATGGTGCGGCTTTTTCCCGATGTGCCAGCGACCCATCCGGCCATGGGCGCGATGATCCTGAACCTTTCGGCGAATGTGCTGGGGCTTGGGAACGCCGCGACTCCCTTCGGGATCCGGGCGATGCAGCAACTCGACACGCTGAACCCGCACAAGGGCACGGCGACGAATTCGATGGTGCTATTCCTGGCGCTCAACACGTCGTCGGTCACGCTGCTGCCGACGGGCGTCATCGCACTGCGGGCGGCGGTGGGCTCGAACGATCCGGCGGGAATCGTCCCGACGACGCTCTTCGCGACCATCGTGTCCACAACGGTTGCGATCGTGACGGCAAAGCTCCTGCAACGGGTCTGGAGCGCGCCCGCCGTCACGCTTCCCGCGGGCGCAGTGGCGGCAACGCAAACTCCGATCCCGGCCGACGATCCTGTACGCCCGCAGCCGCAGGCGGCGGAGGAGGAAGAAGAAGCGCTTCCTCCGGAAGCGAGCGAGTCCTATCCAGGCTGGGTCTCGGCGCTGGTGCTTGGATGTGTGGCGGCGCTGATTCCGCTCACCATCGTCTATGGCCGCGAGATCGCGCCCTGGATCATCCCTTCGC
>SKZV01000126.1 GCA_007127165.1 Rhodovibrio sp. | reverse complement strand
CTTCGGTGAGGTCTTCGGCATAAACCTCGTCGAACACGCCGACCGCGCGTCCGTAGGCCAGCGCATTCCCGGCGATGTCCAACCCCAGCATGTGAAGTCCCCACCCATGCCGCCGCCGCTGGCCGTACCACTTCCGGTCCGCCTCCCGCATCTCTGCGTCGTCCAGCGCTTGCAGGCCCGGTGACGTATACCGGGCGACGATCTCGTCCAGCGTGGTATCGTGGCGCAGCAACGCGGCGACCACGCCGTAGCCGCTCGCGAGATCGAGAACCCGCGCCCGCTCCAGGCTTCGCACGCGCATGACCTCGTCAAGCACGGCCTTGAAAATGGGAACGGAAAATGCAGCGTTGGAATACGCGACGCTCTCCATCGCGGCGTAGTAGCGGCGTGGATCGGCCGCGTCATAGCTGTCGTCGAAGCGGGTCTCCACTTTCATATCGGCACGCCACACTTTTTCGAGTAGCAATGAGGGTAGAAAAATTTCCGGATAGGGGAACCCCCTCCTTCCGGTTAGCGTGAGCTTCCGCCGAAACAATATACAGCGAGGAAGGCCGGGAAGCCCGCTCCCCGGCCTTTGGCACGTTTCGCATTTCATTCGCTTACTGCGCCGTGTAACCGCCGTCGATGACCAGTTCCGTGCCGGTCATGAACTTCGACTCCTCGGAGGCGAGGTAGAGCACGCCGTAGGCGATGTCGTCGGGCTCGCCGACGTGGCCGACGGGATGCAGGGCGTCAAGCTGCCTGCGCCCCTCATCGACATCGCCAACCGAGCGCAAATAGCCCTCGACCATCGGCGTCCAGATGTAGCCGGGATGCACCGAATTGACCCGGATCTTATAGCCGGACTTTGCACAGTGGAGCGCCGCCGATTTGGTGAAGATCCTCACACCGCCCTTGCTGGCGTTATAGGCGGCGAGATTGGAGTCGCCGATGATTCCCTCAATCGAAGAAAGGTTGATGATGGAGCCGCCGCCGCGCTCCTTCATCGCCTTGATCGCGTAGCGGGTGCCGAGGAAAACGCCGTCCAGGTTGATGCTCATCAACCATTTCCAGTCTTCCAGCGTGGTGTCCTCCGCCGTCGCGCCCAGTGCGACCCCTGCATTGTTCACCACCACGTCCAGGCCCGAATAGCGCGCCAATGTCTCGTCGATGGCCTTCTTCCAGTCGTCCTCCCTGGCGACGTCCTGATGCAGATAAATCGCCTCTCCGCCCTCTTTGACGATGGCGTCGGCGAGAGCCTTTCCTTCCTCGTCCTTGATGTCGGTGATCACGACCTTGGCCCCTTCGCGGGCCAGCATCCGGCACATCGCCTCGCCAAGCCCAACCGCGCCGCCGGTCACGAGGGCCACCTTATCCTGCACACGTCCCATCGAATCCTCCTAGAACTTGAAAAACCAAAGCCGCCCACCGCGCGCGAGCCTAGGCGAGCGCCGCATGGTCCCGCGATGATATGCATCAAGTTCGCCCCGACGGTGCCGGAAGCTTTGGCGAAGGAGGTAGGAGAGCAGTCAGCGCGCGCCGACCGCCTTCAGCACAGGGTTCAGGTTGGCCTCGATCAAAAGGGCGGTTTCCAGCGCGCGCCGCCCGTCCTCGCCGGTGACCATCGGGATCCCGCCCATGGCCACGGTATCGATGAAGGCCGCCAATTCCTGTCCCAGGTTGTCGTGCGCCAGGGCGCGCCGCCCGTTCATCGAGCCGTTGACCTCGCGATAGTGCGGCTCGATCGCGCCGAGTTTCGAATGCGTGCAGGTTCGCGCTAGGAAGTCGATCTCCACGGTACCTTCGGCTTGTACGATGCGCGCGGTGCGGCGACGGCCCTCGCTGGCCCGGCTGGCGATCAGCCGCACGCTGCAACCGTTGGCATGGTAGAGCGTCACGTCGGCCTCGTCGGGATGCTCGGTGACGCTGGGCGTTCCAAGCCCGATCACACCGGTAACCGGCGAGCGAACGAACGACTGCGCAAGGTCGATGTCGTGGATCATCAGGTCGACGATGACGCTGCAATCCACGCTGCGGCCGGTGAAGGGGCCGGTCCGCTCGCATAGAATCTCCGTCGGCGGCGACCCGTTCGCCAACATCGAAAGGTCGAGTTGAGCCACGAAAAACCGCTCCTGATGGCCGACCTGCAGCACGAGGCTCTTCTCCTCGGCCAGCACAATCAGCTCCTCCGCCTGCGCGACGGTGGCGGTCATCGGCTTCTCCACCAAAACGTGGATACCGTGTTTCAGGAAGGTGCTCGCCACCTCGTAGTGCGTGCTGGTCGGCGTCGCGACGCTCACCGCGTCCACCTTGTCGAGTACCTCGTCGATCGTGGCATAGGCCGAAGCGCCGTGCGTATCGGCAATCGCCGTGGCCCGCTCCAGGTCGATGTCTACCACGGCGACAAGCTCGCAGCCGTCCAGCATAGCGTACTTTGCGGCATGGAATCGGCCGAAATAGCCGACGCCCACCACGCCGACGCGAAGCGGCGCTGCGCCTTGATGCCTATTTGAAATGATCCCCTCCGTTGCTGGCTGGCGTTGACTGCGCTTCGCCTAGTTATGGCGCAGCAACATAAAAGGTATTCGCTCGCACCTCAACTTGAACCGTGGCCCCCATGAATGCGAGCGCCGGGAATGCGAGCGCCGTTCGTTCGAAGCGCCGTTGGCGTGCGTTCTACCACTTTCCTGAGAACCGCGCCTCATCAATTGCCGTAAAGCGCCGCGACCGGCCGCCGCGAGAGCACTGCGAAACGGCCCGACAGCAAAACCGCCGCCACCGCCGTCGCGGCGAAAATCGCGGCAAACAGCCCCGGCACGCCCAGGTTCAGGTGCAGTCCCAGCAGATAGGCCAGCGGTACCGCGACCACCCAGAACGAAAAGCCCTGCATTCCGGTCGGAACCATCACGTCCGCCGCGCCGCGATGCGCGCCCATCAGCACGGCCTGCGCCCCGTCGAACATAAGGATTGCCGCGACCCAAAAAAGCCCCAGTTGCGCCAATGCCCGAACTGATTCTTCCTCTGTGTAGATCGCCGCAATCGGCTCCCGCAGCGAGATTACCACCAACCCGGCCAGGAACATCATTGCCAGAACCAGCGCCAGCCCCAGCCAGCCGGACATCGCCAAGCCCGCCCGGTCGTTGCGCCCTACCGCATTCGCCACCCGCACCGAAGTGGCGGTGGAGAGCCCGATGGCGAGCATGAAGGCAAAGCTCACAACGTTCATGCAGGCCTGAAAGGCCGCCATCTCGACCTCGCCCATGCGCCCGGCAAAGGTCGCGATGGTGGCGAAGGCTCCCGCCTCCAGGCCGGTCGCCACGGAAAACGGCGCGCCGAGCCGCAGCAGCCGCATCGTCGTCTGAAACCCGAGGTTATCCGCCACACCCACGCCATAGCGCGCCCGATCCGCCATGCTGAGGACATAGCCGATCAGCGCCGCCAGCATCACCCAGCGCGTGATCGAGGTCGCCAGCGCCGCCCCGGCCGCACCCATTTCCGGAAAGCCCAGGTTGCCGCCGATCAGCAGCCAGTTCAGTCCGCCGTTCACGAAGTTGGCGCCGAGCGCGATCAGCATACCGGCCCGCGCGCGCCCAACCCCTTCCAGAAAAAACGAGGTCGAGACGTACATCAGCAGCGCGGGCATCCCGACCGCGAAGCTTGTGAGCGCCGCGCCACCGCCCGCCGCCATCGACTCGCTCTGCCCCAGCAACAGAAGAATGGACTCGCCGAACATCAGAACGACCGCCCAGACGCTGCCCAAGACGGCCGCGATGAGCAGCGAGCGCCGCCAGATTCCGCCGCACGCCTCTGGACGTCCCGCCCCGTCGGCCTGCCCGACGAGCACGATGGTCCCCACCAGAAGCCCGATCCCGACGACTAGCAGGAATATGTGCGGCGCCGTCGAGATTCCGTAGTGCGCCAGCGCTTCCGCGCTGTATCGCCCGGTCATCACCGAATCGACGGTCACCAGCAGGATCAGTCCAAGCCGCGCCGCCATGACCGGCAGGGCCAGCGCGATCGTCCGGATCACATTGTCTTTCAGCGGCCGGGCGGCGGCACTGGCGGCGGACTCGGGTGCGGTCATGGCTCGGGGCTTGATGGTGGTGCGGGCACATTAGCCAGAGGGCCGCGCGCCAGAAAGACCTGCCTCGACATGGCCGAACTGCGCATTCGCGATACCTCCGGCGTCACGCGTTAACGGTGTCTTTACGGCAGCAGGTCAAAATCGGATGTGCCGCTTCAACCGATGAGGCGCGTTTGAGGACAGGAACAGAGCAAGAAAGCGGCGCGGACCGATGACGGAGGCCAAGGGAACGAGCGGACTTCGCATAGCGCGGCAGTATGCACAGGAGGGCCGCATACCGTTTCGCGTGCGCCTGAAGGCGTGGTGGGAAGGTTACGACCTCAAGCTCCCGGCCATCGACACCCCTGTGAAAACCAAAACCCACGAGGTGCGCGCTCCGGAAAAGAAAGTTCCCTGGAGCGATGGGCGAATCGGGCTAGTGCAGGAAGTCTGGGGCGATGGCTTCGACCGCCCAGGCGGGGAAAAGTTCGTCATCGAGCTATTGAAGCCGGTCGGTCTCGACTCCTCCATGAACATCCTGGAGCTTGGCGCGGGTCTGGGTGGCGCGACGCGGGCGATTGCGAAAACATTCGACGTCTATATCACCGGGATGGAGACCGATGCCAATCTGGCCCAAGTCGGCAACGAGTTGTCCAACATCGCCGGTCTTGGCAAAAAGGCCCCGATCGAGGAGCAGGATCTGAACTTCCTGGAACTGAAGCAGCGAAACTACGACTGTATCTTCTCCAAGGAAGCCTTTTTTACCGTGCCGGACAAGACGATGCTGCTCGACGCAATCGAGCAGGGGCTTAAACCCGGCGGGCAATTGCTCTTTACCGATTATGTTTTGGTCGACAGCCGCGCCGATTCGGAGGAACTCCAGGCGTGGCGGGAGATCGACCCCGTACGCGTTGCCCTGTGGAGCGCCAGCGACTACCGCGATGCCCTGAACGATCTTCGCCTCGACATCCCGATCAGCGAGGATATCACCGCGCGCACCGCGACGATGATCAAGAAGAATTGGGGCACCTACATGGCCACCGCGAAGCAGTCGGGGAAGCTGGCGGAACATGGCGAGACGGTGCTTGAAGAGGCGGAACTCTGGACCCGCCGCCTGCGCGCGCTCGAAGCGGGAGAACTCCGCGTCTACCGCTTCCACGCCCTGAAGAAGAAGGACGGCCGCCTGCTCGCAAATTGGTAACGGGCCGCTTGCGGCGCGCGGGCGCTCACGTCGGCGGCAGCGGCGAAACGCCGAACAGCCAGGGGTGCAACAGGAGCAGCGCCATATAAAGCGCCGCACCCGCCAAGGGCCGCCACAAGCCGAGTCCCGCCCAATCGAAGGACGTACGGCCGCTCACGATCGCCGCAAACGGGATGATCGAGGTGGTCAGCTTGATCGGTCCCCAGGCCGCGCCCAGTTGCTGTTCGCGTTTCTGGTCGATATGCAGCATGCCGCCGAGCGACAACACCAGGATACCGCCGAAGAGGACGATATCGGCGAGGTTCCCATTCGACGCCAAATGGCCGATGGACCATAACGTCGTTCCCCACAAGAACGGATGGCGCGTGATTCGCAAAATTCCCGGCGCGGGATCTTCCGGCCCCAGTCCCTGGTTCTCGCCGCCCATCGCCGTGGGGCTCTGGGTGGTCAATCCCGAGACCACAAGGATCGAGGCCAGCAGCACAAGCACCACCGGAATCCAGTAAAGTTCCACCGGCGGAAACCAGACCGGCATGGGCGGCGCGGCGGCGTAGGCCAGGAGCATCCACAAAAAGGTTCCCACCGCCGTCAGGGAATAAATCACCAGGAATCCCTGCGCTCCGAGCCAACGCACCAGCGGTTCGCGAACCGGTTGACTGGACAACAGAAAATGACTGCCGACAAATGCGACAGTTGAGAGAAATAGCATATCGAGCGTTCCGGTCATGGCGGTGGATTATCCGTTGCGACGCCGCTTCCGTCCATAGACGATGGCGCCCATCAACCATGATCGTAGAATTTTTTTGAGGCGCATGCGGATCCTGGTTCACGACTACTGCGGTCACGCGTTTCAGGTAGAGTTGAGCCGGTGGCTGGCGGCCGAGGGGCACGAGGTCCTGCATCTCTATTCCCGCGAGATCGACTCGCCGCGCGGCGCGCTTGCCCCGCATCCGAACGATTCGCCGAGTCTGACGATCGAGGGGCTGGCGCTGGGGCGCAGGGTTGCGAAGTACGCCCCGCTACGTAGACTGCATCACGAGTCCGCCTACACCCGCCTCGCCGCACGCCGCCTGCGCACATTCCGGCCAGACGCGGTTCTTTCGGGGAACTGCACAGCCGTGGTCCAGCGCGGCCTGCTTCGCGCGGCGCGGCGGAGCGGAGCCCCTTTCCTCTATTGGCTCCAGGACATCTACAGCGACGGAGTCGAGCGCACGCTGGCACAGCGGTTCGGCGTGCCGGGGCGGCTGGCGGCGAGGCTGCATCGACGGCTGGAGTTCCGCACGCTCGCGGTGAGCGACGCCGTGGTGGCGATCACGCCGGACTTCGCGCCGATCCTCACCACGGGCGGCGTTGCGCCGGAGCGGGTCCATGTGATCGAAAACTGGGCTGTGGCGGCACCGGCGCACGCCGATGGCGCTGCGTGGCGGGCGGAGCATGACCTGGGCGAGCGGTTCGTGCTGCTCTACGCGGGAACGCTGGGCCTGAAGCACGATCCGGAGGTCCTGCTGGCGCTCGCCCGCCACTGTCGCGACACGCCGCATATGGCGGTGGTCGTCGTCTCGCAAGGGCTTGGCCGCGACTATCTGGAAACGGCGCGGCAGCGCGAGGGCCTCGCGAACCTCATCCTGCTGGACTTTCAGCCGGTTGAGCGCGTGGCGGAGATGCACGCTGCGGCGGACATTCTGCTTGCCGTTCTGGAGCCCTATGCCGGAGTGCTTTCGGTCCCGTCGAAGGTACTTGGCTATCTGCGCTCCGGGCGGCCGATCTTGGCTGCGATACCGGCAGACAATCTTGCGGCACGCACGATCAGCGCGGCGGGCGCGGGTCTAGTCGTCGCGCCGGACGAACTCGCGGCGGCGGCTGATCGTCTGTACCGCGATCCCGGTCTGCGCACCCGCTTCGGACGGGCTGGGGCGGCCTACGCGCTGGTCCATTTCGACGTAGCGGCGAAGGGTCGAGCCTTCCTCGATGCGATTGCGGCAGCGCGGCGAGCCTGATCGCGCTACCATACGGCAGCGAACCAGCAAGGAGACCTTCGTATGCAGGCGGCTTATTTCGACGGCATGGGACCGGCGCGCGATGTCCTCGAGCTCGGCGAGGTCGAGACGCCCACGCCGGGTCCGGGCGAGGTTCTGGTGCGCCTGCGCACGAGCGCGGTCAATCCCTCCGATGCCAAACTACGCGCGGGCAAGCGCGGCGACGGCCGTATGCCCTTCGCGCGCATCGTGCCGCACAGCGACGGGGCGGGCGAAATCGCGGCTCTCGGCGCGGGTGTCGGCGACCGGCAGGTGGGCGAGCGCGTCTACATCTGGAACGGTCAGTGGCAGCGCCCGCTGGGCACCTGCGCGCAGTACATCGCCCTGCCCTCGCAGCAAGCGCCGCGCCTGCCCGACGCCGTCGATTTCCGCCAAGGCGCGTGCATTGGTATTCCGGTGATGACGGCGCAGCACTGCGTCTTCGCGGACGGTCCCGTCGCAGGGCAGAGCGTGCTGGTTACCGGAGGCGGCGGCCGGGTCGGGCGCTACGCCGTGCAGCTTGCCAAGCTCGGCGGCGCACGCGTGATCGCCACGGTCTCCAACGCGGAGAAGGCGAAGCTGGCCGAAAGCGCCGGGGCCGACGCCGTCCTCAACTACAACGAAGGTGACCTTGCCCGCCAAGTGCTGACGCACGCGCCCGAGGGCGTGGAGCGTATCGTCGAGGTCGCGTTCGGGGCGAACCTCGAAACCGCGCTCAAGGTGCTGAAACCGGGCGGCACAATCGCAAGCTATGGCTCCGATCAGGTGATGCGGCCGACCTTCCCCTTCTACGACTTCATGTTCAAGAACGCGACGCTACGCGCCGTTCTGGTTTATCTGGTCGAAGGTGAGGCGCGCGCGGAGATGATCGCCGGGCTGGATGAAACGCTCGCGAGCGGCCGCCTCGACTTCAACATCGGCGAAGTTCACCCGTTGCAGGAGGTTGCCGCCGCGCACGAAGCCGTCGAGGCGGGAGCCGTGGGCAGCGTCGTCATCGACATTCCCTGAGAGCGGAACGCCTCGGTTGGTTTAAAGAGCTTTCACCATCAAAACCGCGTCTTCCCGCGCGTCGTCGCCACGGTCATAGTAGCCGTCGCGGCGGCCGGTTTCGGTGAAGCCGAGCTGTCGATAGAGCGCAAGCCCCGCCGTGTTCCCGGCACCGACCTCCAGATAGATCCGCCGCGCCCCCAGTGTCCGGGCGCGCGCGCAGGCGCTTTCGAGCAGGCGCCTGCCGACCCCGTAACGCCGCGCCTCCGCCAGCACGCCAAGCGTCAGTATCTCCGCTTCGTCGGCGACCACCCGCGCCAGCATGAAGCCGATCGGCATGGTTTCTCCGTACGTCCGGGCCGATGCCAGGAAAGCCACGGAACCTGGGACACCCAACAGGGTCCCGATCGATGACTGCGACCAAGGCTCTTGCGGAAAAACCTCGTTCTGCAGCGCGGCGATCACCGGCCCGTCCAGCGGTCCGGTGGGCATAATTTGGGCATCCTCGGTCGAGGACGGTCTCATGAGCTTGTCTCTCCTTCGACTGGCTTTGCCCGCGCTGGCAGCGTTACATCGGGTGCCCGCAGATAAAGCGGTCTCGGCGGCGGCGCATCCGGTCTTGGAATTCCAGCCGCGGCGGCAAGGCCCGCCACGACGCCTGCATCGACCAGCGCGGGTGCGCGCGACAGGATGCAGCGGCGTCCGGCCCGTTCCAACTCCGGGCGGGCCTGCTCGCTCGCGTCGCCAATCAGCAGCAGGGGACCCGGCGGAAAGTAGGCGTCCAAATCCTCGGGCGGCAAGGCCACCGGATCGCCGACGGGAGCGGCCGTCGAATCGAACGCCTGAGCATAAATGTCCCGGCGCTTCGCATCGATCAGAACCGCGAGCGTCGCCCCGGCGCGCTTGGCCTCCTCCCGCTCCTCCTCCGGCACGGCGGCAGCCAGAGCTTCGAAGCTGGTGACGCCGATCAGCGGAAGCTCGCGGGCCAATGCCAGGCCACGCGCCGTCGCGAGCCCCAGTCGCACACCGGTAAAGCCGCCGGGACCGACGGTGACGGCGACCGCGTCCAGATCGCCGTATCGCAATCCGGCTTCGGCCATAACCGCTTCGATCATCGGCACCAGTTTCTCGGCCTGCCCGCGCCGCATGGCCTCGCTTCGCCGCGCGACGACCCGGCCGCGCGACCAGACCGCCGCCGCGCAGCCGCCACCGGCCGCGTCGAATGCCAGAAGATGAGCAATCGCTGCCGGCCTCATGCGGAACGCGTCCGCAAGCTGACGCACCGGCCCGCGTCGTGGTAGGTGTCGTTGCCGATAATCATGCCGATTCGCCGGGAGAACTGCCTATGCCGCTTGTCGAGATCGTCCCGCCCGCTTTCGACCTGGACTTGGATCTGTGCTACGCCACCGCCGACAACGTGACGGGCAAGGCGATCTATGCCGCCGACGCGCGCGCCTATCTGCTGCCGGAAGCGGCCGAACTGCTGGACCGCGCGGTCGCGCTGGCGCGGCCGCTGGGCTACCGCTTGAAGGTCTTCGACGCGTTCCGCCCCAGCGAGGCGCAGTGGCGGCTGTGGAACACCTACCCCTCCGACGAGTTCGTCGCCGATCCACGGCGCGGCTCGCCGCATTCGCGCGGCGCGGCAGTGGATCTCACGCTGGTCGACATGGAGGGGCGCGAGCTTGAAATGGGAACCGGCTTCGATTCCTTCACGCCGCAGGCGCACCACGCCCGCACCGACATTTCGCTCGCGGCACAGCGCAACCGCGCCGTCCTGCTCGGGATCATGACGGCGGCGGGCTGGGATTTCTTCAAGAACGAATGGTGGCATTACCAACTCTTCAACGCACGAGCGCGCTTCCCGCTGTTTTCCGACAGCGCGCTCACGAAAACCATGATGGCGCCGGACTGACGCGGCCGCGCTACTCTATCCGGCATGCCTCCTCGAAGGACAACCGTTTTTCACGCGGCGGCAGCGTCGAGGGGTCGCCGTAACCGATGTTGCAGAGGAAATTAGACTTCAAGCGGCCCTCGGGAAAGAAGGTGTCATCCACCTTTTTCTTGCTGAAACCCGACATCGGACCGCAATCCAGCCCAAGCGCGCGCGCCGCCATGATTAGGTAGGCTCCTTGGAGCGTACCGTTGCGGAAGGCCGTTTCCTCAATGAACTTCGGCTTATCCACGAACCACGCACGGGCATCGGCCTGACTGAACAGTTCGGGCAGCCTCTCGTAGAACTCCGTGTCATAGGCGACAATGGCGGTTGCGGGTGCGGTCATGGTCTTTTCCACATTGCCCTCCATCAGGGCCGGTTTCAGCCGCTCCTTCGCATCCTCGGAAACCACGAAGACCACCCGCATCGGGCTGCAGTTCGCGCTGGTCGGCGGCAACTTCGCCAGATCCCAAATCGACCGGAGCATGGCCTCGCCAACCGGCTTGTCGAGCCAAGCCTTATGGGTCCGGGCCTCGCGGAACAGCAGGTCCAGACCGGCGCCCGAGAGGACGTTGCGCTCGCTTGCTTGTTCGGTCATCTCGGCGATTCTCCTTATCCGGAATAAGAGTCGGTAGGCACCCTCAACGACTGTGGTTCCCGGCTTTGGCGCCAACAATACCCAAAAGGGGTAATAATCGCTTGAGCGAACCTCTCCCTTCGCATTAAGCTTAGGGGAAAGATAAGGCGGATAGGGGGACAGCTTGCTCCGTGCAGCATCGATAAATGCCGGGCTCCTCACCTTGCTGGTCGCTGGCGCCAGCGCGCTCGCCACCCACGCGGCCGCCTTGGACCCTGCCGCGGACCACGACGCGAGGGATCGTCTCTTGATGGATAACGGCGCGGTTGCGCTGATGTACCATCGCTTCGACGAGGGCCGCTATCCCAGCACCAACATCCGCCTGGAGCAGTTCGAGGCGCACATCGAAGAGTTGCAGGACGGGGATTACTCGGTCTTGCCGCTCCCGGAGATCGTCGCTGCGCTGCGCGAAGGCACGGAACTACCCGATCGTGCCGTGGCGATCACCATCGACGACGCCTATGCCTCGGTCTACAACGAGGCTTGGCCACGGCTGGAGGCGGCGGGCTTTCCCTTCACCTTTTTCGTGGCGAGCGGTCCGCTAGACAACGCGGAGACCGGAATGGTGACCTGGGACCAGCTTCGCGAGATGGCGGAGTCGGATCTTGTGACCATCGGCAATCACAGCCATACCCATCCTAGCCTGCCCGAGTTGACGAGCGCCGAGGTGGCGGAGCAGATAACCCGTAGTCAGGCCCGCTT
>SKZV01000333.1 GCA_007127165.1 Rhodovibrio sp. | reverse complement strand
TGCCCCGGTCCAGCGCCGCCAGCGTCCCCGCGCTCGCCGCCGCCACCTGGCCCTGCGCGCGCTCCACCAGCGCCTCGACCTGCGCCGTGAGGTCCTGCGCCGCCGTGCGGGTGTCGTCGAGCACGGACGACGTGGTTGCAGCAGCGCGCAGGACATTCTGCCGCTGCGTGAACACCGCATCGCTGCCTTGACCGAACCAGATCAAGGCTTCTACGATCTCCTCCATCCGTATCGTCCGCTCGCCGCTCGGCATGGCGTCGATTTCGTCGTAGACGCGGCGCGTCTCGGACTGGAAGCGTGCCTGGAGCGGTTCGATCTCCGCCGGTGTGCTTGCGTTCGCGCTGGTCGCCAATAAACCGGCGATGTGGTTTGCGCTCGCACGCAGTTCCAGGAGACCGCGCAGCGCAGCCATCTCCGTATTCATCAGTGCCGCGATCCGCCCGCCCTGCTCCGCGCGCGTCTCGTCCGCCGCCTCGACACCGTCGATCAGCGCCGTGTTGGCCGCCAGTGTGAGCGGCTCCAGGGTTTCCAGTACCGCCTCGTGCGCGGCGTTCATCCGCTCGACCGAGTCCTGAACGCGAACATCGGAGTCGATGCGGCTGCGCACCGAGGAATTCAGCCGATAGAGATTGGTTTGAAGCGCGCCCACCGTCTCGGCAATCTTCGTAAGCTCATTGTCCTCGACCTCGGGCTGCGCTGCCGTCACATCCGAAGCGTCGCCTGCGGCCTCCGTTGTGGCTTCGGAGCTCCGGCCCTCATCGCCCTGCAATTGCTCCAGCAGGGCATCCAACCGGATCGCGCGCTGCTCCAGGTCCGCCATCATCGCGGCCCGCTCATCCTCGCTGTCAGCCGCCGCCAGACGCGGCGCGGCAGCAGAGAGTTCCGCGCTGCGATTTGCCAGTTGCAAAGCGTCGGTCATCCCCGGGAGATGCTGATAAACCATCGTATCCACGGTGCGCTCCACGTTGGTGAACGCGAACCACGCCACCGTGCTGGCCAGCACCGTCAAACTCGCCACGCCGCCAAACGCGACGTAGAGGCGGCCCCGAATGCTGCCGCGCCGCTGCGGGCTTCCCGGTTTCCGGTCCAAACCACTATCGCCTTCGATGCCGCCTTCGCTGCCGTGCGCCTGCTCAGATAGGTGTCCGCTTGGTGAATCGACCATAATCGTCCTCCCGCCCTTTTTGCTTTTCTTCCCGCCTGCCGCCACGCCACCGCCACAGGCCGAAATGCTAGAACGAGCTTGGGACTAGCGAGTAAAAATCCGATGAAAAGGCCGCCTGAGAGACTGGAGTGGGACACGGATATTAAGAGGTAGCGCAAATGCCTTTCGAATAGTTTGGCCCGGAATCCGATGGGGCAAACCGTGCGACGCAGTGCCCGGATGAAAGCTTCGGGTACGTATACATCAAGCGCAGCCGCTAAGCGTGTTCTCGATTACAGGTAAGACGTCTTCCGACCGGCACAACCGAACGCGGCGACCCCTTGCAGCTCGCTGAATACATTAGATTGTTCGGAAGAAGGTAAATGGTGCCCAGGGAAGGATTCGAACCTCCGACACTGCGATTTTCAGTCGCATGCTCTACCAACTGAGCTACCTGGGCGTTCAGCCTTTACGACCGATGCGGAGCGTCTTTTAGTGGATGATGACGGCTCTGTCCAGAGGGTTGTTGAGCGGATAATCGCCAAATCGCCTGACTCCACGTCCTCCTCCGCGACCGGCCGGCGGGTGGCCGTGCACGCCGTTCAGCTTCGGCCGTCGTCTTCATCGTCCGCCGGGTCCTCGCTGGGGCCTTCGGCGGTAGGAATGCGGTAGTCTTCCTTGAGCCAGCGGCCCAGGTCCAGGTCTGCGCAGCGGCGCGAACAGAATGGGCGATAGCTCTCGCTCGCGGGCTTGCCGCAGACGGAGCACTTGCCGCCGCCCTGCTTCTGCCGCAACGGGACCACGCGGGCGCTTTCGTCCTTGGACTTCTTGTCTTTTGCCACGATGTCTTCAGCCCAACACGATGTCGTATGTTTCGCGCGACATGGCAGCCTCCGCACGGATTGCAAGGGGGCCGCCGAGGCGCTGCTCCAGTGCCTGCCGCGCCGCTCGCGCCGCGCCGCCCTCCAGCGCCGCCGCCACCGACGGGGCCACCACCAATGCGACCGAGGCGCTCGGTCTGGCCCGAACCTCGCTTTCGGCGCGGCGGAGCAGTTCGAAGGCCACGGCCTCCGGTGTCTTGATCCAGCCCGCACCCCATTGCCCGCCGGGTTCAGTCAGAAGCTCATGGAGCGGCGTGCGCAGCCGCTGCCGCGCGATCTCCACCAAACCGGACGCCCGCATCGGCGCGACAGCCGATCCGCCCGGCTCGTCACCGAGCGCCGACTCCAAAACCTCCGTCACGGCGCGGCGCTCCGCCTTCGACTCCATTTCCAGGAAGTCCACGACGATCAGTCCGGAAAGCGCGCGCAGGCGAATCTGCCGGACCAGCTCCCGCGCTGCCGCCATGTTGACCTCGCGGACTAGCCGGGCCGCATCGCCCCGCCCCTCGTGCGCCGCCGCATCCACATCCACTGCCGTGAGCGTCGCCACCGGCTCTATCCGTAGCAACCCGCCGCCGGGCAAAGGAACCTCGGGTGCGAGCAAGCTGTCCAACGCTTCATCCAGCCCCTCGGCCTGGAAAAGGTCGCCCCCGCCGGGCTCCCCGACCATGCGCTCCGCTACCGCCGGAATCCGGCGCCGCAGGGCTGCGACTCCGAGCGTACCACCCACGCGGACCTCGCGCGGGTCGTGCCGGGTCAGCATCGCAGCCAAAGTATCGCTGGCAGAGAGCAGGAGCGGCGGGTCTCCTTGCACCGTTCCCGATTGGCCGGGCGGCGCGGTCAGCTTCGCCCCCTTCCCCGGCGAAGGCGCGCGCACCACCTCGACCACGACGCGGTCGCCGTCGCTCAACGGTGCGTGCATCGCCTTGCGCGGCAAAAAGCCGGGCCGGTCCAGGCCCACATCCACGAACGCCGCCTGCAAGCCGGAGTCGTAGGCGCTCACCCGGCCAAGATAGCGGTTGCCGACAACCTCGGGCCGGTC
>SKZV01000078.1 GCA_007127165.1 Rhodovibrio sp. | reverse complement strand
TTCGGCCTGCAGCCATACGACAAGGCCATCTACGGCCGCAGCCGGACGTTCGCCGATGTCCTGAAGCCCGCATACAAGCGGGTGGCGGATTTCGGCAAGCCGGTTTACGTCGCCGAACTCGGCTACGAAGGCGACGCGGATTACGTAGAGTCGTGGGCCCGAAGCGTCACCGAGACGCATGCGGCCTTCCCGGACCTCGTCGGCGTCATTTACTTCAACGATCTGGAGCCCCACCCCTGGCCCGGCAGCTTTGGGTGGCCGAATTGGCGCGTCGTTCAAGGCGAGTCCGGATGATGCCTACTCGTTCGGCGCGGCCGCCGCTTCTTCGCCCGCCGGTGGAACAAAGCACCGCGATTGCTGCCCGAAACCGCTCGGCGTGCAGATGTAGGAGGCCGCATCCCCAGGGGAAGTGGCGGGAGGGGAGATGCCGGGCTGGTCATCCGGTGCGCCGCCGACCGGCCGCGAAGACTCTCCCAGCGTTCCGGTTTCCAGCCATGGCAGGTCCGGGTTTATCGCGAAGCGGCTGTAGGGTGGAACACCCTTCTCCGCCGCGAGCCCGGTCTTGATTTGGCCACCCGGCGCTGCATAGCCGCCGTCTTCGGAATTGAGGACCGTATCCTTCGCCATCAGAGCCATAGGTGCGGACAGGATGAGCAAGAGCAAAACCCCGATCCTCCGGCTTCGCTTCTTTCCGGCACCAAGCAGGCGGGACGGAGGACGCATCAAAAATGGCAATTTGCAGGTCCTTTAGCTCACGAGTAGCGAGCAGACTAAGACAACGATGGGGAACTCCACAATGAAAAAGACTCTCCTTTTCGCCACCGCTTTTGGCGTCTTCGTCTTCGCGGACGGGCTGGTCCTGCGGAGCGATGCGAAGGCCGAGAGCTTTCACGTCGGGCTGAGCGCCTTTTACAACTGGCTGGTGATCGGCCGCGACCAGGACCCCGGGGCTTTCGGCCGAGGCGAGGTGGACCCGCGCGGCCACGACTTCAACCAGCGCGGCCGCTTGATCATCGACGGCTACTCCATCCTCGACGACGGCGTCACCGTCGGATTTCAGTCTCAGCATGAGATACAACTGGATTTCGAGACGGAGCGGGCCTACGTCTACTTGAGCAACGACTTCGGCATGCTCCAATTCGGCAACAATCAGTCCGCCGCCTATCAGCTTCATACTTTTGTCGGCGGTGCGGGCTGGGGTATCGACGATACCGCGCACACCAACGATATTGTGGCGCCCGCGGCGACGAGTTGGAACACCATCTTGACGCCCCCCTACGGTCCCGGCGTCTTCACGCCGCGGATCAACTATTTTACCCCCCGGATCAACGGTTTCCAGGGCGGCTTCTCCTACGCGCCGGATTCCTTGCGGGGCCGGGACGCGCAACGCTTCGTGACGGACCGCGCGCAAGAGATCACCGGCGGCGTGCAGAAAAACCTCGTCAGCGCCGCCCTCAATTTCGCGCGGTCCTTCGACGACGTCAGCCTCTCCGCCTCCGTCGGCGGCGAGTTCGCTTTCGACGTCGGCGACGGTCAAGTGCCGGGTGCCGTCGACGAGGAGTTCAGCGTCGTCTCGACCGGTTTGGCGGTCGGCTGGCAGGCGTGGGAAGCCAGCGTCGCCTATGCCTACCGCAATATGTCGGCATTCGGTCAGTTCAACGACGGAAACCGTCAAGACCTCGGCGGGTCCCTAACCTATTCGCGGGGGTCCTGGCGGGTCGGCCCCTCGTTCGGCTACGTGCGGGACACCTCCGCGCAAAATCAGGCCTTCGACAACCGCTTCTCTCCTGTCCGCTTCGATGGAACGCCAGCGGATACCCTCGGCCGGGAAACCTTGCGGATAGTCGAATTCGGCGCCAACTACGCCCTCACCCCCGGCGTCAACTTCCGAGGCTCCGCCCTCTACGTAAACTGGTCCTCGGATGAACGAACCCGCGACGGCGACGGCATCGGCCTCGGCGCGGGCATGGTGCTGTTCTTTTGAGGGCTGCGCGCGAGGGCATCCTTCGTTGTGCCCACGCGTCCGAGGTCACTACATCTCCACCTCGGAGAGGGAAGTGACCACGCCGAAGTCAGTCCCAAGGGCGTCGAAGTGGCGGCGGCCGCATTCGATCTTTTGGTTTTCCTTGGCGCGGCGCTCTTCGCTGTCGAGCGTGCTTTTGGTTTCGCGCACGAAGTAAAGCCGTTCTTCCCGTTCGGTCACAAAGGCCCAGTCGGGATTGTAGGGGCCGATAGGGGTGTCGATCTTGAACCAGCGCGGCAGTTTTACGAAGAACTTCACATGCTCGTTGTTGTCCAACTCGGCCGCGAAGCGCTTTTCCACCTCGGACTCGAACTCGATGGCGTCATAAAGCGACTTGTCGCGGTTGCGGACTTCGTAGAGCCGATTGAGGTAGTATTTGATCTTCTTGTCGGCCTCGTTTTCGATCCGCTGCATCTCCCAGACCTCGCCGTCGCGCTTTTCATAGCGAAGACCGTCGAGCATCAGCGCGTGCAGCGCATAGCGGATCTCGCGCGCGGCCAGCGCCATGAAGTGCTGCGGATTGTCGCGGAAATCGCCTATCCGGCCTGAATCGCGAAGAATCGCGGTCAAGGTCGAGCGCGTCAGCTCCGTCTCCTTTTGCAGGTAGGACAGGATGTCCGGCACTCCGTCCGGCGCGATCCGTTTGCGTTGAATGGGAACCGTCGTCGCCGTCGTCCCGACTCCCGCAAGCGTCAACGCAACATCCGCCTTGGTCGCGCTCATTTGCAGCCAGTGGACAGGTTCCATGGCTTTCAGGCGGTTCGCGGCCTTCTCAATCAGGTCGTTGGTGTCGAAGGCGACGCGGTAGCTGGTCTTCTGGCCGATCCGTTCCCACAGTTCGCGAAAGTCCTCGCGCAGGTGGACGCGCTTGTTGAACGTCAGCGACCGCTTCTTATGGGCGTTGGAGACGCGGGTTTTGAGCAGATAGCCGCGCATCTGATCGACGATGGCCGGGCGTAGCTCCGCGAACTCGGGCGCGGTTTGCAGCCGGAAATCCAGCCTGTCGGGGGCGAAGCGGTCCAGGATATACCCCTTGTCGTCCAGATAGCCTTGGGCGCGGAGATCCTGCCAGATGCGCTCGGACTCCTCCTGGCCTATCGTTGTTTCGCCGCCGTCTTCGGCACGGCGGAGCAGCCGCGCGAAGCCATGGCGCTCGATCCGCCCGAAGACAATGCCGAGGTCCTTTTCGTACTCGCTCTGAAGCGCCGCCGCGAAGTCCTCGTAGCGCTCCCCCGCGATCACGGTGAGGCGGTTCAAGTGGTCGTCGTGCACGCGCTCGCCGTGGCGGTTGACCGGCAGGCGCAGGCCGCGCCCGATCTGCTGGCGGCGTTCAAGTTCCGAGCCGACTTCGCGTAGGGTACAGATTTGAAAGACGTTGGGATTGTCCCACCCCTCGCGCAGCGCCGTGTGGCTGAAGATGAAGCGCAGCGGCTCGTCCGGGTCGAGCAGGCGTTCCTTGTCGCGCATGATCAGCGCATAGGTATCCTCGTCGGCCTGGGTGGTGCCGCGCGTGTCCCTGGACTGGCCCTTTTTGTCCTGGGAGAAGTAGCCGTTGTGAAGCTGCTCCACCGCGAAGGGGAGCAGGTCCTTGAACATCGGCTGTTCGCTCAACTCCCGGTAGGCTTCCTCGAACCATTGACCGATGCGCCCGAGCCCGGTGCTGCCGTCGGGGTTGTAGACGCGGTAGTTCGCCACCTTGTCGATGAAGAACAGCGTCAGCACCTTGACGCCGCGCCCCTGCAAGGCGCGCTCCTTGCGCAGATGCTGTTCCACGGTTTCGCGGACCATCGCCTTCATGACGTCCTGCGCGCCGCCGCCGATGTCCTGCCCCGGCTCCAGGAAGCGGCCCTGGTTGAACTCCACCGTTTCGTAGCCGGGCGTGGTGTCGATGTTCTCGACCACGAAGCCCTGGGCATAGGGGAAGTGTTCGCCGGAAAGCTGATAGAGATCCTTCCCCTTGCTGACCCAGACCTTGGCGGCCTTCGGCCCTGCGGGTCCGTTCTTGTGGATTTCCAGCCGCGCCCGGATACCCTTGGTGTTGTCGGTTTCGAGCAGCTTCACGTAGGCCCCGGAATAGTCCTCGTCGGCGCGGATCGAGGCGACCTCGATGCGCTTCACCAGCCGCTGGTCATAGGCTTCGATTGGGCCGAGGCGGTAGAGCAGGTTGTAGGGGTTGCGGTGGGTCGCGCTGTAACGCAGCGTCAGCGCCGGATTGAGCTGAGCGATGGCGCGCCGCGATTTCACCGTGGTGTCCACGCTTTGCGGCTCGTCGATGATGACGATGGGCCTAGCGGCCTGGATGAACTCGATGGGCTTGCCGCCCATGCGGTCGTTGTCGCGGTAGATGACGTTGAGCTTCTTCAGCGCCGCCTCGTCCAGACTCTCCGCCTCCGGCGCTCCGTCGCCGACATCCTTCTGGAACGCCTGGATGTTGATGACCATGATCTGGATGTGGTTGGAGTCCGAAAACTGCCGCACCGTCACCAGCCGGTTGGAATCGTAGACGAAGTGGTTGAAGGGAACGCGGTCGTAGAGCGCCTGGAAGTGCGCGCGCATCATCTCGATGCTTTTCAGCACGCCCTCGCGGATCGCCACGCTGGGCACCACGACGATGAACTTCTTGAAGCCGTAGCGCTTGTTCAACGCGAAGATGGAGCGCAGATAAACGTAGGTCTTGCCGGTCCCGGTCTCCATCTCGATGGAAAAATCGCGCCCTTGCAGCTCCGCCGTCTTCTCGATCCCGTTACGCTCCTGGATCGCCCGCGTGTTGGCGAGCAACCGCGCGTCGCTCAAGCTGACATCGTTCCCCACCCCTTGCGTCGTCAGGGTCGCCCCGCCGGGCACCGTGCTGCTCACCGAAAACCCGCTCTGCCCCTGCCCCTGCCCGTCGAACAGATCGACTACGGCGTCCACGGCGGCGGTCTGGTGCGGCAGGGCGGAATCGAATTTCAGTTTCATCGTGGGGCACTTTCGGGAGTTGCGGTTGGAGACGGGGAGCTTACCGCAGGTGGATGGCGGAGGGAATCGGCGCAGGCTGAAACCCTGTTGCGAAGGCTACCCTGGCCGCTCCGCCATGAAGCTGCTTGGCGAAACGGCGGTTTCGGGGAAGGCGGCGAGGACTTTTTTGTCCATCGTGACGAGTTTGATGCTGAAATTTTGCGCCAGCGCGACGAACTCACAGTCATAGGCCGAGCAGGGGCTGCGGTCCACGAGCGCCAGCACGTCGCGCGCGGCCACCTCGAACTCCTTGTCTTGAAACAAGGCTTCCGCCTCCGCCTGAAGGCTCACCGCGTCGTCCAGGGTTATCAGGGATTTGCGCAGATAAAGGGCAAGGACGTTGCGCAGCTCGCTCCGCCACAGAACCGGCGCGATCCAATCGGGGTCGGCGCGGAACAGACGCTCCGTCAGCGCGGTGTGCGGCGAGGGCAACAGGAGATAGGCGATCACGTTGGTGTCGGCGACGATCACGGGCGGCCTTCATCTATCGCGGCGAGAACATCGTCCGGGCTGACGGCCCGCGGGTCGATCCGGGGACGTGCGCCGCGAATGCGCTCCAGCCGGTCTTCGGCGGTGATCCGCCTTGGTCCCAGGACGGTCTCCAGGCAATGAATCGCTTCACTGTTGACGGAGCGGCGGCGGGCCTTGGCCTGACGCTTCAAACGCTCATAAAGGTCGTCCGGGACGTTCTTGAGCGTAATCGTGGTCATGCCTTGCTCCCTGGTTTGGCTGGCGACTGCATTATGGAACCAATATGGTTCCATCGCCGTGAATTTGCAACGCGCTCCCGCCCGGCCCTCACGCGATTCGGGGAAGCCGAACGGCACGAGGTTTCCCGTTCCCACGCCGGTGGCGCTTCAGATACCCGCCTCTCGCGCCAAGGCTCCGACGAGCAGCGCGGGGGCTTGTTTTAGGCCCTCCATGCCGAGGGACTTTATGTGGCCGACGATCTTGGACTTGAGCGTATCGTTGCGCATTCCTTCCAAAAGCTGGTGCCCCTGCCACGTCAAGGACAGCACGGCGTAGGTGGGCGGTCCCGAAAGTGGCCGACTCACGCTCGCGTCGATCATTCCGGCGTCGTGGAGCACCTTGGCGTGATAGAGAACCGTGTCGCCGTCGATACTCCCAAGCGCCGCCGCCTGTCCGGAGAGCATGACAGGGCGGTATCCGTTCGTGTTCTCTTCCAGGTGAGCGAGGAGCTTTTCCAGTACGTCGAAGTCCAGCTTCATGCGTCTCTCCCTTGAGCGCCGGGGGCAAAATCGACGGGGGCGTGGGGGTGGAAGCGAATTTCAGTCTTATTCTGCTGCGTCGGCCTCGCGAACCGAGTCATGGTCAAGGAAAGCGTTTAGCCTTTCCGCGACCAGTTCACGCCGCGCGGAAAGGAACTCTTCATACCTATCAGTGTTCCATAAATCCCTGTTTGTTGGAATGCATTGTTTAACGAGTGCAGCCTCTCCACAATGTTCAACAATGTCCGGCAAATAAATATGCGTTTCTTTCTTTCCCAGTTTACGATTGGTGCGGCCACTTATGAATGCGAAGTTGCATATGTCATTGATTTTGTCTGTGGGCAGGTTTTTTTCATTCTCCAGAATGGTTTTAGGAAATATGTGATGGAACTGAAGGACGTGCTGTGAGCCCGAATGTTTGAGGGAAATCACGAGTTGATCCCGCCAATCCATAGCTTGATCCGCCCTGAATGCCAAAAACATCGTTTTGAAATACGCGCTCCGGCTATTTCTGTTTTCTAGATCGGACGGAAGGATTTCAAGTCGCCCCACCTGAGTCCGTAGCGCATTCAGCAAGCTTTGAACGTCACCAGTGCGCCGAATCGCGTTCAGATCCTGGTCGAGGAACGTTTCCGTGGAGCCGCGAGAATAGCGCGCCTTTGTATTTGCCGCCAAGACCCAAAACCGTAGCCTCTTCTCATCATTTCTCGTTAATTCATAATTCTTGTGGTGGCCAAAATTTGCTACGGTTATGACAATGAAAGGCGAGGAGAGTAACGCTGGATTGTCTATGCCGGCGTTGCTGCGCAAGAAATTCAGCGCAAAATCCATTCCTTTTTTTGCATCATTCCAAGCGCTTTCCAGGTGCTCTTTGCTCAGCCTTGATACGGTTTTGAAACGCGATTGGCCGGTTGCAAAGGCGATGAGATTTTTCAGATGAATTGCAAGGCCGAGATTGAAACCCTGATGTTTACACGATTCCTCAAACTTTTGGAAAGTTTCAAGAGAGTTTCTCCACGTTGCCGTGATCTGCGCGAGCGCAAGATCGGAGCTTCTCAGTTTTGCGCCCAGAGAGTTTACTCGAACAAATATTTCGGTAACCTCCTCATACGAAATGCTTCGATCTAAGATATTAACCCGATAGCTGTAGTTTTTAATATCCCTCAGCTTTTTCAGCCGTGCTGTGTATTTGTCGTAACGGTGATCCTCCATCGACGTGATACCTGCATCGCGTAGAAACCGTGTGTCGCTGCTTTCATTGAAGACCGCTGTGATCGACACCCAATTTGGCCTGCGCGCGAGTTTTTCCGTGTGAACGACGAATGCCATGCTATCGAAGCGTTTTTGTAACTCGTCTTCATCGGCTTCCGTCGTGTCGTCGGTCTCGCTCCCGGAGCGTTCGTGCTTATCGACTTCCGTTATAACGGTGAGGTCCTCTGGATGGTCCAGGTTGAAGAGTATGTCTATTGGCCTCGTGCGACCTCGAACGTAAACGGGCTTGCCGCGCAATATTGCCGAAAGCGAGGTGAGCCGTTGCTGGCCGTCCAGAAGAAGCTGATAGGTTTGTCTGGCATTCTCTTCCTGCGCAACGGCGAAGTCGCGCGTCGCCACCGGCTCATCGGTTTCCCAAGTCAGAATCGTGCCGGAAGGGTACCCGCGATAAAGCGAATCGAGGAGATCGCGAACCCGGGTCGCCTGCCAGACGTATTGGCGCTGCATCTCGGGCAGGCGGAGTTCGCCGCGCTCAATCTTTGCCACCAACTCGTCAATTTTAAGGTCTTGTTGTCCCATAATTGTCTCCCCCTAGACGGTGTGGAATTCGATGGCGGATTCGGTGTTGCGGGCGCGGGTTTTGAAGGTTTGGGCGGCGTTGGTTTTCAGTTGGTCGTTGCCCTGGAAACCGGCGTCGAGGCAGATGACGCGGCTGGGTTCCATCTCGGCGAGGGCGGTCATCAGGTCCTGGGTCAGTTCCCGCTCCAGGCAGATCAGCAAGGTGCCTTTGCCGACGGAGAAGACCTCCTTGCCCGCGATCTCCAGCCGCTCCATCGGCTCGGTCAGGGGGTAGCCCGCCTTCAACAGGAGTTCGAAGAGCATGGACTCCGCCGTCGCGCCGGGCAGGATGGGATCGGTGTGCTGCTCCATCCGCCGCAGAATCAGGTCGTCGTCCAGATTGCGCGGATCGTCGTCCCACACCTTGAAGTTCGAGCGGTCGAGCCGGAACGCGCGGAAGCCATAATCATTAGCAAGGCATTCCCCCTGAACCGGCTTAGCGCGCCTTATTCTTTCTTTCGCAACCTCAGAAATATTTGAAAACCCGGCTTGTCCTGGTTCGGACTGTATATCGATTTTCTCCGGAAGCTGCACCGCCACGTATCGGGCATGTGTGCCGTTCTCGGCATTGTATTGATAAGTTGCTTCAGCAATAGGCGCCGAACCCGCAAAGAAATCCAGAGCGATTCCGTCTCCAACAGCCGATATGTGCATTATCCGCTTTATTAAGTCGACTGGTTTAGGGGTGTCATAAACGGATACCCCATCGAAAAGATTTATCAAGTTCTTTTTAGCAGAATCAGTAGTTCCAACTTCGTCAGAGAGCCATAGCGTATGGGGAGTTAGTCCTTTTTCTTCTTCTTTCAAAAAGTACTTTAGCCTAGGGGAATTGTCTCCGTTCGAGCCAAACCACACCCGATTGTCGGCGACAAGCGCGCCCAAACGATTTTTAGTAACGGTCCAGCATCTTCCGGCAGGCGGGTCCACCCTTCGTCCGCTAGGTAGTTCGATTGTATAGAACTGTGCTTTTGTCCCATGTCCCGATTGGGCGTTTAGCGACACTGACTGCCAAGCGCCACGAGGATCATCGTCCGGGTTCTTGTAACGTGCGCGCACTTCATCTGTTAAGGGAAGTGAGTTACGAACGGATTCAAATTTGTTTTTCTCTTTTGAGAAACACACAATGTAATCATGATTCGTGGAGAATACTTTTCTGTTTTCTCGTGTTTTCCTCTTTTGCCACACAAAAACGCTAATAAAATTTTCTTGTCCAAAAATGTTGTCGCAAATCGACAACAGATTTTGAAGCTCGTTGTCATCTATTGAAATCCAAATCGAACCATCTTCTCTCAAAAGATTCTTCGCCAGATACAGACGCGGATACATCATATTGAGCCAGCGGGAGTGGAAGCGTCCGTTGCGGTCCGTGTTGGTGGTGAAGAGGTTGCCCGCGTCGTCCTTCTGCCCGGAATAGAGCAGGTAGGTGTCCAGGTTCTCCGAGAACTTGTCGGGGTAGATGAACTCGTTGCCGGTGTTGTACGGCGGGTCGATGTAGATCATCTTGACCTTGCCGAAATAGGCTTTCTGGAGCAGTTTCAGCGCCTCCAGGTTATCGCCCTCGATAAAGACGTTTTGCGTCGTCTCCCAATCCACCGACTCCTCGCGGCAGGGTTTCAGCGTGGCGATGCTGGGGGCCTGGATGGTCTTCATGCAGGCGGCCTTGCCCGGCCAGTCGAGCCCGAAGCGCTCGCGCCCCGGCTCCACCCACTCGCCCAGCACGCGCTTGAGCTGGTCGAAGTCGACCGCGTCCTCCGCCATGATCTCTGGGAAGGTTTCGGCGAGACATTTCTTCAACTGCTCGCGCTTCTCCCCGGCGATGTCCATTGAGGTGAGCGGCAGCTTTTTCGGCGCGTCGCCGGGCGTGTCGGTCATGCGGCGTCCTTTGGGTCCGAGGCGGGGGTTGGGGGATTGGATGGGTTGGCGGTTTCACGCAGAGTTGGGCCACCCTCACCCTGTCCCTCTCCCCCACCGGGGAGAGGGGACGAAAATGACTTCTCTCCAGACACTCGGAAAGGATCGGCGAACCTGTCGATTTTCGCCCCTTCTCCCCGCCCATTCTCCATTGGGGGGCGGAGAAGGCCGGGATGAGGGTGGCCCACCTCTCCGAGTAGCTGCGTAGGTTGTGCGTCCGCCCTCATGCGATGTCGAATACGATGGTGAAGAGGTCTTCGCGCGCCACGGCCTGCTTGAGGTGGGCTTCCACGCGGTCGAGCAGGCCGTCCTTTTCGCCCTCGATGGCGCGCGCGGCCTCGTCGTAGGCGCGCCAGGCGGCGTCGCGCTTCTTTTCCAGATCGCGGAGCGTGCGCTGCATCTCCAGTTTCTCCGGAAGGTTGCCAGTCTGCCGGATTTGTTTCTTCACATCTTTCGCCTGCTGGTCAAGGTCTTTCAGGTCCACCTTGAGGCTCGCGCGCTTGTCGTCGGCCCATCGGTCGAGCTTGTCCATCTCCTGATCCAGCCAGTCCGATTGCCGCGCGGCGAGGTCGCCCAGGATCGTACGTTCCTGAAGATCGAGGTCGGCGTTCAGGGCTTTGGGGAGCGCGGCCTGTTCCGGCCCCGCGTCGCGGGCGGGAAGCTCGAAAAGGCGGTGGGCGGTTTGTGGGTCGATGACCGCGCCGTCGTCGGTGACGGCGGCGAGCAGGATGTGATCCTGCGCGTCCGCGCCGGAGATCGAGAGCCTGCGCACGGTGAGAACGCCGGACTCGCCGACGAAGGGCTCGATGGCGCGGGCGCTCTGCGGCCAGCCGGAGTAGTCGAAGACAATCCGCGCGCTTGGCAAGCTGCGCTCCGCCGCGCGTTCGATCAAGTGCCGCGCCAGCGGGTGGCCCAGGCGGTAGCGGTGGCCGTCCAGCGGCTGACGGGTCAGGTGATAGGCTCCGGTGGGGACCTCGAGGCCCTTGGGCGCGGACTTGAGGTAGAAGCTCAGGTAGCCGTCATCGAACTTCGCCTGTTTGCCAAGCTCGTGCCGGGTCAGGGTCCAGAGCATCCGTTCGTAGCGGCCGATGTACTCCCGGCTGCGCTCCATGTTGATTTTCAGGCGGTCGTGGACCTCGGCGTCGAAGTTTTCCAGCAGCTTGCGCCGGGTGTCCTCCATCGTGGCGTCGATCTTGCCGTCCATCTCGCCGCGCAGCCGGGCGAACTCCGCCTCGATCTCCTCGGTCGTGCGGCAGGATTGGTAGATCGCGACGATGCGCTTTTCGAACTCGACGCCGGATTCGATGGCCCCCAGCACCTCGTCCGACGCGCCGAAGACGCCGGAGAAAAGCTGGAACTTCTCCGCCAACAGTTCGTGCACGCGCTGGTCGGCGGCGTTGTTCTTGTTGAGGAAGTTCACCACGACGACGTCATGTCGCTGGCCGTAGCGGTGGCAACGGCCGATGCGCTGCTCGATGCGCTGCGGGTTCCAGGGCAGGTCGTAGTTCACCACGATGGAGCAGAATTGCAGGTTGATCCCCTCCGCCGC
>SKZV01000067.1 GCA_007127165.1 Rhodovibrio sp. | reverse complement strand
CTGGCCGTCGGCCAGTTCCAGGATCGCGTTTTGCGTGCCCTGGGCGATCAGGTATTCCTCCATCTCGCGCTCGCCCTTCAGGTACTCCTGCTTCTGTCCGCGCTTCACGCGGAACAGCGGCGGCTGGGCGATGTAGAGGTGGCCGCGCTCGATGATCTCCGGCATCTGCCGGTAGAAGAAGGTGAGAAGCAGCGTGCGGATATGGCTGCCGTCCACGTCGGCGTCGGTCATGATGACGATCTTGTGGTAGCGCAGCTTGTCTATGTTGAACTCCTCGCGGCCGATCCCGGTGCCGAGCGCGGTGATCAGCGTGCCGATCTCCTGCGAGGACAGCATCTTGTCGAAGCGCGCGCGCTCCACGTTCAAAATCTTGCCCTTGAGCGGCAGGATCGCCTGCGAGCGGCGGTCGCGCCCCTGCTTCGCGGAACCACCGGCGGAGTCACCCTCGACGATGAAGATTTCGGCCTTCGACGGGTCGCGCTCCTGACAGTCGGCGAGCTTGCCCGGCAGGTTGGCCACGTCGAGCGCGCTCTTCCGACGGGTGAGTTCGCGGGCCTTGCGGGCCGCCTCGCGCGCGGTTGCGGCCTCGACGGCCTTGGAGACGATGCGCTTGGCTTCGGCGGGATGCTCCTCGAAATAACGGCGAAGCTGCTCGTTCACCACGCTTTCGACCACGGGACGGACCTCGGAAGACACCAGCTTGTCCTTGGTCTGGCTGGAGAACTTCGGGTCCGGCACCTTGACCGAAAGGACGCAGGTCAACCCCTCGCGCGCATCGTCGCCGGTGAGCGTCACCTTCTCCTTCTTGAGGATGCCCGACTCTTGCGCGTAGATGTTGATCTGCCGCGTCAGCGCCGCGCGCAGCCCCGCAAGGTGGGTGCCGCCGTCGCGCTGCGGAATGTTGTTGGTAAAGCAGAGCACCGTTTCGTGATAGCTGTCGGTCCACTGCATCGCCATCTCGACCACGATCTCCGACTTCTCGTCGCCGGCGGCGATCGGCGGCTTGATCAGCGGCGTCTTGTTGCGGTCGAGATAGTTCACGAAGGCCGTGATGCCGCCGTCGTAGTGCATCTCCACACGGCGCGGCTCCTCGCCCCGGTCGTCGATCAGGTTCAAGGTGACGCCGGAATTCAGGAACGCCAGTTCGCGCAGCCGGTGCTCCAGCGCGTCGAAATCGAACTCGGTGCGGGTGAAAACCTCGCGCGAAGGCAGGAAGGTGACGATCGTGCCGCTTTCCTCGGTCGGGCCGATACGTTGCAGCGGCTCCACCGCGTCGCCGTCCGCGAAGCCGATTCGGTACTGCGTGCCGCCGCGATGGATCAGCAGTTCGAGGCGCTCCGAGAGCGCGTTCACCACCGAGACGCCGACGCCGTGGAGGCCGCCCGACACCTTGTAGGAGTTCTGGTCGAACTTGCCGCCCGCGTGGAGGCGGGTCATGATCACCTCGGCGGCGGAAACGCCCTCTTCCTCGTGCATCGCCACCGGAATGCCGCGCCCGTTGTCGGTGACGGTGACCGAGCCATCGGCGTTCAGCGTGACGTTTACCTTGTCGCAGTAACCGCCTAGCGCCTCATCGATGGAGTTGTCGACCACCTCGTAGACCATGTGGTGCAGCCCGGAGCCGTCATCGGTGTCGCCGATATACATGCCCGGACGCTTGCGGACGGCTTCCAGCCCCCGCAGCACCTTGATCGAGTCCGCGCCGTAAGCCTCCACCGCCGCGTCGCGCCGCTCGCTGACGCTCTGGTTCTGGTTTTCCTGCGCTTGGCTATCCTGGCGGTCCGGTTCCTGCATTATCGTTCCATCACCTTTTAAATGCGTCACTCGCGGCGCATCTCGAGAGGGTGTCCCTCAAGACGGGCCAGTCAGCGCGGCCGGGCGAATCGTCCCGTCGCGCACCTCGAAAGCCTGGGCGCGCCGCGCCAGCCCTTCGAACAGTCCGGCTTCGGTCCCCGTCATCCAGGCCTGCGCGCCCAATCCCAGCAGCTCCTCGAACAACGCCGCGCGGCGTTCCGCGTCCAGGTGAGCCGCCACCTCGTCCAGCAGCACCAGCGGCGCGAAGCCCCGCTCCGCCGCCAGCAAGCGCGCATGACCCAGGATCAGCGAGATCAAAAGCGCCTTCTGTTCGCCGGTCGAGCACTGCTCCGCCGGCAAATCCTTGTCCAGATGGCGCGCCAGCAGATCGCTGCGATGCGGGCCGTAGGCCGCGCCGCCGCTCTCCCGGTCGCGCCCGCGCGAGCCTTGCAGCGCCGCGCGCAAACGCTCCTCCGCGTCCAGCGCAGGCATCTGGCCGAGCCAGCTTTCCAGATCGCCCGCAAGCCCCAGCCCGGCCTTGGGGAACGGCCCGAGTTCCCGTCGGCAGGCGCGCGCCAGACGGTCCACCAGTTCGCGCCGGGCAGCCGCGATCGCCACCGCCTGTTCCGCCATGCGCTGTTCCAGCGCCGTCAGCCACGCCGGGTCGCCACCGCGGCCGTCGCGCAACAGCCGCGCCCGCTCCCGCAGGGCGTGATCGTAGCGGTTCACCCGCGTCGCATGTTCCGGGTCCAGCGCCGATACCAGCCGGTCGAGGAAGCGCCGCCGCCCCGACGGCGCTTCCTGAAACAGCCGGTCCATCGAGGGCGTCAGCCAGGTCGCCACGACCAGCTCGCCCAGGTCCTGCTGCCGCCCCGCCGTCGCGCCGTCGATCCGGATAATCCGCCGCTCGCGTCCCTCCGCCGTCGTATCGCGGCCGGTGCCGACCTCGCGCCGACCCTCCGGCGTCTCGATCCGAGCGGCCACGCTCCAAGCCTCGCCGCCCGTGGCCGCCGCGTCGCCCGCTCGCGCAGTGCCGCGCCGATCCACTTCGCCGATCCGCGCGCGGCGCAGACCGCGACCGGGCGCCAGGAAAGACACGGCCTCCAAGAGGTTCGTCTTGCCCGCGCCGTTCGGCCCGATCAGCACAACCGGGCGGCCGTCGCAAGCAAGTTCGGCGCGCGGGTAGTTCCGAAAGGCGGTCAGCCGCATCCATGAAACCCACAAGGCCGGGGCAACCGCCTGCGGCTGCGCGGGCGCTGTCAGCGTCACACTCTCCCTCGATTCCGGTTACGCCCGCCGTTGCCCCAGGCCAT
>SKZV01000326.1 GCA_007127165.1 Rhodovibrio sp. | reverse complement strand
GCATTCATCGGGCGAGGCTCTCCAGCAGGCGCGCGCAGTTTTGCGCCGTTTGCGACCAAGTGGGAAGGCGCTCCCGCGCGGCGATCGCGCCCTGGCGCAGCCGGTCGAGCAGCCCCGGCTCATCCAGCACCCGCCGCAGGACATCGCGCAACGCAGCGACATCGCCGGGCGGGGCAAGCAGTCCGGCGCCGTTCGGCAAGGTATGGCCCAGCGCCCCGCCCGCCGTCGTCACCACCGGAAGGCCGCGCGCGACCGCCTCGGTAATCACCATGCCGTAGCCCTCGTAGTGGGAGGCCAGAACGAAGAGGTCGCTCCGGTGATAGACGCGGTCCAGCTCGCGCCCACCAAGCTCGCCATGGAAGGTGACGCGGGAGCCCAATTGCAAGCGGTCGCAAAGCTGCCGGATGCCGAGGGCATGGCGGGGGTGCCGCAGTTCGCTGCCCACCAGATGCAGCCGCCACGGCCGGTTGCCCAGTTGGCTGAGCGCGTTCAACAGCACGTCGTGCGCCTTGCGCGGCGTCAGGGTCGCGACGCAAAGCATCGCCGTCTCGCGTCTTCCTGCTCCCATTGCCAGCGGGACGCGGTCCACGCCGGGCAGGACGACCGAGATCTTGTGCCGGTCGACGCCGTAGTCCAACAGCGCGTCGGCGGTAAAGCCGCTGGTCGCGATGACGTGGCGGACCTGCGCCAGAGCCGCCCGCTCGCTGTAGGCGAAGTCGTCCCGCTCCTCCCGGCTCAGCCCGGTTTCCTCGGCCAAGGGGTGATGCACCAGGGCGATCAGGCGCAACCTCTGTGCATGGGTTGCCGCCTCTTCCGGCAGAACGCCAAGCGCCAGCCCGTCGACGATCACCAGGCTGTCGTCCGGGATCGCCGCAAGCACCTGGGCGGCGGCCGCAAGCGCGTAGTCGTCGGGGACCGGCCAGCCGGGCGGCAGCTCGTGCACCTCGACGCTGAAGCCTTGCGCGATCAGTTCCGCAACGATGCGGCGGTCGTATATGAACCCGCCGGTGCGCGTTTTGATCTCGCCAGGGACGATAAAATGGACGGGCTTCACACGAACGTTTCCTTAAGTGGCCTTGAGGGACGCTTCGTAGGCGGCCCAGGCTACGTCCGACTCGGCAAGGGAGACGCGCAGGCTTTCGATGGCTTTGCCGTCCGGACCGAGCGCCCCTCGTGCGATCTCTTCGGCCATGCGGTCGAAAACGGCCTTCGCCACGACCTCAGTCGTGGTGTTCCGCCCCTCGAACTCGGGGAGATCATCCAGGTTGTGGAAGTTCCACGCGCCGATTACGGCGCTGAGAAGGTTGGAGGCGGCTGCGATATCGACCGCCACTCCGTCTGCATTGAGGTCGCGCCGCTGAAAAGTGGCATCGACGACGTAGGTTGCGCCGTGAAGGCGCTGTGCCGGGCCAAACCCCTCGCCCCGGAAGCTGTGGGCGATCATGAAGCGGTCGCGGACGGTAACAGAGAACATGACGGTACTTTCCGTAGTTTGAGCTTCTTCAAGCGTGGGTGCCATAGACAATTCTGTGGCAAAGGGCGCCCTGCGGCGACTCCACGAGGTGCGTCATCGTCTCCGGCAGCGCTTCGAAGCGGCTTTCGCCGGAGATCAGCGCGTCGAAGCGCGAATCGCGGAGCAGCGCCAGCGCCAGCGCCAGCCGCCGCCGGTGGCTCCAGCGCGCGCGCCGCGCGGGACTAACCATGCCGACCTGGGAGGACGCAAGGGTCAGGCGCTTCGCATGGAAAGCGCCACCGAGGGGAAGCGATACCTCCCGCGTGCCGAACCAGGACATTTCCAGCACCGTGGCCTCGACCCCCGCCAGGGTCAGCGCCGTTCGCAGCCCCTCCGGATGGCCGCTGGCATGGATCACCAGATCGGCCTCGTCCTCCGCATCCTCGGGTTGGGAGAACGCGACGCCCAGCGCCTCGGCGACCCGCGCCTTGGCCGTGTCGATGTCGATCAGTTGCACCTGGGTTCCCGGAATCGAGCCTGCGAGCGCGGCAACGAGGCAGCCGACGACACCGGCGCCGATCACCGCGATTCGGTCGCCGGGCCGTGGCCCTGCGTCCCACAGGGCGTTGACGGCGGTTTCCATGTTCGCGCCCAGCACCGCACGGGCGGGCGGCAAGTCGTCCGGCAGCGGGATGACTGCCTCGGCGGGCACGATGTAGCGGTCTTGATGGGGATAGAGGCAAAAGACCCCTTTACCTTGCAGGTCCGGCGGCCCCGCCTCGACCACCCCGGCGCTGGCGTAGCCGTATTTGACCGGAGCCGGGAAGTCGCCGTCCTGAAACGGCGCACGCATCCGCGGCCACTCGCTTTCCGGCACCGCGCCCTGGAACACGAGGCTTTCGCTGCCCCGGCTGATCCCGCTGTAGAGCGCGCGCACGCAGACCTGTTCCGCGCCGCGCTCCGGCAGGGTTTCCGTGCGGAGTTCACCGACGCCGGGTTCGGCGATCCAAAAGGCGCAAGCCTGCGTCATAACGTTTCTCCGGTTACCGGATTTCTATACGTGCAGCCTCGCTTGCCGGTTCATGGGCTTGGCGCAACGCGGGTGCCGACGCACAATAGCAGCGCGATCTTAAAAGCAGCCGTGGTATCGATGTGATTAGAGACAGCTAAAGTTTGACACGAAACATAAGGGAGTTCAAATGAACGTCCGGCAAGCGAAATCCGCCATCATGGCGACGGGACTGGCAATCGTCCTGACGGCTGGCCCGGCACAGGCGGAGCCGCGCGACTACGTGATGGATCGAGAGCACTTCGCCATCGGCTTTCTGGTGCACCACATGGGCCTCGCCGACACGCTCGGCATGTTCCTGGAGGCCAGGGGCTCATTCGTCTACGATTCGGAAGCGGAAAGCCTGTCGGACGTGGAGATCGTCGTCCAGGCCGCCAGCGTCTTCACCAACCACGAAGCCCGCGACGACCACCTGCGCGGCCCGGATTTCCTAAACGTGCGGGAATACCCCACGATGACCTTCACCGCAAGCGAGGCCGAACGCAGCGGCGAGGACAGCGGCAAGCTGCACGGCGAACTGACCCTCCTGGGCGAGACCCGGCCCTTGACCTTGGACGTGGAATACAAGGGCGAGCGGCGCTACTTCTTCGG
>SKZV01000131.1 GCA_007127165.1 Rhodovibrio sp. | reverse complement strand
GGCTCGATCGAACTCACCATCGCACAGGACCCGCTGGCGTTGAAGGAATGGCGGATCGTGGATGAGCAGGGCATCGTTTCGGATATCGTCCTGACCGACGTGCGCTACGATGCGCGGATCGACCCGAAATTGTTCGATTTCTCCGAGATCGACCTGCCGCGCCGCGTCGGCCCCGGCCGCGGCGGCACCGGTCCCTGAGATAGCAAGACGGAGAGAGGGGCCGGTTTAGGCCTCTACCTGAGCCTGCGTTGGGCGTTCCCTGCTGTTTTTCTCTCTTGTATTTGCCGCGGCTTTTTCCGCGGAGCCAGCTTGACAACTGGAGCGGGCTTGTAGAACCTTCGGCGCATGGGGATCGCGATCTCCCCACGAGGCGCAAGGCCCAAGTATCGCGTTCTGCTCTTCAGTGAGCCCGCTCTTGAGCGAGGAGGGGACGTGTGATGCCTGCGCCGACAGTCATTTCCGTTGAAAAGCTTGCCCGCCTGATAGGGACGCCAAGGTGCCCTATCCTGGTCGATGTCCGAACCGATCCGGAGTTCGAGGCCGATCCTCACCTTGTCCCCTCCGCCTTGCGGCGCGAGGCCAAGCTGGCGGCGACCTGGGCACAAGACTTTGCCGGCCGCTCGGTCGTCTTGATTTGCCAAGAAGGACTGACGCCTAGCCATGGCGCAGCAGCCTTGCTCAGGCATGAAGGTGTTTCGGCAGAGGTTCTGGAAGGCGGTCTGGAGGGGTGGCGACACGCTGGACACCCGGTGTTGCCTTGCGCGAAGCTCCCTCACCGTGACGATCTGGGCCGCACTGTCTGGGTCACGCGGGCGCGACCGAAGATCGACCGGATTGCCTGTCCGTGGCTGATCCGGCGGTTCGTCGACCCTGGCGCTGTGATTCTTTTCGTGGCTCCATCCGAGGTTGCGGCGGTGGCTGAACAGTTTGGCGCGGCGCCCTTCGACATCGAGGGCGTCTTCTGGAGTCATCGCGGCGAGCGGTGCACCTTCGACACCATGCTCGATGAACTCGGGCTGGGTACGAAGCCTCTGCGGCATCTGGCCGCCCTGGTGCGCGGAGCCGACACGGCGCGTCTCGACCTTGCTCCGGAAGCGGCCGGACTGCTCGCCGCCTCCCTCGGGCTCTCGCGGATGCATACAGACGATCTCGAACAGCTTGACGCTGGGCTGACCCTCTACGATGCATTCTATCGCTGGTGCCGGGATGCCACCGACGAGACCCACAACTGGCCGTCCAAGAAGCCGGGAGCCTGAAGTGACCGAGACTCGACGTCACGATAACCGGACAGTAACGGTTTCCGACCAGTCCTACCCTACCCTTCGCGAGGCGCTCTGGACCTGGGGCCGCATTGCGCTGCTGAGTTTTGGCGGGCCGGCGGGGCAGATTGCGGTGATGCACCGTATTCTCGTCGATGAGAAGCGCTGGGTCGGCGAGGAGCGCTTTCTCCACGCGCTGAACTTCTCGATGCTGCTGCCGGGGCCGGAGGCGCAGCAACTGGCGGTCTATATCGGCTGGTTGATGCACCGCACGCTCGGCGGGCTGATCGCCGGGATATTCTTCGTGCTGCCGGGCGTGGCGGCGATCATGGTGCTGAGTTGGCTCTACGCGATCTACGGCAACGTGGGTTTCGTCGAGGCGTTATTTTTCGGGTTGAAGGCGGCGGTACTGGCGATTGTGCTGCAAGCGCTGGTCCGCATCGCCGGACGGGCGCTGCGCAACACCGCGATGTATGTGCTGGCCGCCGCTTCTTTCATTGCGATTTTCGTCTTCGCGGTCCCGTTTCCGCTGATCATCGCCACCGCGGCGCTCGCCGGTTATCTCGGCAGCCGGTCCGGGCTTGAAGCCTTCAAGCCCGGCAACGGCCACGGTCCATTCGGAAAGACGCCGCTTGCGGACGCCGACAGCGTGCTTGGCGAGGATGTGCCCGACCACGCGCACCCGAGCCGCGCTCAGGCGCTGCGCGTCGCCGCGATCTGCCTCGTACTCTGGCTGGCGCCGACGCTCCTGCTCTTGATCTTCCTGGGGCCGCAAAACGTGTTCGCCACCATCGCGGCGTTTTTCAGCGCGATGGCGGTGGTGACCTTCGGCGGCGCTTACGCGGTGCTGGCCTGGGTGGCGCAGGCGGCGGTGGAAACCTTCGGCTGGCTGGAACCCGGCGAGATGCTCGACGGCTTGGGTATGGCGGAGACGACGCCGGGGCCGTTGATCATGGTGACGCAGTTCGTGGGCTTCATGGGCGCGTTCCGCGACGCCGGAGACCTGTCGCCGCTCTTGGCCGGGACGCTCGGCGGGCTATTGACCACCTGGGTCACCTTCGCGCCGTGTTTCCTGTGGATCTTCCTCGGCGGGCCCTACGTCGAGCGCCTGCGCGCGAACGTGGCGCTCTCGGCGGCGCTGGCAGCGGTGACGGCGGCGGTCGTGGGCGTGATTTTGAATCTGGCGCTCTGGTTCGGCCTGCACGTGCTTTTCGCGGAGGTGCGCACCTTCACCGGTTTCGCGATGAGCCTCGACTGGCCGGTTCCCGGCACGGTCAACCCAATTGCCGTGGCCCTTACACTCGCGGCGCTGATCGCGATGTTCCGCTTCAAACTCGGCTTGTTCACCGTGCTCGGCGCCAGCGCAGCCATCGGAATCGCGCTCCATGCCGCTGGCGTGGTCGCGGCGTGAGACCAAACTGCGAAAGATCGAACGCGTCCCGGCCAGTCCCTCGATACGGCCCAAGCGGGCCTACTCGGGATGAGGCCCTTTGAAAATATAGGATTCCCTCATCCCGAGTAGGGCCTCTTCGGCGCGTATCGAGGGACCAGCCTCTCGGGTTTGGTAAAGTCGTTTCATAAGTCGAGCGCTATAGGCCGCCTACTCGCGCCAGCGCGCAGCCGCCGCGTCGTCGCTCTCGCGCGCCTCGACCCAGCGGTCGCCCTCGGGCGTCTCTTCCTTTTTCCAGAAGGGGGCCTGGGTTTTCAGCCAGTCAATCAGGAAATGGCAGGCTTCGAAGGCGGCTTCGCGGTGCGGGCTGGCGGTGGCGACGAGCACGATCTGCTCGCCCGGCTCCATGCGCCCGTAGCGGTGAATGACGAGGCTCGCCTCCAGCGGCCAGCGGGCGTGCGCCTCCTCGTCGATGCGCTGGAGCATCTT
>SKZV01000280.1 GCA_007127165.1 Rhodovibrio sp. | reverse complement strand
AGATCGGTGTCTTCACCCTCGACGATCGGGTAGTCGGCAGGGTCGAGCGCGGCGGGTGCGCGCATCCCGAAGTCGAAGGCGCGCACGCGGTCCTCATGGGCCTGATAGACCAGCATGATGCCGCCGCCGCCGATGCCGGACATCCAGGGCTCCAGCACGCCCGCGGCCAGCCCGGTCGCCACCGCTGCGTCCACGGCATTGCCGCCCCCGGCCAGCACAGCCGCACCGGCTTGCGCCGCCGCGCGGTTCTGAGCTGCCACGATGCCGCCGTTGCTCTCGATAGCGGGTTTGTGGACCCTCTGGCGGCGGGAGAAGGATGTTTGCATTGTTCTGCCTCCGTAACGATCCCGGTGAGTGGCTTGCGGTCAAGGAATTTGATTTCAGTGCTACAGTGATGTTTAGTATGAAGAAAGAAAATTTCGATAAACTCAGCAACGTTGGGGGAAAAGGACAAGAGATGGCAAGCCGTGACAGCGCCGTAAAACGAGCAGGGGACTACTTTGCTTCGGAAGGGTTTGTGCGTGACCTTTCAAATCTGGTGAGCTACCGGACGGAAAGTCAGGAAGACGGCCGCGACAAGGATCTCCGCGCCTATTTGGCGGACGCGATGGAGCCCGCGCTGCAAGCGCTCGGCTTCCAATGCGAGACCTTTGAAAACCCCGACCCCAGCGGCGGCCCTTTCCTCCTCGGTGTCCGCCACGAGGGGAACACGCTTCCCACCATCCTGATCTACGGGCACGGCGATGTCATTCGCGGACAGGACGGGCTTTGGGACGACGGCTTGAGCCCCTTCACGCTGACGGCGCGCGGCGAGCGTTATTACGGGCGCGGAACGGCTGACAACAAGGGGCAGCACTGGATCAACCTTTCCGCTCTGCGCTGCGTTCTGGAAGAGCGCGGCAGCCTGGGCTTCAACTGCAAGGTCATTATCGAAACCGGTGAAGAGATCGGCTCTCCCGGCCTTGCCGCGTTGTTTTCCCGCCATCCGGACGCCTTCGCCGCCGATGCGCTGATCGCCTCGGACGGGCCCAGGCTGTCGGCAAAGCGCCCGACGCTCTTTACCGGCTCGCGCGGGGCGATCAACTTCGATCTGACGGTGAATTACCGGGATGGCGCGCACCATTCCGGCAACTTCGGCGGGCTTTTGAAAGACCCTGGGATCGTCCTCTCCCATGCCATCGCCAGCATCGCCGACGCGCGCGGGCGAATCCAGGTGCCGGAGTGGCGGCCGGACTCGCTCACCCCCGCCGTGCGCGCGCTTCTGGCCGAATGCGATCCGGGGGAAAGCGCCAGCGATCCGGCCATCGACGCCGACTGGGGTGAGGCGGACCAGAGCCCGGCGGAACGCGTTTTCGGCTGGAACAGCTTCGCCGTGCTGGCGTTCAAGACCGGACTCCCCGAAAGCCCCGTCAACGCGATCCAGGGCCACGCCAAGGCGCATTGCCAGCTTCGTTACGTTGTCGGAACGGACCCGGAGGACATCATCCCGGCGCTGCGCCGCCATCTGGACCGGAACGGCTTCGGGGACGTCACGGTGACGCCGCAGGATCGGGGATTTTTCAAGGCTACGCGGCTGGACCCGGACAACCCCTGGTTCCGCTGGGCGGCGGAGTCGCTGGAGCGCACCACCGGCGCACGCCCGGCAATGCTGCCGAACCTCGGCGGCTCGCTCCCCAACGATACCTTTTCGGAGATTCTGGGGCTTCCCACCATCTGGGTGCCGCATTCCTATCCCGGCTGCTCGCAGCACGCGCCGAACGAACACCTGCTGGCTCCCGTGGCGGAGGAGGGGCTGCGCATCATGGCCGGGTTGTTCTGGGACCTGGGTGAGCGGAGCCGCCGAGGGTAAGAAGCGGAGCCGCTGGCGCGGCGAAGTCTTGTTCGGTCCCCTCAGCCGCAAGTGCGGCAGCTCCCCCGGTGGGGAGCGGGAAGAGGTTTTGGTGTCGTTCGATACACGCTCCCACGCCTCTTCCCGCTCCCCGGAGGGGGAGCTGTCGCCCTTCGCGACTGAGGGGGGACCCCCTATCCGAGGGGCCGCCGAAAAAGGCCATCCGCTCCGTTTGGGATAACTCGTTTCATCGATCCAGCGGTCGCCGGATGGCGTCACTCTTCGCGCGGGTTGGAGCCGTGGCGGTCCAGGGCGCTGCGGAGTTGGCTTTGCAGGGCCGTGCGGTGTTGCTCGGGAAGGTCCTCCACCGCGTCGTGGACTTCCTGAATCGCCTGACGCAGGCTGTAAAGTTGGTCAAGCAGGCGCAGCACCAGCGGCACCGCTTCCTCGTTCACGGCAAGGTCGCCGCGAAGTTCGGAGATCAGGGCGACACGGGAAAGATCCGCCTGGTCGAAGATCCAGCGCCCCTCTTCTTCCGCGGGCAGAACCCACCTTTGTTCCACCCAGGTAATGACTTCGCGCTCGGTGACCTTCGTTTCAGCGACGACTTCCGCCAGCGTAAAGGCCATTTCCGCGCCTCCTCAAACGAGCCCTGCTTTTTCCCTTGGATTGTACCTCTGTTTCTTGCCCCACTTCTTGACGAAGGACTTCAGTTCCTCGTCCGGTTCGTCCGGCAACATGACCTTGAGGTGCACATACTGGTCGCCGGGCTGGCTCTCGCCCTTCGGCTCGATGCCGCGCCCGCGCAGACGCAGCGTGCGGCCGGAATTGCTGCCCGGCGGAATCTTCATCGTGACGTTGCCGTGGACCGTCGGCACGTTGACCGTCGCCCCCTCGACCGCTTCGCCTAGGCTGATCGGCAGGTCCAGATGGATATCCTTGCCGTCCCGGCTGAAATGCGGATGCGGCTCGACCTTGATCCGGACGTAGGCGTCGCCTGGAGGCGCACCCGCCGCTCCCGGCTTCCCCTGGTTCTTCAGGCGGAGAGCCTGCCCGTCCTCGCATCCGGGGGGAATGTTCACGTCCACCGTCTTGCCGTCGGCGAGGCGCACCCGCTTCGAGGCACCCGCCGCCGCTTCCTCGAAGCCGACGCGGATCGAGTAGTTCACGTCCGCGCCGCGTTTCGGCGCGCCCGCACCGGCGCTCCGTGCGCCAGCGGAACCGGCACCGCGAAACCCGCCGCGCCCGAAAAGGTCGGCAAAAATGTCTTCAGCCGTGAACTCGTCGCCGAAGTCGAAGCCGCGATACTT
>SKZV01000130.1 GCA_007127165.1 Rhodovibrio sp. | reverse complement strand
CACCCGCTCCAACGGGGCCAGGGTGGCCGCCTCGCGCAGCTCCAGATAGTCCACCCGGTGAAAACCCGCCTCCAACAGCCGCTGCTTGCCCCGCGCGAGCACCGGCGCCGCCGCAACCCCCTCGGACAGGCGCTCGGCGGCCTCGAACAGCACTTGCGCCAGCGCCGGGGCGATCATCCGCTGCGTCTGGGTGAGGTTGCGGTTGCGTGAGGAGAGGGCGAGGCCGTCGGGTTCGCGCACCGTCTCCACGCCCACGATCTCCACCGGAATGTCCAGATCCCGCACCATCCGGCGGACGGTCTGGAGCTGCTGGAAGTCCTTCTCGCCGAAGTAGGCGCGATCCGGCAGACATTGCAGCAGCAGCTTCGCGACTACAGTGGCGACGCCCTGGAAGTGGCCCGGGCGCGACGCGCCCTCCATCGGCTCGCTGATGCCGCCGACGTGGATAGAGGTTGAGAAGCCTCCCGGATAGATCTCCGAGACCTCCGGGGCAAACAGCAGCGCGCAACCCTCCGCAGCCAGCATCGCCGCATCTTCGGCTTCGCCGCGCGGGTAGATGTCGAGGTCGTCGGGCCGCTCGAACTGCTTGGGATTAACGAACAAGGTCGCCACCGGCCGCGCGCCGGAGTCCCGCGCCGCGCGCACCAGCGCCATATGGCCCTGATGCAAGGCCCCCATCGTCGGCACAAGCCCGATCTCGGCGCGTTCCGTCGCGCGCAACTCGGCCACGCGCTGGCGCAGCGTCGCCACGTCGCGCACTATGGGCAAGCGGTTTGCCATTCTCCTCAGGCCCCCATCTCCTCAGCTGGCCGGTGCTGGCTTGAAGACATGCGCCTCGCCGGGGAAGCTGCGTTCGCGCACCTCGTCGGCGTAGCTGGCGACTGCGCGGTCGATCTCTTCGGACAGGCTGGCATAGCGCTTGACGAACTTCGGTGAGATGTCGCCGAATAGGCCCAGCATATCGTCGACCACCAGCACCTGCCCGTCGCAGGCGGCGGATGCGCCGATCCCGATGGTCGGCACGGCGATGCGTTGCGTGATCTCGGCGGCCAGCGATTCGACCACGCCCTCCACCACGACAGCAAAGGCTCCGGCCTCGGAAATCGCGGCCGCGTCGGCGAGAATGCGCTCGGCCTCGGGGCCACTCCGGCCCTGAGTTCGGAAGCCGCCCATGGTGTTCACCGCCTGCGGCGTCAGCCCGACGTGCCCCAGCACGGGAATGCCGCGCCGGACCAGGAAGTCCACGGTTTCCGCCATCTCGGTGCCGCCTTCGATCTTCACCGCGTGGCAGCCGGTTTCGGCCATGGCGCGGGCGGAGTTGCGGAAGGCCTGCTCCGGCGATTCCTGATAACTGCCGAACGGCAGGTCCATCACCACGCAGGCGCGCCGCGCCTTGCGCATCACGGCGGTGGTGTGGGCGATCATCATATCCATCGTGACGCCCAGCGTGGTGTCCATGCCGTAAATCACCATGCCCAGCGAATCGCCGACCAGCAGCAGATCGCAATGCCGGTCGAGGATTTCCGCCACCGGCGCCGTGTAGGCCGTCAGCGTCACCAGCGGGGTGCCCCCCTTACGGGCGCGGATGTCGCGCGTCGTTACTGGCTTGTCCGTCTTCATGCCCATCGTTCCTGCACCTCGTTTGCGAACGGCTGGCTTTTCTTCGAGTCGGCCAGCCGATCCAACGCGTTGATGTTCCGCATGTCCTTAGCGCATCTCTGCCCTCCGTTGAACGGACGGATGCTAAATCTCTTGTTCCGGCACGGTTCAAAGCCGAAACCACGGTGCCCGCACTTCCTGGACATGCGCCAGCCGAATTCCGATAACGCAATGTTTTACACGGCGCGATACCGCAGCGCAAACATGGGGCAATGGTAACATTGACGGGGCAGGCGGCATGACAGGCGAGGCTAGAGGCCCTCGGAGATCTCGCGCAGACGGTTGATGCCCGGAATCTCGACCTTGCCGCCCGGGTGCAGCACGATGACGCCGGCTGAACGGAGGTGCGTGAACGTCCGGCTGACCGTCTCCGTCGTCAGACCGAGAAAGTCGCCGATATCGGTTCGGCTCATCGCCAGTGTGACAGGGTTGCCCGACTGGCCGCGATCTTGCGCGCGCTGTGAGAGCGAGAGCAGGAAGGAGGCGATCTTCTCCTTCGCCGTCTTGCGCCCCAACAGCAGCATTTGTTCCTGCGCCGCCGCCAGTTCGTGGCTCGCCATGCCGAGAAGCCGCCGCTCCATTTTTGGATGCCGGTCCAGCAAGGGCTCGAGTTCACGGCGGGAGAAGCGGCACACGGTGCAGACTGTCACCGCCTCGGCGCTGTAGGCGTAAAGACTCTCGTTTGCGAGACCGACGAAATCGCCCGGAAACAGGAATCCGGTGACTTGGCGACGGCCGTCGGAGAGCAGTTTGTAGATTTTTATCGTGCCCGCGGTGACGTTATAGAGATTGCTCGCCTTTTCCCCCTCGTCGAACAGCGGCCCTCCGGCAGCCAATTCAATGGTCTTCGAAATCGCGGAAACTTCGGCAAGTTCCGACTCGTCGAGCGCCGCGCAGACGGTAAGGTGGCGCACCGAGCAGGCGCTGCAGGGCGATTTGTCCTCAGGTGGCTTTTTTGCTGCCTCACGGCGGGTTAAAGCGCTTTTGATGTCTAAACGTTGCATCGGAGTGCTTCCCTAACCGCCGTCCCCGCAACAAACCACGCGCCCTTCGCGAGGGGCCTGATTGCAAGGAGCCAGTATGGGAGTAGGCGTCGAAAGAATCAACACGAGCGGATGGCAAATCGGTGTTGTCACAGTCGTTTGCCATTGATGTAAATCAAGGCGGAGAATCGCCGAGCATCTACGCTTTTGGTTAGATTGAAGAATCCCGGCGGATTAGATGGGCTGTGAGCTGTCATGCGTGATCTGCGTCTTGTTCCTTTGACTTTCGATACCGTCGCGAAGGCGTACCCGCTGATTCAGATTGGGTACCCGCAGGTTTCATTCGGCGCGTGGCAGCGGCGGGCGGAAGCGATTCTGTCCCAAAACGGGCCTCCCTTCCTTGGACTTCAGACGTTGCAGGACGCCCATGGGCTGATCGTGGGGCTGTTCGCCTATCAGGTGATGGAAACGGTCCAACATGGCCGGACTTTCTTTGTCGATGAGTTCGTCGCGGTGGACATCGTCGCATCGGGGCAGGTGGCGAATCGGCTGGTCCTGGAAATGGAGCAGCTGGCGCGGCGCTGCAACTGCTCCGCCGTCCACACCGCCGTTGCCTGCGAGTGTCACCGCCGCGAAGGGATGATCCAACTTTTGTCCGCACTGGGCCATCACCCTGAAGACGAATGCCCCGAAGGCCCCGAAGCCCTTGCCGTCACGCATCTCTGCAAGCCGCTGACGCTGGCGCGCTAAAGCGCCTGCCCCCGAGACACAACCGGCGATCGGCGCTAAGCTTCGCGGATCATCGTGTTGGATCGGGAGTTTCTCATGCCGCCGCTTCGCCTGTCTTGCCTGGTCGCGGGACTCGTCATTCTGCTGACTGCCTGCGCTCCGCAAACGCTCGAAATCAGCGGCCCGCGCCCGGTTGTCGAGAGCGACACGTTCATGGTCGCGGCGGCGAATCCGCTTGCCGCGGAGGCCGGACGCGACATGTTGGACCGTGGCGGCAGCGCGGTCGATGCCGCCATCGCGACACAGATGGTCCTGGGTCTGGTCGAACCGCAGTCCAGCGGCATCGGCGGCGGCGCCTTCCTGCTCCACTACGACGGCGAAACGCGGGAGGTCGCCGCCTTCGACGGACGGGAAACCGCCCCCGCAGAGGCGACCCCTGGCTTGTTCCTGGACGAGGACAGCGAACCAATGGACTTTTGGGAGACCGTCGTCGGCGGCCGTGCGGTCGGTGCGCCGGGGCTTTTGCGGATGCTCGAACTGGCGCACGAAGACCACGGACGGCTTCCTTGGGCCGAGTTGTTCGAGCCCGCCATCGAACTGGCGCGCGACGGCTTCCCGGTGAGTGCGCGCCTGCACGCCTTGATCGCGCAGGACCGCTTTCTCGACACCTATCCTGCGGCGCGTAAAACCTTTTATACGCCGCAGGGTGAGCCGCTGCCGCTTGGGCACGTCCTGATCAACGCCGATTACGCCGACACGCTGGACGCCGTGGCCCAGGGCGGCGCGGACGCCTTCTATCAGGGTGCGCTTGCCGAGGAGATCGCGGGTACGGTCAGGCGGGCGGAGGGCGCGCCGGGCCTGCTGAGCGTGGAGGACATCGCGGGCTATTCCGCAAAGCGGCGCGAGGCTCTGTGCAACCCCTATCGGGGCTATCTCGTCTGCGGCATGCCGCCGCCGACCAGCGGCGGAGTCGCGGTCCTGCAGATTCTGGGGATTCTGGACTTCTTCGACCTGCACCCACAGGCCGCGAGCTTTGAAGAGATCGTTCACCTCTTCGCCGAGGCAAACCGCCTCGCCTTTGCCGATCGGGACGTCTTTCTTGCGGACGCCGACTTCGTCGAAGTCCCGGTGGAGACACTGATCGACCGTGATTATCTGGCGGAGCGCGCCATGCTGATCGACCCCAATCTCGCGATGAGCGCGGCAGAGCCGGGACTGCCGCGCGTGGCGGCGGGGATGCCGGTGCAGCAGCACGGCGCCAACACCAGCCACCTTTCCATCGTCGACGGGGAGGGTAATGCCGTTTCCATGACGAGTTCGATTGAGCAGGCGTTCGGCTCGCGCTTGATGGTGGGCGGCTTTCTCCTGAACAACCAGCTCACCGACTTTTCCTTCGAGCCGGAGATTGACGGCCGGGCGGTCGCCAACCGCGTCGAGCCGGGCAAGCGCCCGCGCAGTTCGATGTCGCCGACCATCGTGCTGGATTCCGATGGCCGCTTCGTCCTCGCCATCGGCTCGCCCGGCGGCAGCCGCATCATTGCCTTCACCGCAAGCCGCATACTGGCTGTGCTGGACATGGGGCTCGACGTTCAACAGGCGATCCAGATGCCGAACGTCGCCAATCGCGGCACGGTGACGGAACTGGAGCAAGGCACCGATGCGGCAGGCTTCGCCCGCGCGCTGCGGCGGCGCGGTCACGAGGTCAGCGTCACCGAGATGACGAGCGGGCTGCACGGCGTGATGGCGTTGCCGGACGGCACGCTCCACGGCGGCGCCGATCCCCGTCGCGAGGGCGTGGCAGTGGGTGAGCGCGAGTGATGCCAAGCCGCGGCAAGCGCGGCCGGCCCCTCGATACGCCCTCGCGGCCTCGCCGAACCGCTGCGGTGTCGCTGGCGCGACGAGTCTTTCTCGCCCCTCAGTCGCAAGCGCGACAGCTCCCCCAGCGGGGAGCAAGACGGGCTTTTTATGCGCTTTGACCCGCACTCCCATCTCCCTTCCCGCTCCCCTGAGGGGGAGCTGTCGCTCGTCGCGACTGAGGGGAGACCCCCTATCCGACGGGCCGCCGAAGGAGACAGGCGCTCACCCCGAGCCGCGCCGCTTCGGCGCGTATCGCGGAGTCCGCGCCCTCTTTCCGGTAAGATCACGTCATTGAGCAAGCGGCACGACACAGAAAAGGATGCAGACCCGGACAAACGGGCCTGCATCCTTCTCAAGAACGATGCCGAGCGAAGGGCGACGGTCAGAGGACCTTCGCTTCCTTCTGCAATTTCTCGACCAGTTCCGCGACGCTGGAAACCTTAATACCAGCTTGACGAGTCGGCGGTTCCTCGACCTTCTGGATGGTGAGGCGCTGTTCCACCGAAACGCCGAGGTCTTCCGGCGTCATTGTGTCGAGCGGCTTTTTCTTCGCCTTCATGATGTTCGGTAGCGAGGCGTAGCGTGGCTCGCAAAGCCGCAGATCGGCTGTCAGGACCGCCGGGCGCTGGAGCTTCAGCGTCTCCAGGCCGCCGTCGATCTCGCGAGTGATCTGGATCGCGTCGTCGAGCACCTCGATCTTGGAGATAAAGGTGCCCTGCGGCCAGCCAAGCAGCGCCGCCAGCATTTGGCCGGTCTGGTTGTTGTCGTCGTCCACCGCTTGCTTGCCCATGAGGACGAGGCCGGGATCTTCCTTCTCCACCACGGCCTTGAGCAGCTTGGCGACGGCCAGCGGCTCCAGCACGGAGTCGGACTTGATGAGAATCGCGCGGTCCGCGCCCATCGCGAGGCCGGTCCGCAGCGTTTCCTGCGCCTGCTGCGCGCCTGCGGAGACCAGCACGATCTCGCTCGCCTGCTTGGCTTCCTTGAGGCGAATCGCCTGCTCGACGGCGATCTCGCAGAAGGGGTTCATGGCCATTTTGGCGTTGGCCAGATCGACGCCGGATTGGTCCTGCTTGACGCGGACCTTGACGTAGGGGTCCAGAACGCGCTTGACGGGAACGAGGATCTTCATCGGATTTCCACGCAGTATCGTTAATGTTGGGCGGAGTGAAGGCGCACGCCGGTTGAGTAGCAGCCGCCCGCGTGAGTGTCAACGCGGGCGGCTGGGCCGTCTTGCCGCTGTTACGTTCCGGTCGTTACGAGCGCAGCGCCGCGTTCTCCGGATCGTAGGGGCTTTCCGGGATGATGCGGGCCGGGCGGAACTGGTCGAGTAGGCGAACCTTCACTTCCTGGCCGTCCTGCGCGACGTCGGTGCGGACGTAGCCCATCATCAGCGACTTCTTGACGTAGTGGCCGAAGCCTCCGGAGGTGGCGCGGCCGATGACCTCGCCGTCGATCATGATCGGCTCATTGCCCAGGGAGTCGGCGTCGTCCGCATCGACCTCCAGGGTGCAGAAGCGATTCGGAACGCCTTCCTGTTGCTGGCGCACCAAGGCTTCGCGGCCGGTGAACTCGCCCTTGTTGAGCCGCACGAAACGGTCCATCGAAGCTTCCAGAATGGTGTTCTCCTGGTTCAGGTCGCTGGCCCAGTTGCGGTAGGACTTCTCCAGGCGCATCGAGTCCATGGCGCGCATTCCGACGTCACGGATGCCGAACTCCTTGCCCGCCTCATGAAGCTGCTCGTAAAGCGTCTCCATGTGCTCCATCGGGCAGTGCAGCTCCCAGCCGAGCGAGCCGACGAAGTTCACCCGCAGCAAGCGGACCTCGCTGGCGAGGCCGACGGCCATGGTCTGCATGGTCAGCCACTTGAAGGAGTCGTTGGAGACGTCCTTCTCCGCCAACTTCTCCAGCACCTTGCGGGCGTAGGGACCGGCCAGCATCAGGCAGCCATAGCGCCCGGTGACGTTGTTGACCGAAACCGAGCGGTCGCCCGGCAGGTTCTTCAGCAGGAAGTCGAGGTGATGACGCTCCGCCGCCTGCGGGGCGACCACGAAGAAGCGGTCGTCGGCCATGCGGGTGATCGTCCACTCGCAGTAAACTCCGCCCGAGGGCAGCAGCGAGTGGCAGAGCCCCATGCGGCCCTGCTTCTTCGGCAGCGCGTTGGCGATCAGGCCGTCCAGGAACGATGCGGCGTTCGGACCCTCAACGTCGAACTTGGAGAAGGGCGTGAGATCCATCACGCCGACCTGATCGCGCATCGCCTGCACTTCCCCGGCGATGTGCGGGAACCAGTTGGAGCGGCGGTAGGAGTAGATGTCCTTGCGCTCTTCCTGCGAGGGCGCGAACCAGTTGGCGCGCTCCCAGCCCAAGCGCTGGCCCCAAACGGCGAGCTTCTTGTCCTGGTGGTGATGGATCGGGCTGCGCTTCGACGGACGCGCGGCTTCGCGCTCCTCCATCGGGAAGTGGTTGACGAAGACGTGCTCGTAAGCCTCTTCGTTCTTGATCCGCGCATAATTCTTGTTCGCGTAGGCGGCGAAGCGGCGCGGATCAACGCCGTTCATGTCCACGCTCGGCTCGCCCTCGACGATCCAGTGGGCAAGCTGCCAGCCCGCGCCGCCGGCGGCGGTGACGCCGAAGGAGTGACCCTCGCTGAGCCAGTAGTTCTTCAGGCTGTAGGCCGGGCCGACCACCGGGTTGCCGTCCGGCGTGTAGGCGATCGGACCGTTGACGATGTCCTTGATGCCGGTGTTCTCGAAGGAGGGCACGCGCTGCATGCAGGCCTCGACGTGCGGCATTAGGCGTTCCAGGTCGCCCGGGAAGAGGTCCTTCTCGAAGCCCTTGGTGACGCCGTCCACGAAGCAGGCGGGCGCGCCCTTCTCATAGGGGCCGAGAATCCAGCCGCCGCGCTCCTCGCGCAGGTAATAGCTGTGGTCGCTGTCGCGCAGCACCGCAAGTTCCGGGTTGCCCGCGTCGCGGTATTCCTTCAGCGCCGGATCGGTGTCGGTGACGATGTACTGGTGCTCGACCGGAATCACCGGGATGTCGAGCCCGACCATCGCCGCGCTCTGGCGGGCATAGTTGCCGGTCGCCTGGACGATGTGTTCGCAAGCGATGTCGCCCTTGTCGGTGTGGACGATCCACTCGCCGTTCGGCTTTTGCGAAATGCTGGTGACCGGCGTGTGCTGATAAATCTCCGCGCCGCGCATCCGCGCGCCACGGGCCAGCGCCATGGTCAGGTCCGCCGGGGCGACGTGGCCGTCGGTCGGGTGATAGATCGCGCCCACCAGATCGTCGGTGTTCGCCAGCGGCCAGAGCGTCTTCACCTCGCTGGGCGACAGGAACTCGTACGGCACGCCGATGGTGTCGGCGGTGCAGGCGTAGCTGCGGTACTCGTCCATGCGCTCGCGCGTGGTGGCGAGGCGCAGGTTGCCGTTGACGTGGAAGGAGACGTTCTGCTCCGTCTCCGCCTCCAGCTTCTTGTAAAGCTCCACGGAGTACTGGTGAAGCTGCCCCACCGAATAGCTCATGTTGAACAACGGCAGGAGACCCGCCGCGTGCCATGTGGACCCGGCGGTCAGCTCCGTCCGCTCGAGCAGCACGACATCGGACCACCCTTTTTTTGCGAGGTGGTAGAGCGTGCTCACGCCCACCACGCCACCGCCAATTACGACCACGCGTGCCTGTGACTTCATCGTTCGCCTCCCGATGGCGCAGCAACTGTTACGTTATCAGTTGTCTAGGCCGAACGCTCCGAAGGCCGCTTTAGAGTCTGCGACCACGGCTGTCAGTTTTGCGCCACGCGGGAGCGATGGCCGCTCACGTTTATGTGGAAAGGGTATCAAGCGGGAGGATCGGCCGATGGGCCTATTGCCAGGCATCCGCGGTTCGGGGCAGTCGGCCCTCGTCGTCGATGATGCGGAGCCGATGCGGCGGCTCCGGACTCCAGCGCCAGAAGACTGCGTTTATATCGTCGCCGTTGCTGCCGGGCGCGAAGCTGGGAGCGAGCAGGCCCGCACAGCCTTGGGCGATCAGCATTTCGGCAAGCCGCCATGTCGGTGGTTGGACCTTGCGATCCGCGATGGCTTCCCAGGGGCACGCGAGGTCGTTGACAGAGATACCGAGCGCGGTGCGCGTCGTCTCCGAAGTCAAGTCCACAACGTCGCGGCAGTCCACTGTATAAGCGCAGAGTGTCAGGGGCTGCGGCTTGAAGGGAAAACCCTGCTGCCCTTCCAGCCAGGCTGTTTCCGGACGCAGGCAGGTATAAAGCGCATCGACGCCCGGTGGATTGAAACGGCCGCCGTGCAGCCTCGCGCCTTCGCCCGACTCCGGCGCGAAGGACCAACGCGGGTTATGGGCCCGGTACACAAATCTTCGCAGGCGGATGCAAGGAAGGTTCACGCAAAGCCGCCGACGGCGATGCGGCTGAGGTAGCGTTTCACGGCCTCGGCGCGGCCTTCCTTCACGAGGTCTTCGGCGGTGCGGTCGCCGAACGACGGCAGAGGCTGCGCCCGGTACCACGCAAAAGCCTGAGGCAGCGAGCCGGCCCAAGGCAGCACCCGATTGATGATCTCGACACCGTCGCGCAGCCGTGCCTGTGTCGCGGGGGAGCGCAGCCGCGCGGTTTTCGATACAGCGTCGCGGGACAAGCCAAAGGCAAGCGCCAGCTCGCCCTTCGTAACATGCAGGGTGGCGGTGAGGCGTTCGGCTTCGACATGGCCGTCCGGCGCCATCACATCGGACAAGAAACGGTCGGCGGTCACCATGTCGTATGCCCCATATATTGCCTCATAACTAAGGCATTATATGGGGCATGAAGCGGGCGATGCAACCCCCTCACATATTCGGGTACTTCGGCCCACCGCCGCCTTCCGGGGTGGTCCACACGATGTTTTGCTTCGGGTCCTTGATGTCGCAGGTCTTGCAGTGGACGCAGTTCGAGAAGTTGATCTGCAAGCGCGGGTTCGAGCCGTCGGAATCGCGCACGATCTCGTAGACGTTGGCGGGGCAGTAGCGTTCCTCCGGCGCGTCGAAGTGCTCCAGGTTGTACTCCACCGGAATACTATCGTCTTTGAGCTTCAGGTGGCAGGGCTGGTCTTCCTCGTGGTTCACGTTCGCGAGGTAGACGCTGGACAGCTTGTCGAAGCTCACCACCCCGTCGGGCTTGGGATAGGCGATCTTCGGCATCTGATCCTTGGGCTTCAACGTCTCGTGGTCGGCGTGCTTGTGGTGCAGCGTCCAGGGGGCCTTGCCGCGCAAAACCTTCAGATCGAAGCCCGCATAGAGCGTGCCGAACCGCATCCCCCAGCGCGCCGCCGCCGGGCGGAAATTGCGGGCGCGGTGAAGCTCCTCATGGACCCAGGAGCCGCGAACCTTCTCCGGATAGCTCTCCAGCGTGCCCCGGCCCGCGTCGCCCGCCGCGACCGCCTCGGCCACGGCTTCGGCGGCCATCATGCCGGTCTTCATGGCGTTGTGGCTGCCCTTGATCTTCGGCACGTTGAGGAAGCCCGCCGAACAACCGATCAGCATCCCGCCGGGGAAAGCCAGCTTCGGAATCGACTGCAAGCCGCCCTCGTTGAGCGCGCGCGCGCCGTAAGCGATGCGCTTACCCCCTTCCAGCATCGGGCGAATGGCCGGGTGGGTCTTGAAGCGCTGGAACTCGTCGAACGGCGAGAGGTGCGGATTCTCGTAATCCAGGCCGATCACGTAACCGACGTAAACCTGATTGTTCTCCAGGTGATAGATGAAGGAGCCGCCCCAGGTCTTGTTGTCCATCGGCCAGCCCGCCGTGTGGATCACCTTGCCCAGCTCGTGCTTCTCCGCCGGAACTTCCCAAAGCTCCTTCATGCCGATGCCGTAGGTCTGCGGATCGCTTTCGCCGTTCAGTCCGAACTGCTCGATAAGCTGTTTACTGAGCGATCCCCGGCAGCCCTCGCCGAAGAAGGTGTACTTCGCGTGCAACTCGATACCCGGCTCGTAGGAGGGTTTCTGCGAGCCGTCGGCGGCGACGCCCATGTCGTTCGTCGCCACGCCCTTCACCCGGCCTTCATCGTCGAACAGCACTTCCGAGGCGGCGAAACCGGGATAGATCTCCACGCCCATTTCTTCCGCCTGCTCCGCCAGCCAGCGGCAGACGTTCCCGAGCGAGACCACGTGGTTGCCGTGGTTGTGCATCTGCTTGGGCAGCATCCAGATCGGCATGGAGCGGCTGCCCGACTCGGTGAGGAACATGAACTGCTCGCCGGAGACGGGAGCGTTGAGCGGCGCGCCCTTGTCCTTCCAGTCTGGGATCAACTCGTCCAGCGCGCGAGTCTCCAGCACCGCGCCGGAAAGAATGTGCGCGCCGACCTCGGAACCCTTCTCCAGCACGCAGACGGTGATCTCCTGCCCGCTCTCCTCGGCAAGTTGCCGCAGCCGAATCGCGGCGGCCAGGCCCGCAGGGCCCGCACCGACGATCACGACATCGTATTCCATGGCCTCGCGTTCGCTCATTCTCTCGCGCTCTCCTGTTGTCCCGCCCACT
>SKZV01000023.1 GCA_007127165.1 Rhodovibrio sp. | reverse complement strand
TTCGCCTCGCCCGAGGTCGTACCGGGAAGCGACGACGGCGAGCTTGGCTTCAACGGCAACCTCCAGGGCTTTCTGATGAGCAAGCTCGCCGTCAATACCGAAGGATCGGTCGCGCTGGTCAACAGCACCTACGCGTCCGAACGTTCCAGCCATATCTGGCTTTGGCGGAGTCCGGCCGACGAGGAGTAAAGGCGGCTCGGTTGCGGGAGACAAGTCTCAACACAACCATAACCCACGTCATAGCCGGACTTGATCCGGCCATCTCCTCACCAACCGTCGGAGCGGGAAGGAGGTTGCCGGATCAAGTCCGGCAGCGACGAAGTGGTATATCGGTTACTGCGATTGAGCCGTTATGACCATCGAGCCTTGGTATGACAACAGCGTCCGGCAACTCGGGCATTTAACCCTCCTGTTCATCGGTAGCTTCCAGGGCCATCGCACAGCCACCAAACGCGCAAGCGCATGGACTTGGGAACTATCGAAACCACATGCGTAGCTATTGTATGCGCCTCACACCCATAAAAACACTCGGCACGGGGAAATTGTACTCATGATTCGAATCGGCCTGCTAGCAGGATTTCTGGCTTTTGCGGCCGCTCCCGCCGCGGCGGACGAAGAGGAAGTCGCGCGCTACGTGGACTCGCTGTCCGACCAAACGCTAGCCCTGCTGGGCGAGGACATTCCCGAAGACGAGCGGCTGGAAGGCTTTCGCGCCCTGATCGATCGCCATCTCGCTACGGAGGCGCTGGCTCCGGCTTTGCTCGGTCCGGTTTGGGAGCGGGCCGCGCCGGAAGAGCAGGAGGCCTTCCGCGACGCCTTCGAAGAGTCGATGATCGCCCAGTTCGCGCCGATGTTCGAGCAGGACGTGGATGTCGAGGTCGCGGTGCGCGACGTGGAGCCCAGGGATCCCAGAGGCTACAATGCCGAGCTGGATCTTGAGGGCATTCATGGCATCCCCACCGTCGCGGTCCATGTCATCGAGACGAACGACAGCCGCTATCAGGTGGCCGACGTCACGTTCGGCGGCATTCGTATGTTCTACGTCCTGCGCCAGGAATACCGTGCTTACCTCAATCGCCACGGCGGCGATATCATGGCCCTGGTGGAGGAACTCCGCGACCGCACGGACCTTCCCTCCAATTAACCAGGCCTTCCAATTGAACCGGGCGGATCGCGTCAACGCCCGGACAGGTCCGCTTCGTCGGTGAGAAGGTCTCTGTAGGCGTTTGGACCGATCCGGCCTTCCTCGACACCGAAGCAGGACGCCTCGCCGCCGTCGCCAGTCGGGCGCAGCGCCGGGACTTCGCGTTTGCAGCGGTCGTTCGCGAAGGGGCAGCGCGGATGGAAGGTGCAGCCGCTGGGCGGGTTCAGCGGGTTCGGCACCTCGCCCTTCACGCCGGAGCGCCGCCGGTTGTGCTTGTCCAGCGCCGGGATGGCTTCCAGCAGCATCTGCGTATAGGGATGGCGCGGCGTCTCGAACAGCACCTGCTTCGGCGCGGACTCCACCAGACGGCCGAGGTACATCACGCCGATGCGGTCGGCCATGTGCTTCACCACCGCCATGTCGTGGCTGATGAACAGGTAGGTGAGGCCGTACTGGTCTTGCAGGTCGCGCATCAGGTTCAAAATCTGCGCCTGCACCGAGACGTCGAGCGCGCTCGTCGGCTCGTCGCAGACCATGAATTCCGGATTGTTCGCCAGCGCCCGGGCGATGGAGATGCGCTGACGCTGTCCGCCGGAGAACTCGTGCGGATACTTCGCCGCATCCTGGGCGGAAAGCCCCACCTGCTCCAGCAGTTCGCCGACGCGCCGTTCGGCGCTGCCGCCGTTCAGATCGACGCGGAAATAGCGCAGCGGCTCGGCAATAATCGCGCCGACGCGCCACAGCGGGTTCAGGCTGGCGAAGGGGTCCTGGAAGATCATTTGGAAGCGCCGCCGGATGGCGATGGCGCCGTGTCCCGAACGCCGCGCGAGGTCGCTGATGTCCTCCCCGTCGAAGATCAGCCGCCCGCCGCTGAGCGGATAAAGCCCGACCGCAAGGCGCGCCACGGTGGACTTGCCGCAGCCGGACTCGCCGACGAGCGCGAAGGTTTCACCCGGCCGAATATCGAAGTCGACACCGTCGACCGCGCGCAGGTACTGCTTGCCGCCGCCTTCGACCAGACGGTGCAGCAGGGGCTTGGAAATGTCGAAGTGGCGCTTCAGCCCCTGTGCGCTCACCAGCGGCGGCGGCTCTCCTCGACCGCTTGCCGGGATCGGGGCGGGGCGCTCAGCGGACATCGGCGCGCTCCTCTTCTGCGTCGTAGAGCCAGCAGGACGCGAGGCTTTCGCCCACGCGGAGCGGCTGCGGGCGCTCGCAGCGGCAGCGCTCGAAAGCCCGCGGGCAGCGCGGGTTGAAGGCGCAGCCGGGGGGAATCGCGGAGAGGCGGGGCATCGAACCCTCGATCTGGGTCAGGCGATTACAGGTCTCCGCCAGCTTGGGGATCGAGCCCATGAGGCCGACGGTGTAGGGATGGCGCGGGCGCTGGACGATCTCCTCGACCGGGCCGATCTCCGCAAGGCGGCCCGCGTACATCACCGCCACGCGGTCAGCCGTCTCCGCGATCACGCCCATGTCGTGGGTGATCAGCATGACCGCCGTGCCGTGGTCCTGGCACAGACGCTTCAGCAGCGCCAGAATCTGCGCCTGCACCGAGACGTCGAGCGCCGTCGTCGGCTCGTCGGCCACGATCAGTTCCGGCTCGGCGCAGAGCGCGAGGGCGATCACCACGCGCTGACGCATCCCGCCGGAGAACTGGTGCGGATAGGAGTCGATGCGGGACTCCGGCGCGGGAATCCCGGCCTCGGTCAAAAGGTCGATGGCGCGCTGGCGGGCCTGCGCCTCGCTCATCGGCAGGTGCGTGCGGATCGTCTCCACGATCTGCTCACCGACGGTGAACAGCGGGTTCAGGCTGGTGAGGGGGTCCTGAAAGATCATGCCGATACGCTTGCCGCGGATGCGCCGCATCTCCGCCTCGCTCTTGTCGTCGACGCGCTCGCCCTTCAGCCAGACCTCGCCGCTGGCGATGCGCCCCGGCGGCTCCAAGAGGCGGATCACCGCGTTGCCGGTCATCGACTTGCCCGCGCCGGACTCTCCCACCACGCCCAG
>SKZV01000278.1 GCA_007127165.1 Rhodovibrio sp. | reverse complement strand
CTGACTTCCTGACGCAGATTGCCCTCGAAACTGGTGTCGCCGAAGCGCTCGCCCGCCAAAACCCGCAGATTCGTACGCGGTGTCGGCGTCCACCGCACCCCGGCCATAAGCACGGGATCGTCGATCCGCTGCACGGCCTGTGCCCCGGTGTCCACCCTTTCGTGGCCCACCCGGCCCAGCAAGCCCAAGCCCCGCGTCAAGCCATAGTCTAGGTCGAGGATCGCATCGCGGCGGGAAAGATCGTCGCGTCCACTGCGTTCGATCTCGCTCGCGGAGGCGCGGAGGCTCCAGCCCAGCCGCGCAAACTCCGGTCCGCTCGACAGGTTGGCCGAGAGTGTATGAGAAACTGTGTCCGAAGCGCCCGCGCGCCGCCCGTCCTGAGCTCCGATGAACTCGTCGGTGAAAACGAAGCCGCCCGTATAGCGCGTTTCCAGCCGCGCCAGACGTCCGAATCGGTTCACCAGATAGGGGCTTACGCGATAGGTCTGCACGGTTTGCTGATTGGTCTGGTTAAGCGGCAGCGCGGAGATTAAATCGGTGTTGTCGATGGGCCGCTGCGAAATGTCTCCAGCGACATCGGTGAAGAGAGTCCCTCTGAGCCACTCGAAATTCGCACTCCCCGCGAGCCGGGGCCTAATCTCGGTGAACTCGTTGTTCAAAGTTTGCTGGCGCAGGTTAATGCTGCCCGAGAGATTGCCGCGGAATCGCGCGGCTTCGCCCGAGATGCTGATCGTCGGCGCGATAGAGCGGATGAAGGCCGGATTGCGGTTGCCGCTCGGCCCGAGGTTCTCGTTGTCGGTGAACGCCTGGGTGAGGCGGACCGACTGCCGGAGACGCCACTCTCCGCTGAAGAACCCTTCGGGCACAACCACGACGTCCCCCGCGCGCAGCCGCACGTTGTGCTCCGTCTCACCGTCCTGCAGGTCGTCGAGGCGCAATGGCACGCGCTGCCTTTCGCCGTCGACCAGGCGCAGCAAATAGGCATCGTTGCCCTTCGCCGTCGGCGGCAAGCCTCCGATCTGGATCAGCATGTCCAGCGCCGTCATGCCTTCGCGGTAGGCGAAGTCGGTGGGAGAAACGGCGTCGCCGATAACGCGGATACGGTCCTGGAACGTGCCGACGGCGCCTTCCACCGTGACGGTTACGCGCGGATCCAGAACGAATGCGTCCAGACGCTCCTCCAGCGTGCGGGCGACTTCGAGCGGCGTCAGGCCGACCACCGAAATCTCGTCCGGCAGCGGCGGGAAAGCGATTCGCCCATCCGGCCGCACGGCGACACCACGCGAGAGGTCAGGTTCGTTGTAAACCTGGATTAGCAGCGTATCCTGCGGCCCGATCCGATAAAAAGGCTCGTCTGCGCCGACCTCGCCAACCTCGGAAGGTTGCGATTGCCCGAACTCGGGCTCCGGCGCGCTGGTGTCCTGCGCAAGGGCCGGGAGAGCAGCGGCGAGAAGGAATAGGACGCCCGCGCAAGACGTCGCTCCAACAGAGTTTCCCATGGCTCTCCACCCCCTACCGGCAGGCCGAATCAAGCCGGAAAACTGCCGATTATCGTGATTTTTATCCCCTGAACTCCCGCACTGCGAAAGGCCCCTGAACACCCCGAAGTAAAACCGCATTGTACCTCAATGGTCCTGTTGGCGATGGTTCAAACGACACGGTCGGCCGATGGACGGTGACAGAGCACGGCCGGATCGACATAATCGTATTGTTCTTTTTGAAACTTTAGCAGTTCCCTGTTCCAAGATGCGTATCCTATATCATCACCGAACACTTGCGAACGATGGCATGTCCGTGCACATCGCACAAATCGTGGCTGCGCTGGAGCGGCGCGGGCATCACGTACGCGTGCTGGGACCGGAGACGAACCGGACCGGCGGCGGCAGTACGGCCACCGGTACGCTCGGCCGTTTGCGCGGCCGCCTGCCGGGATGGTTCGCGGAGTTGCTGGAGTTCGGGTACAACCTGAAAGCCCGCCGCGATCTGCGCCACGCGGTGCGGGACTTCCAGCCCGATGTGATCTACGAGCGTTACAACCTGTTCCTGCTCGCGGGTGTATGGGTCAGCCGTACGGCGGGTCTGCCGCTGCTGCTTGAGGTGAACGCGCCGCTGAAGCACGAGCGGGAGACCTATGGCGCGCTAAGCCTCAAGCGCCTGGCCGCCTGGACGGAAGGTCAGGCATGGCGGCGCGCGGAGATGGTGCTGCCGGTCAGCGAGGCCCTGAAAGGCCACGTCGTGGCGGCTGGCGTGGGCCCTTCGCGAATCAGCGTTATTCCCAACGGCATTCGCCCGCAGGACTTCGCCGCAATCGACCGCGCGGCCGCGCGCCGCCGCTTCAAGCTCGCCGACGCGCTGGTCTTCGGCTTCGTCGGGTTCGTGCGGCCCTGGCACGGTCTGGAGCGAGTGCTGCAAGTCCTCGCCGGTCCCGATATCCCGCCGGAAGCCCGGCTCTTGATCGTGGGCGACGGACCCGCGCGGGCGGCGCTGGAGCAGGAGGCCGCGCGGCTGGGCATAACGGAGCGCCTGATTTTCACCGGCGCGGTTCCGCATTCCGAAATTCCGGCGTATCTGGCCGCCTTCGACGTGGCGCTCCAGCCTGACGTGACGCCTTACGCCTCGCCGCTGAAACTGTTCGAGTACCTCGCGGCGGGCTGTGCCGTCCTTGCGCCGGACCGGGCGAACATCCGCGAGATCGTCGAGCACGAACGCAGCGCCCTGTTGTTCGACCCGGAAAGCGCGAGCGGATTCGACCGCGCCCTGCGCCGCATGGCGTTGGAGCCGGAGCTTCGGCAAGCCCTTGGCGAAGCAGGCCGCGCCCTGATCGAGCGCCGGGGGTACACCTGGGATGAGAACGCCCGGCGAATCGAGCAGCTCGCCTTGGAGCGGCTGCCCGAGGGAAAAACCAAGGAGACTCGCGTGCTCCAGGGGGCGGCATGATCGAAGGTTTGAATATCCTCTATCTCACCCATCGTTTCCCCTACCCGCCCGCGGGCGGCGCGAAGGTCCGGGCCTTCCACTGCATCGAACGGCTCTCGAAGCGCAACCGCGTCACCGTGGCCGCGCCCCTGCGCGATTCCGAGGAAGCCGCCGCCGCCGACGACCTGAAAGGCATGGTCGCGGGCGTTCTCACCGCGCCGATCCGTCCGATCCAGGCGTTGGCGCAACT
>SKZV01000223.1 GCA_007127165.1 Rhodovibrio sp. | reverse complement strand
TGTCGCATGGGGTGTCTTCCGTGGCCTGGACGTCGGAGACGGGCGGGCACGCGGCCCATGCGGCGCTGCTGTTCCTGATGTCGCAGGGCGAGCCGGGCGTATGCTGCCCGATGTCGATGACCTATGCCGCCGTTCCCGCGCTGCGCCACCAGCCGGATGTCGCCGCGGTGTGGGAGCCGCGCATCACCGGCGGGGTCTACGACGCCGCTTCCCGCCCGGCCTGGGAGAAGCAGGGCGCGACCATCGGCATGGCGATGACCGAAAAGCAGGGCGGCTCGGACGTGCGGGCGAACACGACGCGGGCCGAGCCTCTGGGCGACGGCGCTTACGAACTGACCGGGCACAAGTGGTTCTGCTCCGCGCCGATGTCGGACGCCTTCCTGACGCTGGCCTACAGCGCGGGCGGGTTGTCGTGCTTTCTGGTGCCGCGCTGGCGGCCGGACGGGGAGCGCAACGCGATCCACGTCATGCGGCTAAAGGACAAGCTGGGCGACCGCGCCAACGCCTCCAGCGAGATCGAGTACCACGGCGCTTGGGCGCAGAGGGTTGGCGAGGAAGGGCGCGGCGTGCGCACGATTATCGAAATGGTGCACCACACGCGCCTCGACACGACGGTCGCCCCGGCGGCCTTCATGCGCCAGGCCGTCGCGCTCGCGCTCTGGCATGTGCAGCACCGCAGCGCCTTCCAGCGCCGCTTGATCGACCAGCCGTTGATGCGCCGCCTGCTCGCCGATCTGATCGTGGAGTCCGAGGCGGCGACGGCGCTCGCCTTCCGCATCGCCCGCAGCTTTGACGAGAGCGCAGCGGATCAGGGCGCGGCGCTGTTCTCGCGGCTTGCCACGCCGGTGGGGAAATACTGGCTGAACAAGCGCGTCACCGGCGTCGTCTACGAGGCGATGGAGGCGCACGGCGGCGCGGGCTATGTCGAAGAGTCGCTGATGCCGCGCATTTACCGGCAAGCGCCGCTGAACTCGATCTGGGAAGGCTCCGGCAACGTGATCTGCCTGGACGTGCTGCGCGCCATGGCGAAAACGCCGGACTGCGCGCAAGCCGTGCTGGCGGAGTTGACGGCGGCGCGCGGCGGCAACCGCCATCTCGACGCCCGCGTCTCCCGCCTCTCCGACCGCCTCGCCGCTGGAACCGTCGGCGAGAGCGACGCGCGGCAGGTGACGGAGGAGATCGCGCTGGCGCTGCAAGGCGCGCTGCTGGTCCGCCACGCCCCCGCCGCCGTTTCCGACGCCTTCTGCGCGTCACGGCTCGGCGGCGAGGCCGGGATGGCCTATGGGACGCTCGGCGGCGAGGCGGATGTGGATGCGATTATCGCGCGGGGTGCGCCCGTGGTTTAAGGGCTCTAATGCCGGAAGTGGCGCATTCCGGTGAAGACCATCGCAAGGCCCTTGTCGTCCGCCGCTTCGATCACCGCGTCGTCGCGCATTGAGCCGCCCGGCTGGACCACCGCGCTGACCCCCGCGTCCGCCGCCGCCAGTAGCCCGTCGGCGAAGGGGAAGAAGGCGTCGGAGGCGACGACCGCGCCGTGGGTGCGGGGAACCGTTTCGCCCGCGGCCTCGGCGGCGTCGCGGGCCTTCGAGGCGGCGATGCGGGCGGAGTCGACGCGGCTCATCTGTCCCGCGCCGATGCCGACGGTCGCGCCGTCCTTGGCGTAGACGATGGCATTCGACTTGACGTGCTTGGCGACGCGGAAGGCGAACAGCAAGTCGGCGATTTCCTGCGCGCTCGGCGGGCGTTTGGTGACGGTGCGCAGATTGCCTTCGCCCAGGCGGCCGCCGTCGCGATCCTGCACCAGGAGCCCGCCCGCCAGCGTCTTCGCGGTCAGCCCGGACGCGGCGGGGTCGGGCATACCGCCGGTGGACAACACACGCAGGTTCGCTTTCTTTTCGAACACGCGCCGCGCCGCCTCGGTAATCTCCGGCGCGATCACGACCTCGGCGAAGAGATCGGCCACCATCTCCGCAACGTCCGCGTCGAGCGTGCGGTTCGCGGCGATAATGCCGCCGTAGGCGCTCACCGGATCGCAGGCCAGGGCCTTCCGGTAGGCTTCGGCCAAGCCGTCCGCGACCGCGACGCCGCAAGGATTGGCGTGCTTGACGATCACGATGGCGGGGTCGTCGAACTCGGCCACCGCCTCGAAGGCCGCGTCGGTGTCGTTCAGGTTGTTGTAGCTAAGCTCCTTGCCCTGCAACTGCGCCGCCGTCGCCACGCCGGGCCGCGCCGCATCGCGGCCCACGCTGCTATAGAACGCCGCCTTCTGGTGCGGGTTCTCGCCGTAGCGCAGCACCTGCCGCCGCCGCCCGGCCAACGACATCTCGCGCGGAAACGACTGGCCCTCCTGCCGCGCCATCCAGCCAGAGACCGCCGCGTCGTAGGCCGCCGTGTGCGCGAAAGCGTCCGCCGCCAGCCGCCGCCGCGTCGCCAGCGTCAGGCTTCCCCCGCACTCTTGCATTTCGTCCAGCACCGTCTCGTAGTTCTCGGGGTTCGTGACCACGGCGACGAAGGCGTGGTTCTTGGCCGCCGCGCGCACCATCGCCGGACCGCCGATGTCGATCTTCTCCACGCAGTCCTCACGCCCCGCGCCCGCCGCCACGGTCTGCTCGAAGGGGTAGAGGTTCACCACCAGAAGGTCGATTTCGGGGATGCCGTGTTGCTGCATCGCCGCTAGGTCCTCGCCATGATCGCGCCGCCCGAGCAGGCCGCCGTGAATGCGCGGATGCAGGGTCTTGACGCGGCCGTCCATGATTTCCGGGAACTCCGTGACCTCGGCCACCTCGCGCACCGGCAGTCCGGCTTCCCTCAGGCTGCGGGCCGAGCCGCCGGTGGACAGCAGTTCCACCCCCTGCCCGCTCAGGAAACGGGCGAACTCGACAAGGCCGCTCTTGTCCGAAACGGACAGGAGAGCGCGGCGGATGGGCTGACGGGACTCGGTCATCGGGGGCTCCGTGGCGGGGTTCGCATGAGGCACGTCTTACGGCGGCGCAGCAACACCCGTCAAGGCAGCGGGGCTCCTCTCACGGCAGGAACTGTTCTTTCAGAATGCGCTCCTCCAGGTTGTGCTCCGGGTCGAACAGCATGTGCGAGGCGAGCGCGTGGTCCTGGGCGACGGTGACGCGGGCCACGTCGCGCACCTCGGTATAGTCGGCGGTGGCGGAGACAG
>SKZV01000204.1 GCA_007127165.1 Rhodovibrio sp. | reverse complement strand
GAACTTGCTGCTCTCCACCACCAAAACCCGTGCGGGACTGTCATCCAGCGGCCCCTGTTCCTCCATGCCGCCGAGCTGGCCGGAAGTTTCCTGTCGGACCTGCAACTCGTCCATCATCATCTTGAGGCGGGCCAACGACCGCACGCGGGCGAAGAGCGCCACGTCATTCACGGGTTTGGAGAGAAAATCGTCGGCGCCCGCCTCAAGCCCGCGAACCCGGTCGGCGGTTTCGGAGAGCGCCGTGACCATAACGACCGGAATATGCGCCGTTTTCGGATCGGCCTTCAGCCGCTCGCAAGCCTCGAACCCATCCATGCCGGGCATCATCACGTCCAGCAGAATAACGTCCGGGGCTTTCGAGGCCGCGAGATCGAGAGCCTGCTGGCCGTTTTCTCCGGTGACAACCTCGTAATACTCCGCCGAAAGCTTCGCCTCGAGCAGCTTCACGTTCGCCGGAACATCGTCGATCACCAAGATTCTTGCGGTCATGCGAAGCTCGCTCGTAGCGTCTGTTCAGGATCAGTTCAGAAACCGCTGGACGGTTTCGAGGAAGTTGGCCACCGAAATGGGCTTTGCGATATAGGCTTCGCAGCCGCCCTCGCGGATCTTTTCCTCGTCGCCCTTCATCGCGAAAGCCGTCACGGCGACCACCGGAATCGATTTCAGGTTGTCGTCTTCCTTGATCCACTTTGTGACCTCGAGCCCGGAAACCTCCGGGAGCTGGATGTCCATGAGGATCAGGTCCGGATGGTGCTCCCGCGCGATCTTTAAGGCCTCCATTCCGTCCTTGGTCTGAAGGATGGAATAGCCGTGCGCTTCGAGCAGGTCGTGGAAGAGCTTCATGTTCAGCTCGTTATCCTCCACCACCAGGACCGTCTTACCGTTGCCGTTCTTCATAAACCCATTCCGACTGTTCCCGCTGCCTTGCTCTAGCTTATGGCAAGCCGAGCCCCACTCTGCGATAATCCGACCCAAGCCCGAAGCATTGCACCACACTAGCCACCGTGCCAGCACATCGGTATAGAACCTTATAGCGGCGATAAAGTTAATGTTTGGTAAGTTTTTGACGTTTAGACCGGATTTCTCCCTGCGATAATGGATCTCGAGAAGGGGGCGACGCAATGAACGCCTTATGCCGCGATTGCCTCGTCACGCACCCCGGCGAACCGGCCACCCGCTGCCCCGCCTGCCGCTCCCCGCGTCTTGTGCGGCATTCGGAGCTGGCCTCGTTGAGCCTTGCGCACCTGGACTGCGACGCATTTTATGCCAGCGTCGAGAAGCGGGATAAACCCGAACTCGCCGATCGGCCCGTTATCGTGGGCGGCGGACGACGCGGCGTCGTGGCCGCCTGCTGCTATGTCGCGCGCATCTATGGCGTACGCTCGGCGATGCCAATGTTCAAGGCGTTGGAGCGCTGCCCCGACGCCGTCGTGCTGCGCCCGGACATGGAGCGCTACCGGCTCGCCGGGCGGCAGATGCGCGCACTGATGCAGGAGATCACGCCCTTGGTCGAGCCGATTTCCATCGACGAGGCGTTTCTCGACCTCTCCGGCACCGAGGCGCTGCACGGCGGACCGCCCGCGCGGACGCTTGCACATCTGGCCTTGCGGATCGAGCACGAAGTCGGCGTGACCGTCTCCATCGGGCTCGCGCCCAACAAATTCCTGGCGAAGATCGCCTCCGACCTCGACAAGCCGCGCGGATTCGCGGCAATCGGCGCGGAAGAAGCGGTGGAGTTCCTGACCGAAAAGCCGGTCGGCATTATCTCCGGCGTCGGAAGGGCGCTGCAAAGCGCGCTCGCTCGCGACGGCATTACACTGGTGGGCCAACTCCGCCGCTATGAGGAGCACGAGCTTGTAGCCCGCTTCGGGGCGATGGGACGGCGGCTGCACAGCTTCGCCTACGGGATCGACACGCGGCCGGTCGAACCGAACGGACCCGCCAAAAGCATTTCGGGCGAAACCACCTTCGATGCCGACATCGCCGATCCCGCCGCGCTGCTGCATCGGCTCTGGCCGCTTTCGGAGAAGGTGGCCGCGCGGCTGAAGGAGTCCGGCCTTGCGGGCCGCACCGTGACGCTGAAGCTCAAGACCAGCGATTTCCGCAGCCTGACCCGCGCTCAGCGGCTCGCCGATCCGACGCGCCTGGCAGAGCGCATCTACCGCGCCGGAGAAGCGCTCCTCCGGCGCGAGGCGGACGGACGGCGCTTTCGCCTGATCGGCATCGGCGTGAGCGACCTTGCCGACGCCGCCTCCGCCGATGCGCCGGACCTGCTGGACCCGGAGCGTGAGCGGAGCGCGCGGGTGGAGCTGGCGATGGATCAGGTGCGCGCGAAGCTGGGCCGGAACGCCATCGTCAAAGGGCGCGCTTTCGCGCTGAGGGACTGATGCGCGACAGTACTGTTGGGCGACGGTACGGCAACGGCGCCCGGCCTTCTACAGCAGGCTCCCCTGCCCGCCACCCTTCTTCGAAGCTTGAGTGTGCTTCGCCGGTTGGCTGGCCGCACGGGGCTTGCCCTTACCGGCCACGGCGGGTGTGCGGCCATCGGCGAACTCGATCTCGAGAAGCTGGCCGCTGGTGATCTGCGCCTGACGTGTCACCACGCTATCCTCGGACCGCACAACGGCAAATCCGCGCTCCAGCGTCTTTTGGTAGGAATAGCCGTCGAGCAGGCGGCCCAGGCTGTCGAGCTGCTGGCGGACCTCGCGGGCGCGGGCATCGAACGCCAGCGTCTTGCGCCGCTCGGCGTCCAGGCGCTCGAAGCGTTCCCGGCGCACCTCCAGATTTCGGCGGCCCGCGCGCAAGAGCCGGTCGGACACCGCCTCCAAGCGTTCGCGGGCTAGCGTCACCTGCTGGCGCGGATGCGGCAGCCGCCAGCCCATGGCCGCCACCTGCTCCGCCGCCTGGCGCTGAACAGCCGCAATGGCGAGGTCCAGGCGCTGCGCCGCATCGTCCAGGCGCTGCGTCTTGTCTTCCAACAGCCGCGCCGGATCCGGCAGGCCGCGCGCCAGCCCCTCAACCCATATCCGCCGGTCGTCCACCGCGCGCAGCCCCGCCGCCGCCAGCCGCCTGGAAAGGTCCAGCACCAGCGCGATCAATTCGCTCTTCACCGGCACCGCGATTTCGGCGGCGGCGGTGGGCGTCGGCGCGCGGCGGTCGGCGGCGAAGTCGATCAGCGTCGT
>SKZV01000057.1 GCA_007127165.1 Rhodovibrio sp. | reverse complement strand
TGTACGAAGACGACGCGCGGCATGTATAGCGCCAAAGCCGAGAGTAGGCAGCAAAAACTCGCCAAATCGATGCAGGCGGAAGACACCATTTAAGAAGGTCTTATCTGTGTCGATTCACCTTACACCAGGTTTCAAGGATGCGTGTTCCGTTTTTCCCGTGCATACTCAGGACATCAATGCTGCGGTCGCCAAAAGGTTTAGAGGGGAACTTTGTACACCTCCTGACGAGTGACGGGATTATTATGAAGCACGCGTTTTTTGTCCGTGACCGCAGCACGGAGATGCGGCCAAAAGACGCGCTCTGAAGTTGACGCGCGTGCGCGAAATTAGGGGTTCTTTATAGATGGCGGGACTTCCGACGATTCCAAAGAAGATGACGAGGCGCGGTATGTCCACTGGCTTCACTCCGTATCGCTTTCGGCCCAGCTCGTTTCGGGGCACCGCGAGCGTTTCCGCAATTGCTCTTGCCGGATTCCTTCTCGCGGCCTGTGGCGGGCCGAGCGCAGAGGAGCACGCGGCCAAGGCCGAAGAAGCGATCGAGAAAGAGCGGTACAACGATGCAGTGGTGCATCTTCGCAATGCCATCCAAGAAGACCGCCAGAACGCGGAACTGCGATTCGCGCTGGGCCGCGTGGCCCTGCAACTGAACGACGCCTCGACGGCCACCAAGGAGCTTGAGCGCGCCGGGCGACTTGGGCTGGACGATCCAGACTTCGACATAGAACTTGCCCGCGCGTGGCTGATGGCGGGCGAGCCTGCCAAAGCGCTGGAGGCAACCGGCGAGGAACCGCAGTCGGCGATGCTGTCGGCGCTTCGCGGCCGTGCACTCTTGACATTGGATGAATTAACGGCCGCCGAGGCGGAACTTCAGCGCTCGCTTGAGATGGAGGAGACCGCCGCCGCACAGGTGACGCTGGCGCTGCTGGCGCAGACCCGGCAGGACACCGAGGCCGCCCGCCGTCATGCCGAAGCGGCGCTGGCCCTCAAGCCGGAGGATCAGGAAGCCGCCCACGTCAAGGCCGAGAGCCTGCACACCGCGGGGGATTCGGAGGCCGCGCTGGCGGTGCTGGACGAGGCGGACACGCTGAACCGGGGCCGCGATCTCTCGAACTTGGCGCTGCGCAGTTCGATTCTGCTCGACACCGGCGATCTGGACGGGGCGGAGAGCGCGTTGTCGGGGCTTCAGAAACACGCCCGTCAAGCCCCGGTCACGCAGTATCTGGAGGCCCGGCTTGCCCTGGCGCGGGAGGATTTCGAGGGCGCCAAGAGCGCCGCCGAGTCGCTGCTCGGACAAACCCCCGATCACACCGGCGGCCTCTATGTCGCGGCGATTGTCAACGCCCAGCTTGGCAACACCAACTCCGCCCGCCAGCAAGTCTCTCGCCTCGCCACCCTGATGCCGGGAAACGAGACGGTGCAGCAACTTCGCGGCCAGATCATCGGGCGCCACGACGGCAGCCGGCAACTCGCCAGCCTGGAGGAGCCGGACGGATCGCTGAACCTGGAGGATGGGGCCGATGAAGGTGAAGCCGGGGAACGCCCGGACATGCCGGAACTCGACGAGGCCTCGCAGGCGCTCGTTGAAAGCGCCCGAGAGGCCCTGATCGCTCTGCGCGAGGAGCGGTTCGAAGACGCCCTGAACCAAGCCGACGCGCTGAGCGAGGACTTTCCCGACAACGCCGCCGGTCCGAATCTGGCCGGACTGGCCCATCGCGCGCTCGGTCAAAGCGAGCAGGCCATCGAGGCCTTCCGCGAGGCGGTTGAGCGCGAACCGGCGAACACCTCGGCCGTCGGCAATCTGGCCGCGACCCATCGCGCGGCCGACGACACGGAGTCCGCCATCGCGGTGCTGGACGCGGCAATCGAGGAGTCGCCCGAGGAGGCGCGCTTCCTTTTATTGCGCGGCCGCCTGGCGCTGGAGCAGGGAGACGTGGAGGGCAGCGAAGCCTTTCTCATGCGGGCGGCGGAGCAAGACGGTCCGGAAAGCCTACGGGCCTCCATCGCGCTGGCCCGCCTCTATCTTGCCACCGACCGGCCGGGAGAAGTGCTTGAGGTCGCCAATCCCTTGCTCGACGAACACCCACAGGAGCGCAACCTCTTGGAAGCAGCCGCACAGGCCTACACCGCATTGGGTGAGAGCGGCACCGCGGGCGCGCACTTCGGGCGGCTTGCCGATGTAACCGGAGACATCGAAACCCGAGTCCGCGCCGCGCAAAGCTACATCAACGCTGGCGAGTCTGAACCGGCGGTGGAACAGCTTCGCACGCTTCTGGATGACCAGCCGGAGCATGTCAGCGCACGGCATCTGCTGGCGCAGGAGCTGCTGCGGATGGGCGAATACGAGGCCGCCAAGGAGGAGATCGACCAGGTGGCCGAGCAAGCGCCGGACGCCGCTCAAACCTCGTCGCTGTTGGCGCGCTATCACTTCGCGGAAGAAGAGTTCGACGAGGCCATCGCGCATTTCCGGGACACGCTGGAGCGCAACCCGACGACCGCCATGGCCACCGATCTGGCCCGCGCCCAATGGCTGGCGGGCCGCCAGGAGGACGCGCGCGAGACGCTGGAGGACTGGCTGGCCGAGTACGAGGATGACGATCAGGCGCGCATGGCGCTGGCGGACTATCTGATGGAACTGGAGGCCTACGAACCGGCTCGCGCCCACTACGAAACGCTCCTGGAACGCCACGAGGGCCAGCCGGTGATCCACAACAACCTCGCCAATGCCCTGCTACGCCTCGATGCGACTGAGGAGGCGGCGACGCACGCGGAGCGGGCCATTGAAGCGGCCCCGGATACTCCGGCAATTCGCGATACGCTCGGCGAGGTACGCCTCGCGCAGGGCCGGGCGGACGAGGCGGCTGAGCATTTTGCGCGCGCCGCCAGCGAGGAACCCGGCAATGCCGTCTATCGGCTGAATCACGCGCGCGCGCTGGCTGAAACCGGCGAGGCTGCGCAGGCCAAGGACCTGCTCGATTCCATCATCGCAGAAGCCGGAGAGACTGAGATTGCAGAGCGGGCGCGCGAGCTACGGGAGCGTTTGTGAGGGACGCACCCCCTGCATGTCGGATGCCTGTCGGAAAATTTTACAGGTATGCCCTCTCGCCCCCCAGTTCTGTAAAGCAGACCGACAAACCAACTTCAGCATTCTTGGTGCCGCCTCATAAGACACTCATAAAGAACGATAAATGATTCTGGCACG
>SKZV01000231.1 GCA_007127165.1 Rhodovibrio sp. | reverse complement strand
GGTGTCACCGACCCCGCGGAGGTCCGGCCCATGGGCCGGACCTCCAACCTTCGACAAAGCAACGATACCATGCCGGATAAGAGACAAGGTTGGATTCGGAGCGCAGCGACAATCCACCGCTTACGGACGACGGCGCAATACCGTGTCCTCTGGGGCAGGTGCTTCTGACTCAGCCGCTCTTCTTTTCCGTACCGCTTGCCAGCGGTGGATTGTCGCTGCGCTCTACGCGCTGTAGTCCCACTTTCACGGTAACGACGAGCGCCGTGCACGGAGAACGGTTGCTACGCGCGTCACGCCGTCCAGGACAGGCTCACCTCGCCAACCCTTCTGCGTCCGCATTTTTTCTACCTGTTCGGTACTGCGTCCCCCGAATTCCCCCGTCCAGGACAAGCACACGCCCCCCCACCCCCTCTGCGCCCGCATTTTTCGACCTATTCGGTACTGTGTCCCCCGAAATCTCGCCGGTACTGTGTCCCCCGAAATCTCGCGAAATCTGCTATTCGGTACTGTGTCCCCCGAATTCCCGCGGGAAAGAGACTCTGGCCCCTTTTCTGCCTCGGACTCAAGAATCGAGGAAAGACCGGAGCCGCTCAGTAAGCCGACTTTGACAATTTGGTTGCGTTTCGCATTCCCAGATCGTCAGCACTTGCCAACCCTGGCCGTGCAGCGCCGATTGATTGGCGGCGTCACGTTCTTGATTTCTTCTGAGTTTTGGTTGCCAGTAGTCAAGACGGGTTCTCGGCGTGTGAGAAATCTTGCAGGAAGGATCACTGTGCTGATGCCAAAAACACCCGTGAACAAAAATTACCTTGCGGCGCGGCCCGAAGACTAGATCCGGCGTTCCTGGTAGGTCTTTGCGGTGAAGCCGGTAACGGTATCCCATGCCATGCACTAGGCGACGCACGATCATTTCTGGCTTCATTCCCTTGGCGCGGATGGCGCGCATATTTGCGCTTCGCTGTTCCCTATCCAGCCGATCAGTCATTACCGTGAAAGCGCGTCAGTTATCTTATTGCAAAATTCATCCCGTGATAGTGCTTTTTTGTATAGCACAGCGTTCTGGAGGTTAGAATGATGCGTTCCTTCGACCTTATCAAGTATGGGCTTGTACCTTCCTGCTCCGTCGAGCTCGAAACGGTACGACATGAAGATGATGTTCACATTCGGAGATGAAATATCGCTTGTCCGCATAAATTCTGCATCGTTGCAGACGTAATTATACACCTCGTCCTGAATTACTGCGATAATTTTTGTTCCCCAATGATGGTGATAATATCCCTTGCTAATTAGTTGATTAATGTATCTTTTATAAACATTTTTCCAGTTGAAACCATAGCTCTTCTTTTTATCGAGCATTTCTCCAGTCAGTATTGCATCGTATGCGTCCCGGACGCTTCCAGTAATATCGATAGCTTGTAACTCAACGGATAAGAACTGATTGATGGTCTTTCCGTCCGGCGTATCCGCAATCACGAAATCGACATTACCAAAACCTTTCATCTGAACTTCGCGCGCTATCCTAGGGTGAGACGGCTTCGGGCCGGGCCAAGCGTGCTCTACGACATCTTTCAGGAAGTCAATCTCGTAAAATCTCTTTGGGCACACACAGACTGGAGCGCCATTCCGCTTGCTGAGCGTGCAAATAGGATAAGGGTGCTCAGATGCAGTACTGCGCTTGGTGCATGTTGCAGCAATAAATCTGCATTTATAGTTCCTCGTTGCGGGATCAAAACCTAACTCTGACGGTTCTCCAAGAATTTCTGCAATGCTTTCTGTTGGATCAATACTCAAGAAATTCCCCTTGTCACTATTCTGCTGCGGCTATAGAAGCCGTATAATTGAGTTCTTCTGCGGCTTGAATACAGCGGCCAATGTGGAGACCAAGAAGCGGGGGAACGGCATTACCGACCTGTACATACTGCTCAGTCCGCGAGCCCTTGAACTGGAACCAGTCAGGAAAAGACTGGATCCGGGCAGCTTCGCGGACAGTAATCACCCGGTTCTGCTCGGGATGAATGTAAGCACCCCAATGCAAGTCGCATTTAGTCAACACTGTGCTGGATAGACCTTCCCATCTCATGCGGCCGTAACGTTTAGTATGATCGCATCTACGGGCCTTCTTCATACCAGCGGGCAAGAGTTCAAAGGGGATATCCCGCCAACTTCCACCTGCTGGAATGTGCTTCATACGCTCAATGTTTGTGGATGCCAGACGTGGTGCGGCGTGATTCAGCACGGCGTTGGAGCCGCTGCGGACCATCTGCTGATACTCGTTTTCGGGTTCGTGAACATAGGGCTGAACGCCCCTGTCCTCACCGTTGGTCAATGCCGGCAGATCACCGATAGCATCGCGGATTGTGGTGAAGGGCTTCAGCCCTTCACCATGTGTTTTTTCTGGCCAAACTATGGGAATACCTTCGCGGTTGCCGATAAAGACAACGCGACGGCGCTCTTGGGGTACGCCGTAGTCCTCAGCCCGCAAGACTTTGTATTCGATGTGATAGCCAAGCTCTTCAAAGCCTGCGAGAATCGCTTTGACAGCTTCGCCATACCCTGCCGACGTGATGCCGGTCACGTTCTCCATGACCACCCATCGAGGGTTGAGTTCTTCGACCAAGCGAAGATACTCGCGGAAAAGTTGGCTGCGTTCGTCATGCATGCCGCGCTTGTGGTTGTAGACACTGTATGCTTGGCACGGCGGCCCACCAACAAGGCAATCAAGCTCACCCTTCTTGAGTTGGGCTGCCTTTAAGAGCGCTGCGGCGCTGATGTTTTGAACAGGCCCGGCTAAAAATTTTGCTTCCCGGTGCGTTGCCGCAAAAGTTCGGCCGGCAGATTCATCAGAATCATTTCCGGCAAGAACATAGAAACCTGCTTGGCGGAGACCTTCCGTTAATCCGCCTGCCCCACAAAAAAGATCAATTGCCGTATAGCATTTATTCATTCTTGCCCCCTCCCGTTCGACCTATTCCTAAAGGTAGCTGAAGTTCTTCGCTCTTGTATCGCTCCAGGAAGTCTGTGATAGCTTTCCGTGCGATCCATGAGAGCGATACATCATTACTTTCAGCAAGCGCAGAGAGGGCTGCATAATCGGACTCTGAGAGTGATACCGTTATTCTTTGCCCTTTCTTTACTCCGGACATACCATAAGTTCTCTTTATGTTCTAGGCTATCGTAAAATGCAATACGCTGCACCATACTGCATCACTTTTCAGTGAACTGCAAGCCTAGCCCACGTAGCCTTCGTAGCGTGGCTTCGCTGAGCAAGCCACCTCTTTCCTCTCCGACGGAACGTCGATTGACGGGGGTGCTCGCCTTGCGGCGATGGTGGTTTGCTTCGCGCGAGGTGGCAGTGGGCCACCAAACTACCCCACGTTCCGCATTTGGCCCCCTCACTCCCACTCAATCGTCCCCGGCGGCTTGGACGTCACGTCGTAGACCACGCGGTTGATACCCCGCACCTCGTTGATGATGCGCGTGGCGGTGCGGGAGAGGAAAGCGTGGTCGAAGGGGTAGCTGTCGGCGGTCATGCCGTCGGTGGAGGTGACGGCGCGGAGCGCGCAGACGAAGTCGTAGGAGCGGCTGTCGCCCATCACGCCGACGGTTTTGACCGGCAGCAGCACGGCAAACGCCTGCCAGATCGCGTCGTAGAGCCCGGCGCGGCGGATTTCATCTAGGTAGATCGTGTCGGCCTTGCGCAGGATCTCGCAGCGCTCGCGGCTGACCTCGCCGGGGATGCGGATGGCGAGGCCGGGGCCGGGGAAGGGATGACGGCCGACCATGCTTTCGGGCAGTCCAAGCTCGCGGCCCAGGTCGCGCACCTCGTCCTTGAACAGCTCGCGCAGCGGCTCCACCAGCTTCAGCTTCATACGCTCCGGCAGGCCGCCGACGTTGTGGTGCGACTTGATCGTGACCGAAGGGCCGCCCGAGGGCGAGACGGACTCCACCACGTCGGGATAGAGCGTGCCCTGAACCAGATAGTCCGCGCCGCCGAGCTTGTGCGCTTCCTCGTCGAACACCTCAATGAAGGTGTTGCCGATGATCTTGCGTTTTTCTTCCGGATCGCTGACGCCCGCCAGCTTGCCCAGGAAGAGGTCCGAGGCGTCGCGCGCCACCAGCGGAATGTTGTAGTTCTGGCGGAACACCTCCTCCACCTGCTCGCCCTCCCCGGCGCGCAGCAGGCCGTGATCGACGAAGATGCAGGTCAGTTGCTCGCCGATGGCCTCGTGCACCAGCACCGCCGCCACCGAGGAGTCGACCCCGCCGGACAGGCCGCAGATCACCTTGCCGTCGCCCACCTGCTCGCGGATCTTGGCAATGGCCTCCTCACGGAAGGCCGCCATGCTCCAATCGCCCGAACAGCCCGCGACCTTGCGCGTGAAGTTGCGCAGCAGCGCCGCGCCGTCGGGGGTGTGGACCACCTCGGGGTGGAATTGGACGCCGTAGGTGCGGCGGCTGTCGTCGGCGATGGCGGCGAAGGGCGCGCCCTCGCTGGTCGCGACCACACGGAAACCCTCGGGCAGCGCCATCACGCGGTCGCCGTGGCTCATCCAGACCTCGTGGCGCTCGCCCGCCTGCCAGACACCGTCGAACAGCGCGCAGTCGGCCTCGACCTCCAGGAACGCCCGCCCGAACTCCTGGTGGTCCGAGCCCTCGACCCGCCCGCCGAGGCGATGCACCAGCACCTGCTCGCCGTAGCAGATTCCCAGGATCGGAACGCCCAGTTCGAACACGATTTCGGGCGGCTGCGGCGCGTCTTCCTGGCTGACACTGGCAGGACTGCCGGAGAGGATGATGCCCTTCGGCGCGTAGGCGCGGATGCGCTCGGGATCGGCGTTGAACGGCACGATCTCGCAATAAGTCCCGCTCTCGCGCACGCGCCGCGCGATGAGCTGCGTCACCTGCGAGCCGAAGTCGAGGATCAGGATGCGTTCGTGGTGTTGTTGAATGGCGTGATGCTGTTCAGTGGTGGTCATGTTTTCCAGGTCCAAAAGGTCGCAATCGGCCTCAAACACCGACTTGATTCAGCCAGGCCTCCAGGTCGGGCCAGGCAAAGGCCGTCTCGACCAGCGCCTTGCCCGCGAAGGTCTGCTCACGCTCGGCGATGCGCTGCCCGCCCATGCGCTCATAGAAGAAGCGCGCGGGGTTGTCCGCCAGCACCCAGATCACCGCGTTGCCCACACCGGCTTCGTAAAGGCGGCGGAACAGCGCGCCGAGAAGCTGGCGGCCAATTCCTTGCGCCTGCCAGTCCGGGGCGACGTAGAGGGTGAAAACCTCGCCTTTGTACGTCAGCGTACTGTCGCGTTGAACGCCGCAGGAGCCGAACGCGACGATGTCATGGCTGCTGTCCGATGTCTCCGGGGCTCCCCGCCGCTCCGGGGTGGGCGCCTCCACCACCAGCACGGTCTCTTCCGCCTGCTTCCGGCCAAGCAGCTTGCGCCAGGTGAACGCCTGCCCGGATTCCGTCATCCGAACCAAGTAACTGTCCGGCACGATCCCGGCATAGGCCGCACGCCATGTTTCGACGTGGACTTTGGCGATGGCGGTCGCATCGTCCGACCGGGCGCGGCGTATGCGAGCCGACGTCTGCATTACGAGCCTCCCCGCCGTTCCAGCACCGCCACATAGAAACCGTCGGTGCCGTGCCGCGCCGGAGTCAGCGTCAGGTCGGGGCCGCTGTCCACCGGCGAACCGCCGACAGTGTCGCGCCAGACCTGCTCGATCGGCAAGGGCGCAAAATCCGGGTGCGAGGCGCGAAACCGCTCGACCTGCTCCTGGTTTTCCTGCGGCAGCAGGGAGCAGGTCGCGTAGATCAGCCGCCCGCCCGGCCGCACCAGCCTCGCCGCTTGCTCCAGAATCTGCGCTTGCCGGGATTGGTGCAGCGTCACCGCGTTCTCCGTCGTGCCCCAGCGCGAGTCCGGCTGACGCCGCCACGCGCCCACGCCGGAGCAGGGCGCGTCCACCAGCACCCGGTCGAACGCAGCGGCATTTTCGGTCAGCCAAGGGTCGCTCGCCGCCGCCAGCAGCCGCCGTTCCACGTTGCGCGCGCCCGCACGCGAAAGCCGGGGACCGGCGCGGCCCAGCCGCTCGCCTTCCACGTCCAGCGCGACCAGCCGCCCCTGATCGTTCATCGTTCCCGCAAGCGCCAGGGTCTTGCCGCCCGCCCCGGCGCAGAAATCGCAGACCGCCAAGCCGGGCCGCGCGTCGGTCAGCAAGGCGATAAGCTGCGAGCCCTCGTCCTGCACTTCGATCCGGCCGTCGCGATAGGGGCCGGTGTTGGTCACCGCCCGGCGTCCGCTCACGCGAAGTCCGACCGGGGAATAGGGCGTCGCCTCGGCCTGCACGCCCTCCTCCGCCAGCGCGGCGCGCACACTCTCCCGGTCCTCCGCCATCAACGGGTTGACCCGAAGGTCCAGCGGCGCCTCTTCAAGAAGGGCCGCCAGTTCGCTCGCGGTATCCGCACCGAACGCGCGCTCGAAATGTGGCAGCATCCACTCCGGCACTTCAAGGCGAACGGCCTCGCTCTGCCGTAGGTCGTTCAGGCGAGCCCCCTCGGCCGCCGCCAGCATCGCCTCCTCATGCGCCTCCAGCGGGGCCGGATGATAACCCCCGCCGTCGCAAAATTCGGCGACACGGCCAGGCGGATATCCCTGCATAAGAACGAGCGCAAGCAGGACGCGCGCCCGCGCCCCGGCGTTTACGTCGCCCGCCCACCAGCATAGCCGCGCCTGCGCCCGCAATACCGAGAACACCAGGTCGGCGACCGCGCGGCGGTCCTTGGAGCCCATGAAACGGCGCGCGCGCAGATATTCCCCCACGACCTGCTCGGCCGGGCGATGCGCGGCTGCAATCTGCGACAACAGGTCTATCGCGGTTTCGACACGCGCGGCCGGTGTCATGGTCCTGCCCTGCCTTTCGGCAGCCGATCCATCCCGCCGCTCAAGCTGGCGATGATGCTACGCTCGGTCATCCTTGGCGATAATTTGGGGCTTCCCGCGTGATGGCGACGTCGTGGACGTGGCCTTCGCGGATGGAAGCGCTGGTAATCTGAAGGAAACGCACGTTGTCGTGCAACTCCGTAATGGTGCGGTTCCCGGTGTAGCCCATCGCCGCACGCAAGCCGCCGACGAGTTGATGCAGCACGGTTCCGGCGGAGCCCTTGTAGGGAACCTGCCCCTCGATCCCCTCGGGCACGAGCTTCAAGCTGTCCGCGACTTCCGCCTGGAAATAACGGTCGGCGGACCCGCGCGCCATCGCGCCCAGCGAGCCCATGCCCCGGTACGCCTTATAGGAGCGGCCCTGGTAGAGGTAGACCTCGCCGGGGCTTTCATCGGTTCCCGCCAGAAGCGAGCCTATCATGCAGCAGTCGGCCCCCACCGCGATCGCCTTCGCCATGTCGCCGGAGAACCGGATGCCACCGTCCGCGATCACCGGGACCTTGCTCTCCCGGCACGCCGCGACCGTGTCGACCAGCGCCGTCACCTGCGGCACGCCGACGCCTGCCACCACGCGCGTGGTACAGATCGAACCGGGGCCGATACCAACTTTCACCCCGTCGACCCCGGCGTCCACCAGGGCCTTCGCTCCTTCGGCGGTGGCCACGTTGCCTGCGATCACCTGCGCCGCATTCGACATCCGCTTTATCTGCGCGACCTGTTCCAGCACCCCGCGCGAATGTCCGTGGGCCGTATCGACCACGATCAGATCGCATTCCGCGTCCAACAGCGCCTCGGCCCGTTTCATGCCGTCCTTGCCGACGCCGGTCGCGGCGGCCACGCGCAGCCGCCCCTTGTCGTCCTTGCAGGCGTTCGGGTGGGCGCTGGCTTTCTCGATATCCTTCACGGTGATGAGACCGATGCATCGGAAGTCCTCGTCGACCACCAGAAGCTTTTCGATGCGATGCGCATGCAGCAGGCGCTTCGCGTGCTCCCGCTCGACACCATCCTTTACTGTGATCAGGTTCTCATGCGTCATCAACTCGTCGATGGTTTGCCGACGGTTGGAGGCGAAGCGCACGTCACGGTTCGTCAGGATGCCGACGAGCCGGCCGTTTTCCTCGGTTACCGGGATTCCGGAAATCCTGTGACGGTCCATCAACGACAGCGCTTCCGCGAGCGTTTGCTGCGGACGAATGGTGACCGGGTTGATGACCATCCCGCTCTCGAATTTTTTCACCGCGCGGATCTGATCCGCCTGCTGCGAAATCGTGAGGTTCTTGTGAACGACTCCCAGTCCGCCGGCCTGTGCCATTGCGATGGCCATGGGGCTTTCCGTAACGGTGTCCATGGCGGACGAAATCAGCGGAATCCCCAGTTCAATGAACCGCGTGAGCCGCGTGCGCGTATCGGTGGAGTTGGGAAGAACCGAGGATTCGGACGGCTCAATCAGTATGTCGTCAAAGGTCAGCGCCGTGCGCAATTTCATGCCACTCACCATGTCCGGATTGGCGGCGCATCATACACGTTGCGCGCTTTCTGCCAAGAGCAGAAGAACGCTGTGAACACATGCGATGAAGGGATTGCAAGCCGCCGCCGCGAAGCCCATCTGCCAATTGGAGGGGGACGGCCCGTCCAGCCCGGAGGAGAGCATGGAAGGCCGATGCTTGCTTTAAGGTTCAGCGATGATCGGCCGATGTCCTTTTAACAGAATTCTGCCTTAGGAGGAATAGCATAGCATGAAGGCCATTCGTACTTGGATCGTCGTAGCCGACGGAGCCCGCGCCCGTTTCTTGCTGCATGAAGGGATCGGCAAAGGTCTTCATCCTGCATTGCCCGAAGAGATGCGCCAGGACCTGCCACCGAACCGCGAAATCGTCACCGATAAGCCGGGGCGCTGGGCGGACGCGGGCGGTACCGGCCGCAGCGCGCTCGCGCCCACGATCGACTGGCACGAATTCGAAAAGGAACGCTTCGCGCATCAGGTTGCAAAGGTGCTCGAAGCCGGGCGGAACCAGAACCTCTTCGACCGCCTTGTTTTGATCGCTCCGCCGAAGACCCTGGGTTACCTGCGCGACGAACTCAACAAGCCGACGCGGCAAATGGTCTATGGCGAGCTTTCCAAGGACCTGACCCACCACAGTTTGGCGGAACTCGAGAGCCATATCGGCGAGGTTATGGCGGTTTAAACCTTTTTGCCTTATCGTTGCCCCGGTAGTCCGTTGCCAGAACATATTTCTCGGCGGACTCCGGGCGCGACGAGGGCGGTTTGACGTGGTGCACATGGCCGAACATGCGTTTCAAGCGCTCCATCAAGTCCGGCGCGCTGCCCGAATGCAATGTCTTGGCCAAAAAGCTGCCGCCCGGCCGCAAGACCTCCTCGGCGAAGTCCAGCGCCGCCTCCACCGCGGCCATGATGCGGAGCCGGTCGGTGGGAGCATGACCGGTCGCGTTCGGCGCGAGATCGGACAACACCACATCCACCGGACCGTCCAGCATCGCCCGCAACCGCTCCGAGGTTTCCGGATCGGTCATGTCGCCTTGTAGAAATTCCACGCCGGGCAGCGGATCCATCTCCAGCAGATCCAGCCCAACGACCCGTCCGCGCTCCCCCACCCGCTCGGCGGCCACCTGACACCAGCCGCCCGGCGCCGCACCAAGGTCCACCACACGCTGACCGGGGCGCAGCAGCCGGTGCTTGTCGTCGATCTCGATCAGCTTGAAGGCAGCGCGGGAGCGATAGCCCCGCCGTTGCGCTTCGACGACGTAGGGATCCTTCAACTGCCGTTCGAGCCAGCGGCGCGAGGACGGCTTGCGTCCCTTTACCTTGCGCAGCCGTGCCGCCGCCCCGGAAGGCGGCGCGGCAACCGTTGCCCCGTCCCGACGGCGCCTGCGCCGCCGTTTGTCGCCGCCGTCCCCGCTGCCGCTTTCTCCGTCCCCGCCGCTGCCGCTCTTTCCGTTCCCGCCGCTGCCGCTAGGGCCGCCTCCATCAGCTTCATTCATAATACCGATACCTTGGCCCCAGATGGCCCGTTCGACGGACCTCGCATGAGTTCGAAGAGGATACCCTCCCGCAGTCCACGGTCGGCCACCCGCAGTTTGCCGACGGGCCAACTCCGGCAAATCGCTTCCAGGATGGCGCAGCCCGCGACCACAAGATCCGCGCGCTGATCGCCGATGCAAGGATGTTGAACGCGCTCCCGATAGCTCATGGCCGCGATCCGGCGGCTCACGTCACGGACCGTGTCGAAACCGAGATAGCACCCGTCAACTCGGCTGCGATCATAGCGCGCAAGATTCTGATAGACACCCGCCAATGTCGTGACCGTACCCGAGGTGCCCAGCATTTGCACCTGCCCGTCCGCAAGCACCCGCGCGACGTCATGGCGCTCGGTAAAGGGTGCCAAGGCGTCCGCGGTTTCCTCAACCATGGCCTCGAAGAGCGCCGGAGAAACGCTGTTGCAGCCGTGTTTTTCGGCCAGACTCACCACTCCGATCGGCATCGAGTGCCAAGCTGCAAGCTCCGCCGACTCGACCCAGGCAGAGGGAGTCGCAGGCGCCGCCGCGCCCGCTTTCTTTCCCGCCAACCAATTGACCTCGGTGCTGCCGCCCCCGATGTCGAAGATCAGAGCATTGGGAATTGCCGGCGCCAGCAGCGGCGCGCAGCCGAGCAGGGCCAACCTCGCCTCTTCCTCCTGCCCGATGACCTCAAGCTCGATCCCGGTGTCGCGATAGACCCGTTCAAGAAAAACGTCGCAGTTGACGGCACTGCGGCAGGCCTGTGTGGCCACGGCACGAACACGGCGCGCGCCACGGCGGCGGATTTTTCCGGCGCAGATTCTCAGCGCCTGGAGTGTGCGAAGCATTGCAGGTTCGCACAACCTGCCAGTCGCGTTCAGTCCCTCGCCAAGCCGAACGATGCGGGAAAACGCGTCGATCACGCGAAAGCCTTCGCCCTGCGGCCGGGCGACGAGCAGGCGGCAGTTGTTCGTGCCCAGGTCGAGCGCGGCATAAACCTCGGCCTCGGAGGAGCCGGAGCCGGAGCCGGAGCCACTGTAACCGGCCGACTCCGTGCGATCCTGCGCAAGGCATTGTTCTGAGCCCCTCGGTACGCGGGTCACGAAGCCTCCTCCTTCTTTTAAGCCTGGCCCCGTTCCGGCATCCCCGGCACGGCAGCCAGCTTTCTCCGGGCCGCGACGCTGCCCGCCCAAGCGTCCGGCCTTCCATCTGTGTGCATTAGCTTACACGTTAACGCTGCCGCACGCCCACCGCCAAGCAGCCGAATGCACAAGCTATGCCTTCCGCGCCATCCGCGACAAGCGACAAGGCCCTATTTGCAGCCAAAAAAGTACAAGAAAGGGGTTGCAACCCGCCCCCCGATTAGACTAGGTAAGGATCAAGCGCGCGGCGACGCGTGGTTTGAGGTTATTCCCTCTGCTGGGGGATAGTTTAGCGGTAGAACACCCGGCTCTGGACCGGGCAACCCTGGTTCGAATCCAGGTCCCCCAGCCACGTTTCTCCCAACCTGCTGATTTCCCTGCGTCATCCGAGATGAACCCGCCCGGCGTGCCGGGGTGGTCCAAAACGGTGGTCCAACACGGTGGCGCCGCGGCGGAGCCCCGGCGCGCAAACCGCGGCCCGTCTTGGAGTCCCGCGCCGATGCGCCAGCCCCACCTCTACCGCCGCGGCGCCGTCTATTACTGGCGGCGAACCTTTCCCACCGTGCCCCATAGCGCACCCGCCGACCCGGCCGGCGCCCGGCGGCCTATACCGGATCTTAAGGTTTCCCTGCGTACACCGGATCCGGCCGTGGCGCGCCACCGCGCGGCGCATCTCGACCTCAAACTCGACCGTCTGATGAGGGACTCCCACCCGCGTATGTCCGAACACCGCCGCCTGACCGTCCAAAACGTGCGCGAGATCGTGCGCGACTTCGTGCTCGACGAGTTGGAACAGTTCGAGCGCCTGCATGCCGCCTCCGGCGTCATGACGCCCG
>SKZV01000192.1 GCA_007127165.1 Rhodovibrio sp. | reverse complement strand
CTGAAAGGGAAGGTGTAGCCTTCGCTCAGGACGGTTTTGACGGCGGGGTCTCGCTCATGCGGTCCTCGGCGACCCAGCGCGCGGCGAGCACCAGCGCGCCGGTTGCGAAGTCCTTGCCGTGCGCGGCGATCATCGCCTGGGCGACCTCGGCGATCTGGCGGAAAAAGGCGTCCTTGCTTTCTTCTTCCGGCGTCAGGCGCGGTTCTGCGGTCATATCAACTACTCTCCGTCGTTTATTTGAACAGGCTGGGTGGGAAGGAGATCAGCGCGGCCGCGCCTCTGGCGTCGCCGAAGGCGAGATGCGAGCCTGCCGCGTTCCAGGCGAGCGTCGTCACCGCGCCGCCCTCGGAGCGCAACAACATTTCCTCCCGGCTACCCAGTTGGGCAAGGCACAGGAAGCCGCTGGCGTAGCCCGCTGCGATCAGAGGCCGGTCCGGCGCGGCGGCGACGCGATCCACCACCACCAGTCCGGTGCGCCCGGCCACGATCGGCTCGCCTCGGCCTTCCGGCGTGAAGCGCCAAGCCGCCGGGCGGAACGCGCCGGAGGTCGCAAAGGCTTGGCCGGGCGTGCTCCACACCAGCGAGCGCACCGGGGTCGGGTAGTCCCGGACCGAGTCGACGGACCCGTCGGCCAGCCGGATCAGCGCGAAGCCCGGCTCCCGCAGGCCGCAGGCGAGGAACGCACCGTCCGGGCTGTAGCTCAGGCTTTCCGGTATCCCGTCGAGCGCCACCGTGTCGACGAACGTGCCATCATGGTAGAACGACACGCCGCCGGGATGCGCGACCGCCAGGTGTCTACCTTGTGGCGCGAAGGCCAACGCGGTGATCGTCTCCCCGGCGTCGTGGTTCCGGGCCTCGTCGGGCTGCGTCTCGGGGAAAACCACCACCCGCGACCCAGCCGCTGCCGCTATCGTCGGCGCGGCGGGATCGCGGGCCAGCGCGCTCGGCGCGCCGTCGAAGGCCACGGAGAGGGGAACCGTCTGTCCGCGCGGCGTGACCGAGACGAGCCCGCCCTTCTCGCTGCCGGTGATGAAGGCGCGGTCGCGGAAGGGTGCGAGCGCGCCGCGCAGACCCTTGACCTCGGTGGCGGGACGAACCGGCTTCTCGCGCGGCATGATGCTCTGCTGGCCGCTGTCCGCCGCCACCCGGATGCGCTTTTCCGGGCCTTCGGGATCGTCTACCGGCACGACCGCGAGCAGACCGCCGCCCGCGTAGGCGACCGCGCTGCCTTCGCGGTTGAAGCACATATCCTCAACCGGACCGGGCAGGCTCCAGACGCGGGCGAGAAGGTCGAAGAGGCTGGGCGCGGTGGGCGTATCGTAAGACATGCGCGTTCCTTACTGGCGGCTGGACTTGGGGCTGGCCTGGGGGCTGGCCGCCGCGAGTTCTCGGTCGAGCTCGGCAAGCTGCTCCTCAAGCGTGTCGAGCTTGGCCTGAGCGATTGCCAAGGAGGCCTTGGCCGCGTCGTCGCGGTCGTAGACGGCCTCAAGCGCGGCGTTCAGCTCCGGCGTCGGTCCGCTGGCTTCGAGCTGTTCCTCGACGTTCATGACGTCGATCTGAACCCCGCCCATGAGCGCTTGCGTCTTTTGGATCGCGGCGTTGGCCTCGCCGATCGCGAGCACCACCTGCATCCGCTCCGCCAGAATGTCCGGGGCAGCGCGCGGCGGGCTCATCGTTTTGCAAGCCCGTTCGCGTCCGCTTCGATCGCGGCGAGTTGGTTTGGCAGGTCGTCCGCCTGCGCGACGAATTGGTTTTCGACCGTATCGATGTGGTTGCGCAGCGCGTCCCAGATGTCGAGGCGGATGACGTTCGTCGTGTCTCTCATCAAGCGTTCGATCTCCTCGATCCGGAAAGGGCGGGAGAGGGCGACGCCCGAGAATACGAAGTCGCGCATTTCGGTCGCGTGCTTGTCGATGAAGATTTGCAGCAGCGCATGGTCCTCGCGCCGAATGCCGCGCGCCTCAAGCTCCCGGATAACGAGGTCCTGGAAGTGCTTGAGCACCTTGTACTGGGCTTCCCCCACGAACTGCATCACGAACATCAGATCGCGCGGGGCCTGGGCGATGATCTCCTCGGCAAGCTCCGCGCCGGGAGTCGCCGGATCGCCGCTCTCTTCATCCCGTGTCGGCATCGTCCCATCCCTGTTGCGGCAAGTGATTAATCGCGCCAACGTCATCAGCGAGGCCGAATCTTCAATATAGTGATTATTAGAACCGCTGGGTCTTATGAAATCAATATGATTATCGCAGAAAGTCCGTAAGCGGGTTGGACTCCGTCATATTGTCATCTTCCAAGTATACATCTGTAAAGCTGCGGACGAATATACGATTGTAACGCTTTGATACACTTATTGCGGACGCGAAATCAATGCTGCACCGCAGCAATACATGGAAATCAACGTGATTGTGCAGCTTGCCAAAACTGGCACACGGCTTGCATACCTCTCTTCGTAGAAAAAGCGCGCCGCTCTTTGAAGCGTCGCCGAAAGAACAAAGGAAGGGAGGATCGGTTCATGCGCCAGACCCCGTTTTCGCCGTCGCCGTTGAAGATCGGCAGGGATCTGACCGTGCCGGGTTTTGTGTCTCCCGCCGACCTTTGCCGATGCCCGCTGCCGGAATGTTCCGGCGTGCCGATAACGAATGAAGCGGAAAGGTAAACGGCAATGACGTCATTGACACTCAACAAGATCACATCCCAACGGGGAATATCCGTCGGCGAAGCGACGAAGAAGATCGCCGATTTGGGATGGAACCCCTCCTATGTTCAGGAGGCGATGACTTACCCCACCGACTACAAGATCGCCAAGGCTCCGCGCGATCCGATGAAGCAGGTGCTTCGGTCTTACTTCCCGATGCAGGAAGAGAAGGACAACCGGGTTTACGGGGCGCTCGACGCGGCGCTGCGCGGCGACATGTTCCGCAACGTGGAGCCACGCTGGGTGGAGTGGATGAAGCTCTTCCTGGCGATCATCCCCTTCCCGGAAATCTCCGCCGCCCGCTCCATGGCGATGGTGGCGCGGCTGGCGCCGGGCGAGGATCTGCGGACCGGCTTCACGATGCAGATGGTGGACGAGTTCCGGCACTCGACCATCCAGATGAATCTGAAGAAGTGGTACATGGAGAACTATATCGACCCCGCCGGGTTCGACATCACCGAGGAAGCCTTCGGCAAGTGCTACGCGACCACGATCGGCCGCCAGTTCGGCGAGGG
>SKZV01000052.1 GCA_007127165.1 Rhodovibrio sp. | reverse complement strand
GAGCGAGCGGGACAGGCGATCCTGCGTAGCACGGAATCGTGAAGGGGGCACTATAGATGCGGCAGGTCCACGCTCTGGCAGGCGAGGTGTGGCGGGACCTCTTGCGGGCCGTCGTCTTCCTGACCCGCATCCCGGCGCCCTACCCTGACGGTCCGGCGAAGCCGCTGGCTGACTCGCTCTGGATCGCCGCACCGGTCGGTGCGGCGATCGGTGCCGTGGGGGCCGCGGTCTTTGCGGTGTTCCACGCCCTCGCCCTGCCGCCCGCCGTGGCCGCGACGGCGGCGGTGGCGGCGACCGTCTGGCTGACCGGCGCGCTGCATGAAGACGGTCTCGCCGACTGTGCCGACGGCTTCGGCGGCGGTTTCACCCGGGCGCGCAAGATCGAGATCATGCGCGACAGCCGCGTCGGCACCTACGGCGCGGCGGCGATGATTCTCAGCCTCACCGTCCGGATCGCGGCCCTGGCCAGCCTCGCCACGCCTGCGGGCGTTTTCCTGGCCCTGGTGGTGGCGCACGCCGTATCGCGCTCGCAGACGCTGGGCCTGCTCACGCTGTTCTCGCCCGCCGGTCACGCCGGACTCGGCGCGGAGGCCGGCGGTCCCTCGCTCGGGCGGGCACTCGTGGCCCTGCTCCTGGGCCTCGTTATCGCCGTCCTTTGCGTTGGGCTGGGCGCCGGGCTTCTGGCCGCGCTTCTGGCGTGGCTTGCGGCGATTGGCGTTCTGATGCTCGCGAAGCATCAGCTTGGCGGCTACACCGGCGACGTTCTCGGCACCGCCCAACAAGCGGCGGAAATCGCCGCGCTGCTGGTCGTGGTCGCGTGGCTCACGGACTGAGCGTTAAACTCCGTTCAAGCGACTCGCAATTCCATATCTATCGTAAAAAGCGAAATCCATCCTCGTGAGCGCTTGACACCGTACTAAGGTACGGCTGGCACCTTGGCTCACAGAGGAGGACGGCATGACCGGCATGACCATCGGCGAGGCGGCCAGAACCGCCAACGTAAGCGTTGAAACGGTTCGCTTTTACGAGCGCCGTCAACTCATTCAGCAACCCCCCAAGCCGCGCTTCGGCGGGTTCCGCCGCTACCCGGAAGACACGGTCCGGCGCATCCGCTTCATCAGGCAAGCGCAGACCCTCGGCTTTTCGCTTCGGGAAGCGGCGGAGCTGCTGAAACTGCGCGACGATGCGGAAACCGATGCAGGCGACTTTCAGGTTCGCGCGCAAGAGAAGCTGAAGGATGTCGAAATCCGCATTGCGCAAATGCAGGAAATCAGCCGCGTCTTGCGGAGGTTGCTGGAGGTCTGCCCCGGTCAGGGGCCGCTCACCGGCTGCTCCATCCTCGGCGCCCTCGAAGCGGACGAGCCTGCGACCATCGAGCCAACACAATCCATCGGAGACTCACGTTGAAAGCACTGACACGCGGCTTCGCCGCAAGCCTGATCCTGGGCCTGAGCAGCCTTCCCGCGCTGGCTGACGCGCGCTACGAACTGCAGGTGGACGGGCTGGCCTGCCCCTTCTGCTCCTACGGCATGGAAAAGGAGTTGATGAGGCTGGACAGCGTGGCTTCCGCCGAGACCGACCTGGGGCGCGGGGCGGTTCTCGTCGTCACGGAAGAAGGGCAGGCGCTCGACGAAGAAACGGCGCGGGATGCGACCAAACGCGCGGGCTTTACCCTGAAAGGATTTCAGCCGCTGAGCGCCAACGACAAGACGGAGACCCGCTAGATCATGCGCAAGGCAGGACGCCTCGCCGGATTGGCCATGATCTGCGCCCTTGGCGTCGGCGCAGTTCAAACGGAAGCCACCGCCGCTCCGCAGACCTTCAACACCGCGCTGCCGGTGGGCGAGGGAAATTTCGTCTTCCGCCAGCAGCTTTTCCACCAGCAAGCCAGCGGCGACCCCAGCCCGGCCGACCGCGACCTCAGCGTCTGGGGCACGATGTCGGTTCTGGGCTACGGCGTGACCAGCGACCTTGCCGTCTTCGGCGCGCTGCCGGTTCTCAACAAGAGCATGGACCTCTCGCCGAGCCCCGGAACGCGCGCCACCCGCAGCACGCGCGGCCTTGGAGATGCCCGAGTCTTCGCGCGCTACACCGCGCTGCGGATCGACGGGCCGGGGCGGACCTTCCGCATCGCGCCTTTCGCGGGCGTGGAAGCGCCGACCGGGCGCGACGGGGACCGCGACCGCTTCGGCCGGTTGCCGCAACCGCTCCAGGCGGGATCCGGTTCGTGGGACCCGTTCTTCGGCGTGGTGACGACCTGGCAAACGCTGGACTTCGAGCTGGACGGCCAAGTCATGTACGAACGCAACACCGAAGCCAACGACTTCCGGTTCGGCGACATCGCGCGGCTCGACGGATCGTTCCAGTACCGGATTTGGCCGCCCGAACTGACCTCCGGCGTGCCCGGATTCCTCTTCGCCGGGGTGGAAGCGAACCTGATCCACCGCGAGCGCAATGAGATCGGCGGGGTGGACGACAGCAATTCCGGCGGCACGCAACTCTTCCTGTCGCCCGCGCTCCAGTACGTCACCCGCAACTGGATGGTCGAGGGGATCGTGCAGGTGCCGGTCGCCCAGGACCTGAACGGAACCGCGCTGGAAGACGACTTCATCGTCCGCGTCGGCTTTCGCGTGAACTTGTGAGAGGGATTGGGATGCACCGCAGAACGATCCTTCGCGCGCTTGGCGGGCTCTTTGCCTTTGTGGCGGTGCTCGCGGCGACTGCCTGGCTGGCCTTCGTGCCCTTCGCCAAGGAACCGGGATACGAGATGGCCGCGCACTGGGGCGAACGCGGCAGCGGCGCGGGGCAGTTCCGCGACCCCACCGGGATCGCCGTGGCGGGCGGCGAAGTCTTCGTTTCGGATTCCCGCAACGACCGCATTCAGGTCTTCGACCTTGAGGGCGGATTCAAGCGGCAGTTCGGGGAAGCGGGCGACGCCTTGGGCGAACTCGGAAGGCCGATGAACCTCGCGATTCGCGACGGCGAACTTTATGTGGCCGAATACTTCAACGACCGCATCCAGGTCTTCTCGCTCGACGGCGAGCCGCTGCGCGTCATCGGCACGGCCGGCAGCGGACCCGGCCAGTTCAACGCGCCGGGCGGGGTCACCGTGACAGCCGACGGGCGGCTCTTCGTGGCCGACTTCTATAACCACCGCATTCAGGAGCTGGCGGCGGACGGAAGCGCGCTCGGACAGTGGGGCACCACCGGGGAAACCGGTGTTTGGGCCGGGGAATTCATCTACCCCACCGACGTTGCGGCGGGTGCGGACGGAGCCGTCTACGTCGCCGACGGCTATGCGAACCGGGTGCAGAAATTCGGTCCCGACGGCGCGTTCTCGACCAAGTGGGGCGGGCCGCTGGCGATGATGGTGCCCGGCTCCTTCAACGGTTGGTTCAGGACCGTTTCGAGTATCTCCGTCGGCCCGGAAGAGCGCATCTTCACGGCAGACTTCTACAACGACCGGGTGCAGGTTTTTGCGGCGGACGGCACCTTCCTCACCGCCTTTGGCGAAGGCGGTGAGGAAAATGGACAGTTCGCGCACCCGGTCGCGCTCGACGTGGCGGAGGACGGCACGGTCTATGTGGCCGACTTCCTCAACAACCGCATCCAGGCTTGGCGTCCCAAGCGGTAAGCCTCACCGTGCCGCCTCCAGCGCCTGCGTCAGATCGGCGAGGATATCGTCGATGTGCTCCAGGCCCAGCGAGAGACGGACATAGCCGGGCGAGACGCCGGTGGACATCTGCTCATCCTCGGTCAACTGCGAGTGTGTGGTCGTCGCGGGGTGGATCGCCAGCGAGCGGGCGTCGCCGATGTTGGCGACGTGGTAGAAGAGCTTCAGCGAATCGATGAACTTCCCTCCGGCTTCAGCTCCTCCGGCGAGTTCGAAGCCCAAGAGCCCGCCGAAGCCGCCCGTCATGTGGGTTTCGGCGCGCTTCCGGTACTTTTCCTCTTGCTGGCTGGGGTGGATGACGCGGGTGACCTCCTCCCGGCCCTTCAGGAAGTCCGCCACCGCCTGGGCGTTGCGGCTGTGCTCGCGCATCCGTAGCGGCAGGGTTTCCATGCCTTGCAGGAACAGGAAGGCGTTAAACGGGCTCATCGCCGCGCCAAGGTCGCGCAGCAGCGTCACCCGTGCCTTCAAGGCGTAGGCGATGGGGCCGAGCGGCTTCGCGGCCTCGGTCCAAATCGCGCCGTGGTAACTCTCGTCCGGCTCGTTCAGCAGCGGGAAACGCGCCTTGTGGTCTTCCCAGGGGAAGTTGCCGCCGTCCACGATCATGCCGCCGATCGAGGTGCCGTGGCCGCCAATATACTTCGTCGTGGAGTAAACCACGACCGCCGCGCCGTGCTCCAGCGGGCGGCAGAGCACCGGAGCCGCCGTGTTGTCCATGATCAGCGGAATGCCCATCTCGCGGCCGATTCGCGCAACCTCGGCAATCGGGAAGACCTGGAGCTTCGGGTTCGGCAAGGTCTCGGCGTACCACGCGCGGGTCTTGTCGTCGGAGGCCTGGCGGAACGCCTCGGGATCGGCGGGGTCGACGAAGCGCACCTCGATACCCTGCTTCTTCATCGTGTGCGCGAAGAGCGTCCAGGTGCCGCCGTAAAGATCAGTCGAGGAAACGATGTTATCGCCTGCCTGCGCGATGTTCTGCACCGCAATCGCCGAAGCCGCCTGCCCCGAGGCCGTGGCGAGGGCCGCCGCGCCCCCCTCCAGCGCCGCCATGCGCTGCTCCAGCACGTCGTTGGTGGGGTTCATGATCCGCGTGTAAATGTTGCCAAGCTCTTCCAGCGCAAAGAGTTTCTGCGCGTGCTCGGCGTCGCGGAATTGATAGCTGGTGGTTTGGTAGATCGGCACCGCCACCGCGCCGGTCGCCGGGTCGCTGCGGTAGCCCGCGTGCAGGCAGATCGTCTCCGGGTGCTGTCGAGGGGTCGTCGTCATACGCTCGTCTCCTCCTGGTCTCGCCACTTTCTCGCATGCCCTTTGGGCGTTACACCATAATGGGCGTCGCATCTTGTATCACGTAGAATTGAAATGGCGTGATGGGGCGTCGAAAAGTGGCGGATTACCGCAGCGCGAAAAGACCCCTTTTTTGGGTAGCAATTCCCTCAAAATACTCGCTTCAAGGAGAAAAACACCAGATCGCGGTGCGGGGCCCGCTTGTTGCTACTGCTGCGCTGCGATACAGTTTGCCGCAATATGAAAAAGCCGGGCCAAATTCGGCCCCGGTCATAAGCACACATGGGAGGGACGCCGGCCGACATGGAGCGGGTTCTGAGCGTAGCCGACTACGGCAACGAGGCGGTAGGCCGGGTTGTCGGATTCCTGATCGTGGCGATCATGCTGATCGTGGTGTACGACATCCTTGCCCGCAACCTCTTCGGAATGCCCACGCAGTGGGTCTTCGAACTCACCAAGCAGTTTTACGCCGCGCATTTCATGCTGCTGGGCGGATACGCTCTGCTCTATGATTCGCATATTCGCGTCGACGTGGTCCGCGAGCATCTCTCGGAGCGGATGAAACACCTCTTCGAGGTGATCGCTTATGTGATCTTCTTCTTCCCCTTCATGAGCATTGTCGTGTGGTTCGGCTGGCGTTTCGCCATGCGCTCCTGGCGCGCGGGGGAAACCACCTGGGGCGTGATCCAGCTTCCGGTCTATCCGATCAAAACCGTGATCGTCGTCGCGGCTGCGCTGTTGATGATCCAGGGGATCGCGCAGTTCGTCCGCAGCATCGTTTACCTGTCGAAGAAGTCCTGAAGACATGTCCCCAGAAATTCTTGCGGTCTTCATGTTCGCCGGGTTGCTGCTCGGTCTTTTCATGGGTCACCCGCTCCCCTTCGTGCTTGGCGGTGTCGCCGTCATCGCGGCCTACCTCGGCCCCGGTCCCCACGTCTTCGGCCTGATCATCAGCCGCATGTACGGCGACGTCATGGACAACTACGTCCTGGTCGCGATCCCGCTGTTCATTCTGATGGCGCGTTTCCTCTCGGATTCCGGCGTTACCGATAAGATGTTCGAATCGCTGCGGCTGCTCCTGGGGCCGCTGAAGGGCGGGCTGGGCCTGGCGGTCGTGGTGGTTTCGGTCCTGCTGGCGGCGACGACGGGAATCATCGGCGCGTCGATCACCGTGATGGGTTTGATCGCGCTGCGGCCGATGCTGCAATACGGTTACGACAAGCGGGTCTCCGCCGGCGTAATCGCCTCCGCCGGAAGCCTGGGAATCCTGATCCCGCCGAGCATCATGCTGATCCTCATGGCCAGCTATTCGCCGCTTTCCGTGGGGCAACTCTTTGCCGGTGCGCTGGTGCCGGGCCTTCTGCTGGGGCTTATGTACGCAATTTATGTGCTGGTGCTGGCGCACCTGCGCCCCGATCTCGCCCCGCCCGCAACCCTGGAAGAGCGCGGACGCTACACGAGGGGCCAACTCCTGCGTATGCTGGCGATCGAGGGCGTGCCGCCGCTGATCCTGATCCTCGGCGTGCTGGGCAGCCTGTTGATGGGGATCGCGACGGCGACGGAAGCCTCGGCCATCGGCGCTTTCCTCGCCTTTGCGATCATGGTGGTGCGCGGCCGGTTTACCTGGCGCACCTTCTATCTCTCCGTGACGGAGACCGGCAAGGCCGCGGCCATGGTGCTTTTCGTGGTGGTCGGCGCGACCGCCTTCACCGGCGTCTTCACGGCTGGCGGCGGGCTGGACGTGGTGCAGGACTTGATGAGGGACACCGGCCTGCCACCTTGGGGGTTGGTGGTGCTGATGCTATTCTGCGTCTTTGCGTTGGGCGCATTCCTCGACTGGACCGGCATCGTGCTGCTCAGCTTCCCGATTTTTCTGCCGATCGTCGCGGAGCTTGGCATGGAGCCGCTGTGGTTCATCGTCGCCATGGCGGTGGTGCTGCAAACGTCGTTCCTGACACCGCCCTTCGGCTACGCGCTGTTCTACCTGAAAGGGGTCGCGCCACCGGAAGTCAGCACCGCCGACATTATCCGGGGCGTCATGCCCTTCCTCGGGCTGATCATCGTCGCGGTGATCCTGATGGCGATCTTCCCGGCGCTGGTGACGTGGCTGCCGGGCGTCGTGCTGGGCTGACGGACGGCCGGAATCTTAAACGGTTTCCGGCATTGAGAGAGGGCCGCGAGGCCTGAAGACGGATAATAGATGGGAGGTATCCAACAATGACGCTATTGAAGAAATTGACGTCTTGCACCGCACTTGCGGCGGGCGCCGTGGCGGTCTTCGCCGCCGGTCCCGCTCAGGCGCAAACGCAGTGGACGATGACCACCACCTGGCCCTCCTCGATCGAACTGATCGAGATCGACCGCAAGTGGGTCGAAACGGTCGAAGCGATCGCCGGGGACGAACTGAGCATCCGCTTCCACGAGGGCGGCAGTCTGGTCCCGACCTTCGAGGTCTTCGACGCCGTCGGCCAGGGCGACATTCAGGCGTCCGGCGACTGGCCGGGCTACTGGGCGGGCCGTCATCCGGCGTTCTCCCCGCTGGCTTCGCACGTCAGCCTGTTCAACGCGCTGGATTCGGTCCTGTGGATCCAGGAGTGGGGTGGCTTCGACGTGTATAACGAGGTCTACGGCCAGCACAACATGGTGTACCTGCCCTATGGCGTCACCAACAACGAATCCGGCTTCCGGACGAATGTGCCGCTGGAGACGCTGGAGGACCTGCAGGGCATGCGCCTGCGTGTTTCCGGCCGTGAGCAGGGACAGGTTCTGGAGCAGCTTGGCGGCACCCAGGTCCTGCTCGCGGGTCAGGAGATCTATCAGGCGCTGGAGCGCGGCGTGATCGACGGCGCGGAGTTCTCCGTGCCCGGCGTGGATATCGAGGCGGGTTTCCACGAAGTCACCGACTACTGGACGGTTCCCGGATGGCACCAGTCGCAGAGCGTGTTCGGCGTGATGATCAATGAGGACGCCTGGAACGACCTCGGCGAGGAGCTTCAGGAGAAGCTGAAGATCGCCGCGGAGCGGACGCTGCTTTGGTCGCTGGCCTGGTCGGAGCGCCGCTCCAATGAGGGCACCAAGGAATTCCAGGAGGCCGGTGTCGAGATCAATCAGTGGACGGACGAGGTTCTTGAGGAGATGCAAGGCATCGCCAACGAGGTGATTGTCCGCAGCTCTTGCGAGGATCCCCTGACTGCGCAAGTTTACCACTCGCAGGTCAGCTACCTGGACGACTACGCGCTGTGGCGCGGCATGTCCAAGCCTTATAACCTTGGCCGCAACCCGGACCTGCCGGACCTCGCCGCCATCGAGGACTGCCTGTAAGCCACTTTCGCTTAAGCGAGACGGACAGCGACTTGCACCGGCCGGGGAAGCGCCCCGGCCGGTTTCTTATTGCCCGGCCCAACGGCCAGCATCCGCGCGTCACAAAGCCTCTTCGTCGCGCAGGTACCCGGCAAGCTGGCGTTCGAAGTCGGCCCACGCGCGCCGCGCCTCGGCCTCGGCGGTGAAGGCGGCGCGTTTTTCCTCGCGCCACACCTTGAACACCCGCGCGCGATAGGGACCGCTGTGTTGCGGCGAACGGGAGTGGTAATCGCCGACGGCGCGGGTCCAGGAGCCCGCTTGGCGACGCAGGTGCAACAGGAACTCCGCCGCATAGGCCACGTTCATCGTGGGATCCAGTGCCTCGTCCAGGGAATCGAAGGCATGGCCGTGGTAGTGCAGGTTGACCTGCATGCAGCCGACGTCGATGTTGCGCACGCCGCGCGCCTGAAGCGCCTCCACCTCGGCCTTCGCCGCCGCCTTACTCGGCAGATAGCGCCCCTCCCCCTCGGCCATAACGGTCCAGGGCCAGGAAAAGTTTTCCCGATGTTCGGCATTCCAGCGCCCTGATTCGATCTTTGCAATCGCATGCAGCAACTGCGGCGGCAACTCCGGCCGCAGCGTCTCGGCGAGCGCAACCTGCTCCGCACAGACCGCCCAAGGATTGCCCGCAACGCCCTGCGCGCCAGCCTGAGCGCGGGCGGGATCCCCCGCCAGCATCGTCGCGAGCGTTGCGACAGTCAGGAGCACCGGGATCAGTCGACCGCCAGCCATGGACTTTCACCGCCTCTTCCACCATATCGGTCGGCGGAGCTAAGCAAGTTCCATGCCAGAGAGCTTGACCTCCCGAATCCTACGAGAGGTAAGCTTGATTGTTGCATTGCAGCAGAGAACGCCCTTCATAGCCTCCGGCCAAAGCCGCCCATGCCGGAATTTTTCCTTAAAGAACAAGATGTTAATTTTTTCTATTGCAAGCAGGCGGGTTTCGCCCCATATTGTGCAGTGCGGCACGGAGAGACTACGGTCCCTTCGCGCCGTAAACGCCCTTCATGAGCGTTTACCTCCCCAGACTTGGGCCGTGCGGACTTCCGCACGGCCCTTTTTTTCAGGTTTTAAAAGGTCTTAGGGTGCAAGCGGCCGAGCGCCACGATCAGGGCCCGCATATCCTCCGCCAGCCTCGCCAGACCTGGACCACGGCTGACGGTTCGCTCCTCCATATAGAGCGCGCGATTGACCTCAATTTGAAGGGCGTGAACCCGATCCTCGGGCTGTCCGTAGTTGCGGGTGACGAAACCGCCGGAGTAGGGGGTGTTCCGCTTCACATGATAGCCAAGCCCCGTCAGCACGTCCTCCGCGGCCTCTGTCACCCGGGGCGAACATGCCGTGCCGTGGCAATCGCCCAGCACGAAATCGACCCGCCGGTGGCCGGTGTCGTGGTCCATCGGCCCGCCGACCGAGGGCATGGAATGACAGTCCACCAAGATGCAACCGCCGAATCGCTCCCGTGTTTCGTCAATTAAATGCCGCAGCGCGTCATGATAGGGCCAGTAGTAGTTTCGAATCCGGTAGAGCGCTTCGGAGAACGCCAGCTTGTCGCGGTATATGTCGGCACCGCTCGCGACGAGACGCGCAATCGTGCCGAGTCCGGCCGCCACTCTGGGCGAGCGCGTGTTGGCGTAGGGCGGCAGCGCATCCACGAACATCCTCGGATCCAGTTCGAAGGGTTCGCGATTGGCGTCCACGTAAGCGCGCGGAAAGTGCGCGCGGAGCAAGGGCGCGCCCAGTTCGGGGGCCGCCGCGAAAATCTCGTCGACGAATCCGTCCTCGCTGCGCCGCAGGCTCACCCGGTCCAATCGCGAGGCAGCGACGAAATCGGGCGGATAGCTACGTCCGCTGTGCGGCGACGCGAAGACCAGCGGCAAACTCTGCCGAACCGGCGCAAGCACTTCGTGCGGAGTTTCGATCTCGCAAGGCTGTATCTCGGCTTCCATGACCCTTCGCCGGCTCGACCGGATTGCATCCCACCCAAACACCACGACCAGCGCCGTGATTCGCGGCACCGTTCAGTGTTACGGAAATATGCAGGCGATGTCACCCCGCAAGGCCACCTCCACGGTTAACGTTCCCTTCACCACGACGTGAGCGCGCACTCCGCGGCCGAAGGGCTGCACAACGTCCCGCCATTACCAGTCCAATACGCCGAAAGCGCCGAGAAAGCGCGATCCGGCTCTTGCAAAGCCGTTCAGGGGGTGGTACCCGATCTGCCAGCGGCGAAACGGCACGACAAGTGCCGCCGCTTACCCTCCGAATCCGGATGGGCGCGTAGCTCAGCGGGAGAGCGCCTCGTTGACATCGAGGAGGTCCCTGGTTCAATCCCAGGCGCGCCCACCATTGATTTTCCTAGGTTTTCTGGTCTGTGTTCGGGATCCGCTTCGAATTGGCGGACCGTTTCGCGGCCATTTCGCGAATGCGGTTTTCCGCGCCTGCCCACCTGTACCCCGGACCGATGTCAAAAAAAGGTCAGAAATTTTCCGACGCGTGTCGACGCCGCAAAGGCAGCGCTTATTCCGGGACGCAAGGCTGCTTCCGAGACGCAAGGCTGCGGGTCGGCACCCCGCGAGGCGATTTCAGACGCCAGTAGTTCCCGGTCAGTTCCGGCCCTCCCACGCCGCCGCGAGAGCGGGATGACTTATCGTTGAGTCGCCGCGCTGGCTCCACTCGCCGCGCAGGTTTCTCCCGTCGATCTCGCCCTCCAGCCGCCCGCCGCCGGGCTCATAGCGCCCGGTCACGCGATCGCCGGACTGCTCCAGGGTCAGAATGGCCGACCCCCCGCGCCAGTATTTCTGCCACTCCCCGGTCCACTCCGGCTCTTCGGCCAGTGCGAGAGACGGGAACGCAATCGCGAGTAAGATCACAGCCATGGCCGCCGGCACACCGGCGTGGCGTCCAGCCGTCGAGATGGCGAAAACAATGCGCTGGAAAGCCGTAAAACGAGTTCGGAGAAAAGGCGTCCAACGATACGCCCCCGCGCGGTACGCCCCTGATATTTGTCCTCCACCGAAGGCTTCGAGCCGAAGCTCAGCATGATCGCGAAGCCGAGGCACCAACAGTGCGCAGGTGAACAACTGGCGAAGCCGCTCTATTTCCTGTTTCGAGGCAAGATATTGGATGGCTTATGCAGAGATCGCACTCCAGCGCTGCGACGCGCTGATAGCCGGCTTCGAGGATATCCTGCACGCCGTGCAGGTCTGCCGGCGCGAGCCGTGGATGCGGATGCGGATGCGATACGGGCTGGTTTGGCGAGCGGACCGCCCCTGGTCGCCCGGCCTCGCGGATTTCGTCGCGACGCTGCGAGAGGTTCAAGCCGAGACCGATCTCCGAGAGCCGTGTCCGGTCGTCGGCTAGGTGCGCTAGAGCATTTTCAGGCGAAGTGGATACCGGTTCGCCGCCAGAAAATGCATAAACACAATAAGCTAGAGCCTATTCCGTGAACCTGTTTGAACGGAATGGACTCTAGGGATCGCCCCCCGCCAACGTCGGCCGGATCGAATACGGCAACCGAGGCCGGAATAGAGGGTGTCGTAGTCGGCGGCCGTGCCGTCGGCGATGCGGACATGAGCCGCACCTTGCGCGGCGATGGATATTTGGGCGATCTCCGGTTCCGCACGGGCGGAAAAACGTGCATCCCTAATGCCCGGTCGAAATCCAGCCGATGATCTGCGGCCACAGGCGGCGATG
>SKZV01000261.1 GCA_007127165.1 Rhodovibrio sp. | reverse complement strand
GGCGGCGCGGCTGCGCTGGAGGCGGTGGTGGAGGAGAACCATGGCGAGTTCGCCGAACAGCCGGAGGTGTTTGCATCCGAGGAAACGGAGCGTTTGACCCGGGAAAGCCGCAGTCACTTGCGGAACGTGTCGTCCATGCTTGATGCGCGCGCGGAGGAAGGGCTGGTGCGGCGCTGTCACGGCGACCTGCATCTGCGCAACGTGGTGATGCTGGACGGGCGGCCCAGGTTGTTCGACGCCATCGAGTTCAACGACGCAATCGCGTGCATCGACGTACTCTACGACTTGGCTTTCCTGTTGATGGACCTGGACATGCGGGGGCCGGACGTGAGCGGAGCGGGCGGCGCTGCGAACCGGATCATGAACAGCTATCTGGGGCAACGCGACGACGTCGGCGGTCTGCCCGCGCTGCCGCTTTTCCTCTCTCTACGGGCGGCGATCCGGGCGAAGGTGTCGGCAAGCGCGCTGGCCGCGCAAGAAGACGACGCGGCGCGTGAACGGCTGCGTCACGACATCGGGAGCTATTTCGCAGCGGCGCGCAAGTACCTGGAGCCGAGCCTGCCACGCCTGGTCGCGGTCGGGGGCATTTCCGGCACAGGAAAGACCACTATCGCGCGCCTGCTCGCTCCTGGCGTCGGACGCGCGCCCGGCGCGCTGATCGTGCGCTCGGATGTGGAGCGCAAGCGCCTGTTCGGGGTGGCCGAGACCGAGCGCCTGCCGGAAAGCGCCTATCAAGGCGGTGCCAACGCCCATGTCTACGACCGGATGCTGTCCCGGAGCCGGCAGGCGCTCGATGCCGGTCAAAGCGTTGTGCTGGAGGCCACGTTCCTGCGCCGCGAAGACCGCGCTGCCGCGCGTAAGCTGGCCGAAGCGGCGGGCGTGCCGTTCCAGGGGGTATGGCTGACCGGCTCCCCGGATACCCTGAAAGCGCGGGTGGCCGCACGCCAGGGCGATGCGTCCGACGCGACGGTGGCGGTGGTGGAAAGCCAGCTTGAGCGCGCGCCCAAGGGCGAAATCGGCTGGCCCGCCGTCTCGGCGGAAGGTGAGCCGGACGCCGTGGCCGAGCGTGCACGGGCGCTGTTGCAAGGGGAAGGCGGGGCGGACTCACGGTCGCAGTCGCACTGACTGCCTGCGCTACGGCCCGCGCGCGGGATCGTAGCGCCTGCTTTCCGTGGGGTCGGGCGAGCTGTTTGCGCTTCCGCCGCCACCGAGTGAGCGGATGATGCGTTCGACGAGCGATCCGCCCTCATCCTCGGCCGCGGCTTCGGCGGGCTCTGAGTCGCTCGTTTGGGTGTCGCTTGCCTGCGCGGGTTTTTGCGCCGGTTGGGCGACGCGCATCTCCAGGCCGGGAAGCTGGCGGACCGGCTCCCCCGCCAGCGCCTCGACAGTGAATTGCTTCCACAGCATAGCAGGCAGCGTCCCGCCGGTGACGTCCAGCATCCGGGCGCCGTCGTCGTTGCCGAGCCAGACGCCGCTGACCAGTTCGGCGGTATAGCCGACGAACCACGCGTCGCGGAAGCCCTGGCTGGTGCCGGTCTTTCCGGCGGCGGGGCGATCCGGGTCGGCGGCGCGGCTGGTGCCCCAAACGATGCTGGCGCGGAGCACGTCGGTCATGCGCTGCACGGATGAGGCTTCCACCAGCCGGCCCGGTCTGCCGCCGGAGCGGCGATACAGCACCTCGCCGGTGCTGTCCCGGATCTCCTCGATCCCGTAGGGAAGCGCCTCTAAACCCTGATTGGCGAGCACCGCATAAGCGCCCGTCAGTTCCAACAGCGACACTTCGGAGGTGCCCAGCGCGAGGCTTGGATGCGGGGTCAGTTCGGAGCGGATGCCGAGGCGTTGAGCGGTCCTGGCCACGGCGTTCACCCCGACCTCTTGCGCGACCTGAACGGCGACCGAGTTGAGCGAGCGGGCAAAGCTCTCCCGCAGCGTGACGCCGCCGTAATAGCGACCCGCGAAGTTGTCGGGCGACCAGCCATCCAGCGAAACCGGGCGGTCCTCGAATCGCTGATCCGGACTCATTCCCGCCTCCATCCCCGCCAGATAGACGAACGGCTTGAAGGCGGAGCCGGGCTGGCGTCTCGCCTGGGTCGCGCGGTTGAACTGGCTGTGGCGATAGTCCTGCCCGCCGACCAGGGCGCGCACCGCGCCTTGCGGAGTCATCGCCACCAGCGCGCCCTGGGTGGCGTTGCGGGGCACGCCCTCCTGGACGAGCATCTGCGTCAGCTTTTGCTCCGCGACGCGCTGAAGGCGGCGGTCGAGCGTGGTCTTCACGATCAGGTCGTGGGGGTGATACCCGACAAAGTCCCGAACTTCTCCCAAGACCCAATCGGCGTAGTAGCGTCCCCGCCAGGCCGAAACCGTCTGGGTGCCGCTGCGTTGGCTTGCGGCAACGCGGGCTTCCTCTTCGGTCAGGTAGCCCGCGCTCACCATCGCGCGCAGCGAGTTCAGCGCGCGGCTGTGCGCGACGTCGGGGTCGCTCGCGGGGTTGTAGCGTGACGGCGCCTTCAACAGCCCGGCCAGCATTGCCGCCTCATAGACGTTGATCTCGCTGGCGGGCTTGCCGAAGAAGCGCCGCGCGGCGGCATCGACGCCATAGGTGCCCGCGCCTAAATAAACCCGGTTCAGATAAAGCCCGAGGATCTGGTCCTTGGTGAAGCGGTACTCCAGCCAGAAGGCGAGCAGCAGTTCCTGCACCTTGCGCTTGACGGTGCGCTCCGGCGTCAGGAACAGGTTCTTCGCGAGCTGTTGGGTGATGGTGGAGCCGCCTTGAACGACCCGCCCCGCCTGCGCGTTCACCACGATCGCGCGGGTGAGGCCAACGGGATCGAGACCGAAATGGTTGCGGAAACGCCGGTCCTCGACGGCCATCACCGCCTGGGGAAGAACCGGCGGAAGGTCGGACAGGGAAACCGATTCGCCATAGAGGTCGCCGTAGGAGGCGAGCACCGCACCGTCGCTGGCCAACAGGCTGACGCTCGGCTTGCGCGTCGTGCTCATGACCTCGTCGAGGTCGGGCAGATCGTGTGCGTAATAGACGAGGACTCCGCCGCCCGCGATCCCGAGCCAGACCAGGGCGACAAGACCCCAGATCGCCAGGAATCCCAGCCAGCTTCGCCGTCCCCCGTTCCGCTTCTTGCCGGAAGTGGCGGAGTTGCGCGCCTTGCCGCCATTGCGGTTGGCAGCGCCACGCCCCTTGGCCGCACCTCCCTTGCCTCTGCCGTTCCGGGCAGAGTTGCCGCT
>SKZV01000166.1 GCA_007127165.1 Rhodovibrio sp. | reverse complement strand
GCCCTCAGGGCCGCGTCACTGGCGTAGAGGTTCACATCCTCAAACGGCGGCGGCTGGTTCTCGACCTCGTGCGTGGCGAGGCTGGAGCGGGGGTTACGGGGCATGGGGGTCTCCCTGGAGCGACTGGTGTTTCTTCAAGTGTAGGTTGGGGTGAACCCTCCGTGAACCCCAACAAACCGGCCAGTAGCACGAACCCCGCGCAGCAGTATGCAAAGTAAGTGACGGTGAAGGGGCAGGCACGGAGGGCGACCACCAAGCCTCCCCTAGGCCAAAATTTTCGAGTAAGATATAAACTTGATCCATAGTAAGAATTGTGACCATGTCCCAGATATTTGTTCCGACGACAGGACCCGCAAATTGGCAGGCGCTTCTAGCTGATCCGGTCCGCCACTGGCGAACCGGCTACTCAGCCCGTTCGGTCGCTTACGCCTGGGAAGAAGCCGCGGGATTGCCGCCCGAGATTGCCGCGTTGCTTGCGTCTCATGAGCATTTTAGCCAAGAAACGCCTGAACTTCTTGCGGCTTTTCCGGAATGGAAGGTTCCGCTCCCCGGCGGCAGCCGGGAAAGCCAAAACGACGTCTTTGCGTTGGTGCGTACCGGCGCGACCACGCTGGCCGTTGCCGTCGAAGGCAAGGTCTCCGAACCGTTCGGTCCGACAGTCTCGGACTGGCTCTCGTCACCGTCCGCAGGGAAAATCGCCCGGCTCAGATTCCTGTGCGACTTGCTGGGGCTTGCGGAAAGCGAAGTAGCCGATCTCCGCTACCAACTCCTTCACCGCGCGGCCTCGGCGGTCGTCGAACGGCGCCGGTTCGGCATGGACGCTGCGGCAATGCTCGTCCATTCATTCTCGCAAGCGGACGAGTGGCTCGCCGATTTCGCCAGTTTCTCCGGGCGCTTCGGAGGTGGTGCCGAGTTGGGGGTGCTGGCCGGTGCCGTTCTGCCAAGCGGGGACAGGCTTTATCTTGGCTGGGCCCGAGGCGACTCCTCGTTTCTCGAGAGATAATGAAGCTTCGCCCCTATCGCTTTGTTACCCCTCCCCTCCTTCTCGGGAGAGGGAGGGGGGCGCCGTTCTTCACGGCGGGAGGGAGAGGGCCTGCCTCTCGGAGAGGCCGCCCAATGCGTCACGAGGGGTCGCGAAAAAGGGGTCGGAGCCATTTCAGCGCGTGGTGAATCGCCCCGCCCCTTTTCCCGTCTAGACTTGTGACTTAGGTCTCCGTCTCGTTCTCAGGGTCTTCACCCTCGGCTTCGATCTTCTCGATTGCCTCCTTGGCTTCGGCAATTCCTTCGTCGTAACGGCCTTCGTCACACGCTTCCGCAGCGGCTTCGTGGCTGCTCTCGGCCTCCTCCTTGACATCCTCGGGCACGGACTGGTCGGCTTCCTCGAGCAGCTCTCCGAGTTGATCGGTCCATACTTGGCAGTCTGCCAGCGTGGCCTCTGAGGCCTCCGGCGTCTCTGCGACCTGCCGCGTCTCCAACCGGTCCGAGGCATCGGGCGGCGGCAGGATTACTCCCATCGCCGGAGCCGCCAATCCCATAACCGCCAGCCCAACCAAAGCGACTTTCATCATTGCGTTCACTCCTGCATTGGATGCGGGGCGACGTCCGCTCAAGGTCTTGCGCCGACGTCAAAGAATTAAAACACCGGCAAAAGCGGAAGGTTCCGCCGAGGTTCTCCGAAGCACATCCTCACGAGCGGTATGAGGCATCGATACCGCTTCCCTCACCCCTCTCCCAACACCGCGTTTGCAGCGGCTTCTCCGGAGTGGATGGCGCCTTCGATGGTGGAGGGCAGGGCGGTGTTGGTCCAGTCGCCTGCCAGGTAGAGGTTCGGGAATCGGGTGAGGGTGCCGGGCCGCTGAGCGAGGGCTTCGGGCGTGGCGGCGAAGGTGGCGCGGCGTTCCTTGATGACGCGCATCGGCGGGCGGACGGCCGGGTCCAGGGACAAGGTCTTGGCGGTGTCCTTCCAGACGGCGGCGGCGATCTCCTCGGCCGGGCGGTCCACCAGGGCGTTGGCGGCGCTGACCGTGATGCTCGCGACGTCGTCGCGCAGGAAAAGCCACTGCGCCGTGCCGCCGATCAGCCCGATGAAGGGTATCCCCTCGGCCAGACGCGCCCGGTGCGGCAGGCGGATGTGCGCGTTCACGATCGGGCGGTTCTCCGGCGGGACGGAAAGGTTCGGCAGCAGCGCCGCCGCCACCCGCCCCGGCACCGTCAGCACCACCCGATCCCCTGGCTCGAGCGCGACCCGTGTGTTGCCGAAGTCCAGCCCGGAAATCTCTCCCGCCCGCCCCTCGAAGCGGCGCAGGCGCTGGCCGAAGGCAACCTCTGCGCCCGCGCGCTCCAGAACGGCGAGCGCCGGATCGACGAAGGTGTCCGAGAGCGAGTTCAGCGCGACCAGCGGCTTCGCCGTGTCGGCTCCGCGGGCGAAGGCCTGGCCCAGCACGTCGCCCAGCAGCTTGGCGGAGGCGGTTTCGGCCTCGGTGTTCATGATCGCCTCGGTGAGCGGCAGCCACAGCCGCTTCCACATCGGATCGTTTGGACGGTAGAGGCGCTCCGCCACGCTCGCCTCCGCCCCGCCGGTCGCCAGACGCAGCCCGCGCAGATGCGCCAGTATGCCAGCCCCGGCCACGCGGCGGCGCTTGGACAAGAGCCACCAGGGAATCCGTCCGGCGTTGGGCCGCACGGTCCAGCGCTCGCCGGTGTTCAGGTCCACGAAGGGAAAGTGCGCGCCCGGCGGCGCAGTCAGCTTGTGCCGCGCGCCGACCGCATCCAGGTAGCCCAGCGCATGGAGATTCGCGGCGAGCAGCAGGTGGTTGCCGTTGTCCACCCAGCGATCGAGCCGGTCGTCGTGGTAGGAACGGCAGCGCCCGCCCGCCTGTGGAGCGGCCTCGTGCAGCGTCACGCGGCGGCCCGCCTGCGCCAGATAGACGGCGCATGCCAGCCCGGCCATGCCCGCGCCGATGATGTGCGTTCGGGTCATGTCTCTATACAATTCCGTGCCGGAGAACCACCCAGAGCTTTTCGCCCTTGGAGAGCCGCATCCGCATTTCCGGGCGTTGCCAGTCCTCGGCTTCCAGGCGATCCAGCAGACGGCTGTAGACCTCCAGCATCAGGCGGCAGGGCCGCGCGGTGGAGCGTTCCAGCCCGTCGAGCAGCGTCCGCGCGCGGGCGAAGCGCTGCCGCGCCAGCTTCGCCAGATCGCGGCAGACGAGGGGAAGCGCCGGGTCGGTGAGCAGCGCCAGCGGCTCGCGCGCCTGAACGTCCGCGGCTCGCAGGCGCTCCTCGGGCAGGTAGAGCCGCCCGCGCTCGGCGTCGTCGCCCAGGTCGCGCAGGATGTTGGTCAACTGCAAGGCTTCTCCCAGGGTTTCCGCCAGTTCCAGCCGCGTGGCGGCGTCGGCGGCGGGGTCGTCCTTGCCGAAGATCTGCATGGCCAGAACCCCGACGGCCCCGGCCACCTGACGGCAATAGCTGATAAGGTCCGCCTCGGTCGGTGCGACGATACCGCCCTGCGCGTCGCGTTCCATGCCGTCGAGGATGGCGTGGAACTCAGACTTGGGCAGGTCGAAGGTCCGGATCGGCTCGGCCAGGGCGCGGGCTACGGGATGCTGGGGCTTTCCGGCATAGAGGGCTTCCACTTCCTCCCGCCAAGCCGCCAGCCGCGCTTGTTTGCATGCGTCCGGCTCGCCGCCGTCGGCGATGTCGTCGACCTCGCGGCAGTAGGCATAGACCGCATAGATCGCCTCCCGCCGGTCGCGCGGCAAGAGGCGCATCCCCCAGAAAAACGAGGTGCCGGAACTCTGAACGGTCTGCTCGACCTCTTGGCGCAGGTCTCTCGGTTCGGCGCTCTTGTCCATCGACGGCGCGCTCATGCCCGCTTCTCCTCATGCCCGCGCGGGACGCCGCGCCGTGTCCCGAAGGTCCGCCGAAGTAGGACGCCTGCGGCACCCTTCGACGCCACCCTCAGCTTCTCCCGTTTCGATAGCGCCACCCGCTCGGCCAGGGGATCGCGATGGCGCAGTTCGTGGGTGAGCGCCTTCGCCAGCGCCACGATGGCCGCCGATTCCAGCGCCAGCCTGCGGTTCTTCAAGCGCAGCGGAAGCTCCTCCGCCAGCGGCAACAGGCTCTCCACCCCGTCCAGGCAGCGGTCGAGCACCTGCCGGAGTCCCGGCGAGCAGCGTGCCGCCGTGAGCGCCCGCACGTCCTCCCCGGCCTCGGCCAGCCAGTCCTGCGGCAAATACACCCGGTCGAGAGTCCGGTAATCCTCGGCGCAATCCTGCAAGTGGTTGATGATCTGAAGCACCGTGCAGAGCGCATCGCTGTAGCGCCACAGCCGCACGTCCTCCCCGTGCAGGTCGAGCAGGAAGCGCCCCACCGGATCGGCGGAAAAGCGGCAATAACCCAGCAGCTCGCTCCAGTCAGCATAGCGCCCCTTCACCGCGTCCTGCTTGAAGGCGATGGTGAGGTCGCTGCCGTGCTCCGCCGGAACGCCGGTCGCCGTGAGCGTCTCCCGAAGCGCGTGGGCGCGGGCGAGAGTCGGGTCGTCCGCCTTGGGGTCGGTCAGCGCCGCCGCGAAGGCGTCGAGGCGCGCCACCTTCTCCGTCGGAGAGAGGTCCGGCGAATCCGCCACATCGTCGATGGTCCGCGCAAAGGCGTAGTAGCGCATGACGTGCGGCCGCATCCGCCGCGCGATCAGCCGCGAGCCGACGGGGAAGTTCTCGTCTTCGGACCACTTGCCCGAGGGGGCTTCTATCTCTGACGTCATGATCGCTTTCGGGTTGCACAATTGTTCGGCGGGCAACCTAGCACCAGCCTTCGCCCCTCGCTACCCGCCGATGCACGCAAGCCCGGCGGCGCGAGCGCATCGAAACGCCGCAGGAAGGCCCGTTTCGCCTCCAGCGGTGGTTCCGGCTCCAGGCAGATGTCTCCGGCCAGCCGGTCGAAGTTGCGGGGCCGCCCGAAGATCTTCTTGGCCTCGGCCTCGGTGAACCCGGCAAGCTGTGTGGCTTCCAAATAGGCGGCGATGCGGTCGGCGCGCTTGATGAGGGCCTGCAACTCCTGCCCCGGAACCGGCGGGAGTTCGAAACGCAGATGCACGGCCGCGAGCAGGCGCGCTTCCAGCGCCTTGTAGTCCAACCCCACCGCGCCCTTGAACGGCGTAATCAAGTCGCCGATCACGTACTCCGGCGCGTCGTGCAGCAGCACCGCCAGCCGCCAAGGCCGCGCGGCGTCGCGTCGCAAGCGCCCCGCAATGCGATCGGTCAGCACACTGTGCTGCGCCACGGAATACGCCCAGTCCCCGTGCGTCTGCCCGTTCCAGCGGGCGACGCGGGAGAGCCCGTGCGCGATGTCCTCAATCTCCACGTCTAGCGGCGAGGGGTCCAGCAGGTCAAGCCGCCGTCCGCTCAACATGCGCTGCCATGCGCGCGGTTTCGTGTCTCTTCTCATGAGGTGCCGGGCTTCATGAGGTGCCGGGCTTCACGTCCGCCCGTAAACATCCTCGTAGCGCTCAATATCGTCCTCGCCCAGATAGTCGCCGGATTGCACCTCGATCAGATAAAGCGGCTCCTCCCCAGGATTGCCGAGGCGGTGGATCGCGCCCAGGGGGATATAGGTGGATTCGTTGGGGCCGAGGCGAAACACCTCTTCGTTGCGGGTGACTTCCGCCTCTCCGGCGACCACGATCCAGTGTTCGGCGCGGTGGCGGTGGCTTTGCAACGAGAGGCGGCGGCCCGGCGCGACCACGATGCGCTTGACCTGGAAGCGCGCGCCCCGGTCCACGCCGCGATAGCTGCCCCAGGGGCGATGAACCTCACTGTGGAGTTCGGCCTCGCTACGGCCATCGGCCTTCAGCGTCTTGACCAGCTCGCCGACGCGCTGCGCCTGATCGCGCGGGCAGACCAGAACCGCGTCGTCGGTGCTAACAACTGCAAGGTTCTCCGCGCCGATCACCGCCAGCATCCGGTCGTCGCTGCGCAGCAAGCAATCGCGGGAATCGAGCGTCACGACGTCGCCGGAGCAGGCGTTGCCGTGCTCGTCCTTGGGCAGCACGTCCCAGAGCGCATCCCAGGAGCCGACGTCGCTCCAGCCGATCTCCGCCGAGACCACGGCGGCGCGTTCGGTGTGCTCCATCACCGCGTAGTCGATGGAGATGTTCGGGCAGCGCTCGAAGGCCGCCGGATCGAGGCGCAGGAAGTCCAGATCCCGCGCGCCCTGTGCCAGCGCCTCGCGGCAGGCGGCGACAAGTTCGGGCTGAAGCCGTTCCAACTCCGCCAGCATGACGCCCGCCGACGCCAGAAACATGCCGCTGTTCCAGGCGTGGCCGCCCGCCGCCAGATAGCCCTCGGCCGTCGCGGCGTCGGGTTTCTCGACAAAGCGCGCGACCTGCTCGCAGCCGGGATGCCCGTCGAGCGCCGCGCCGCGCTTGATGTAGCCATAGCCGGTCTCGGGGCGAACCGGCGTCATGCCGAAGGTCAGGAGCCAACCGGCCTCCGCCGCGCCTGCCGCCGTCTTTACTGCCTCGACGAAGCCCTCAGGTTTGGCGATGGCGTGATCGGCGGCCAGCAGCAGCATCAGCGCGTCCGGGTCCTGCGCGGCCAGAGTCAGTGCGGCGACGCAGACGGCCGGAGCGGTGTTGCGGCCAAAGGGCTCCAGCACGATGTCCGCTGGGGTCAGCCCCGACTGGCGAAGCTGCTCCGCCACTAGAAAGCGGTGCTCGGCATTGGCGAGGATCAGGGGCGGCGCGAAGGTTTGCGGATCGGCCACGCGCTTGACCGTATCCTGCAAGAGCGACTCGCCGCCGGTCAGCGGGAAGAACTGCTTGGGATAGAGCGCGCGGGAGAGCGGCCAGAGGCGCGTTCCGCCGCCGCCTGCCATCACGACCGGATGGATTTGCCTCGCTGTCCCTGTCATGCTCTTTATCTTTCGTTGCTCAATCGACGATGACGGATGCAATAGCGGAATTTCGCCGCGAGGCCAAGGGAACGGGGCAGTTTGATCGAGGTCAATGTCTTTTGTCGGAAGAGCAAGGAGAATACGGGTATCATGAGGGGAAAGCCAATCCAGGAAAGGGCGCTCGATGACCTACAAAAACCTTCTGGTTCATCTCGACGACAGTAAGGCGTGCCGTAAGCGGATGGAGACCGCCGTCGCCATCGCGGCGGCGCATAACGCGCACTTGGCCGGGCTGTTCTGCGTCGGCGCGTTCGAATTGCCCACCTGGGCGGAAGTGCCGCGCGACATGATTGAGGAGCAGCGCAAGCTGGACGAGAAGCGCGCCGCGGAAGTTTCCGCCGAGTTCGAAGAGGCGGCGAAGCGCGCTGGGATCAACTACGAGGTCCGACACGCCAATGTTGCGGACTATGCTGTTCCGGACACCGTGGCCCTCCATGCGCGTTACAGCGATATGGTGATCCTGGGCCAGAGCGACCCGGACGAGGTGCGCGAGGGCACCCGCGTGCTAGTCGAGCACGTGGTGATGGCCGCCGGTCGCCCGGTGCTCGCCGTCCCCTATATCGGCCCGGTAAAACACCACGGCGCAGTCCAAGTCGGGCGGCGCATCATGGTGGCCTGGGATGCCGGACGGGAAGCCACGCGCGCGGTCAACGACGCCATGCCCTTCCTGGAAGCGGCGGAGAAAGTCGATGTGCTCGCGGTCAACCCGAGCAAGAGCAGGGGCAAGCACGGCGACCAGCCGGGCGCTGACATCGCGCTCCACCTGGCACGCCACGGCGTTAAGGTCGAAGTGCAGCAACTCGACGTCAAGGACCTGGAGCCGGGAGAGACCCTGCTCTCGCGACTGTCGGATACGGGCAGCGATCTCTTGGTGATGGGCGCGTACGGCCACAGCCGCATGCGCGAACTGATCCTCGGGGGCGCGACGCGAACGGTCTTGGAGCACATGACGGTGCCGGTGATGATGAGCCACTGAGCGGCGCGTCAACGTCCGCGCGGTGCCTCAGGACACTCGGCCGCTCGGCAAGGGCTGTAGGGCCGAGCTCTTGGGGGACGGACGACGGCATGGCTTGAGAATAGAGACTCCCTGAGCATCGAAGACCAGCATCGGCGATGCTTTTCGTTGGCGTACCGAATTCAGGAACGAAACGGCCTAAATGCTGCGGCGCCTATTGAAGCGAGGCTGGTGCGTACTTGATTAGAGAGAGGACTGAAGGCCCGGTGATGAGATCTGGAAGGGATGCCACAGCGTTGAGCAGCGAACATCTGCCTGAGATCATCGTATCGTCGCGAGATGCCGAGCGCTTGCGTGCTCTCGCGGAATCCTACGCGCAGCCGCCCTACGCCGTATTGATCGGGTTCCTGGCTCGGGAACTCACGCGCGCGCAGGTGCGGGCGCCACAGGAAATAACCCCCGGCATCGTCACCATGCGGTCCCGCGTGCGGTTCCGTTTGGACGACGAGAGCGAAAGCCGGGAGGGAACGTTGGTCTACCCCGGTGATGAGGACCATCGAATCAGCCGCATTTCGGTCCTGAGCCCGATTGGGAGCGCGCTGATCGGGTTGCAGGAGGGAGATCGCATTCAATGGCGCTCCCTCGACGGACGGCCCCTCGGGCTGACCGTCCTCAAGGTTCTCTATCAACCTGAGGCACACGGGCGCGATCTTGAATAGTGCCTCTCCCGCTGCAAGAGACTTCAAGGATACGAAAACGAACTGGAAAGAGCAGTCCCGAGGGAACTGGAGGAGCAAGGACGCCGCCCTCTGATCAACCGCTCTCCCGCTCCGCGAAGATGCGCTGGATCGCGGCCGGGCGCGGCTGCTGGAGAATGAGGTCTTCGTAGGCCCGGACCCGGAGTATGCCGCGCACGGCCTCCAACAGTTCGCCCGGACGCAGCAGGAAGTTTGGATTCGACGGCCCTGCGAAGCCTTCGTTGCCGCGCGCGAAGGTTTCGTAAAGCAGGACGCCGCCGGGAGCGACGCTCTCGACCAGTGTGGACAGCAGGGGGCGGTGCAGATAGTTCGTGACGACCACCGCCGCAAAACGCCGTTCGGGAAACGGCCAGGGGTTACCACCCTCCAGGTCCGCCTTCACGGCTTCGAGGCCCTGTTCGTCTGCAAGCGCGCCCAGCTTCGCAATGTGGCGGTCTACCGCCACGACCGGATGGCCCCGGCTTAGAAAGTAGGCCGCATGACGCCCGGAACCGCAGGCGATATCCAGCACCGTGCCGCCGTTGGGCACACTTCCGGCGAACCGCACGATCCAGGACGAAGGCGCGGCGCGGGGTGAGGGCTCGGATTCGCTCACGGTTTCTCGGCGACCAGGATGTAATTCACGGCCGTATTGGAGGAAAGCCGCCAGCCGCCGCTTTTTGGGTCGAAGCTGACGCCGACAACCTCTTTTACCGTGAATCCGCTGGGCCGCAATTCCGCCGCCACCTCGGACGGCCGCACGAAGCGCCGCCAGTCATGCGTTCCCGGCGGCAGCCACCGCAGCAGGTATTCCGCCCCCACCTTGGCCAGCAGGAAGGACTTCGGCGTCCGGTTGATGGTCGCGACGACGCACAGCCCGCCCGGCCGCACCAGGCGAGCGCAGGCATCCAGGAAACCGGTGAGGTCCGAGACGTGCTCCACCACCTCCATCGCCAGCACGGCGTCGAAGCTGGCATCCGTTTCGGCCAGCGCCTCGACGCTCTGACAACGGTAGTCGATTGCGAGGCCCTGCCGCTCGGCGTGGGCCTTTGCCGCCTTGATCGTCTCCGGCGAGGGGTCGAGGCCGGTCATCTCCGCCCCCAGCCGGGCCAGCGGTTCGCTCAGCAACCCGCCGCCGCAACCGGCGTCCAGCAGCCTGAGGCCACTGAGTGGCCGCACGCCCGTCGCGTCGCCGCCGAACCGCGCTGTCAGGCAGTCGCGCAGAAAGGCGATTCGCGTCGGGTTCATGGCGTGCAGCGGCTTCATCTCGCCCTCCGGATCCCACCAGCGCTCCGCCATCCGGGCGAACTTCCCGACCTCTTGAGGGTCGACGCTGACCGATCCGCCATTTGCTTGCTGCGACACGGCATTCGGCTCCTTCTCCTGGAGGGCCCATTGGGGGAGCGCGGCGCCATTTCCGTGAAGCCCGCCTTGCGCCGCGCGGCTTTAGCGAGTATGGATAGCCCCCGACGCCCGGGCAACAGGGGATCGGGCTTGAGGGTAGGCGGAAGGCTTGCGCTCGTCGCCGAAAAACCCCGAAAGTTGTGTTATTGTAGTGGAGCAGGCCAGGAGCGACCATGGCCCGCATTGTCATGAAATTTGGCGGTACCTCGGTCGCCAACGTCGAGCGCATCAAGAGCGTGGCGCGCAAGGTGAAGGCCGAGGTGGACGCTGGGAATCAGGTTGGCGTGGTCGTCTCGGCCATGTCCGGCGTGACCAATCAGCTTGAGGGCTACGCACGCGACACCGCGCCGCTCTTCGACCTGCGCGAGTACGACGTGGTCGTCGCCGCCGGTGAGCAGATCACCAGCGGTTTGTTGTCGATCGCCTTGCAGGAACAGGGTGTCTCCGCCCGCTCGTGGCTAGGCTGGCAAGTGCCGATCCAGACCGACGACGCGCACGGCAGCGCCCGTATCCTCGGGATCGCGGGCGAGGAGATCGTGCGCCGCATGGAAGACGGGCAGGCGGCGGTTTTCGCCGGGTTCCAGGGGGTCGATCCGCAAGGGCGGGTGACGACGCTGGGCCGTGGCGGCTCCGACACCTCCGCCGTCGCGCTGGCCGCGGCGCTGGGCGCCGATCGCTGCGATATCTACACGGACGTGGACGGGGTCTACACCACCGATCCCCGCATCGTGACCAAGGCGCGCAAGCTCGATAAGATCACGTACGAGGAAATGCTGGAGATGGCGTCGCAGGGGGCAAAGGTCTTGCAGACCCGCGCCGTCGAGATGGCCATGAAGCACCGTGTGCGCGTGCAGGTGCTCTCCAGCTTCGAGGACACTCCGGGCACCCTGGTGGTAGACGAGGACGAAGTCGTGGAACAGGAAGTCGTCAGCGGAATCGCCTACTCGCGGGACGAGGCGAAAATCACGCTTACCCGAGTCCCGGACCGCCCCGGCGCGGCCGCCGGTATTTTCGGACCACTCGCCGACGAGCACATCAACGTCGACATGATCGTTCAGAACGTCTCGGCGGAGGGCGGCGCGACCGACCTGACCTTCACCGTGACGCGGGCCGATTTCGACCGCGCGATGAAGCTGCTGCGGGACCGTCAATCGGAGTTCGGCTTCGAGGAGCTTCGCCCGGATCAGGATGTGGTCAAGGTCTCGGTCATCGGCGTCGGCATGCGCAGCCACGCGGGCGTGGCGTTGACCATGTTCAAGGCGCTCGCAGACAAGGGCATCAACATTCAAGTGATCTCCACCTCCGAGATCAAGGTCAGCGTCCTGATCGCCGAGGAATACACCGAACTGGCCTTGCGGAGTCTTCACACCGCCTACGGCCTCGACGCCGCCTGAGGCGGCTGTGACGCAGCCACGGGCAGGTGTGGGGAGGCCGTAAGAGCCGATGAACATGCAGCAGACGACCGGCTCGCCAGGCCCACGCCGGCTTCTGCGGGTCTTGCGCGACCTGATGAAGGGTAGCGGCAGCGCGCAAGACCGCCTGGATGAAATTGTCCAGATGATTGCGCAGGACATGGTGGCCGAAGTCTGCTCGATCTATGTCATGCGCGCGGGCGAGGTTTTGGAGCTTTTCGCGACCCAGGGCCTGAAGCCCGAGGCCGTCCACCATACCCGTCTTCGCGTCGGCGAGGGCCTTGTCGGACATGTCGCGTTGAACGCCCGGCCGATGCGCCTTGCCGACGCGCAAAGCCATCCCGCCTTCGCCTACCGCCCGGAAACCGGCGAAGAGATCTACCAGTCCTTCATGGGCGTGCCGATCCTGCGCGACGGCCGGGTGCTGGGCGTGCTGGTGCTCCAGAACGTGACGCCGCGGCACTATGCCGAGGAGGAGCAGGAGACTCTGGAGACCGTCGCGATGGTGCTCGCCGAGCTGGTGGCGGGCGGCGAACTGGTGACGGCGGCCGAAACCCGCCATTCGACCACGGCATCCTTGTTGCCGTTGCGTTTGTCCGCCGTCGTTCTGAACGAGGGCCT
>SKZV01000271.1 GCA_007127165.1 Rhodovibrio sp. | reverse complement strand
GTGAAATTCGTCATTGGCCCTTCTGGCATGACGGTTAGCTCCTTTTGTCGTGTTGCTTTGACGTGAAAGCGGCCCCGGCGCGTGATCTCCGCGCCGGAGCCTGCTCACGAGTTGTCGGCGTTACTGAGCGGCTGCGGCCGGGGCTTCGGCGCTGAGAGCCGCGACCTTGTCGGTCTTTTCCCACGGCAGTTCGATGTCGTGGCGGCCGAAGTGGCCGTTGCTCGCCGTCTGGCGATAGATCGGCCGCAGCAGGTCCAGCATCTGGATGATGCCCTTGGGCCGAAGGTCGAAGTGCTGACGGATCAGCTCCTCGATCCGCCGCTCGGAGATCTTCGCCGTGCCCTGCGTGTTGACGTGGACCGAGGTCGGATTCGCAACGCCGATGGCGTAGCTGAGCTGCACCTCGCAGACGTCGGCCAAGCCGGCGGCCACCACGTTCTTCGCCACATAGCGCGCGGCGTAGGCAGCCGAGCGGTCAACCTTCGAGGGATCCTTGCCGGAGAACGCGCCACCGCCGTGACGGCCGATGCCGCCATAGGTGTCGACAATGATCTTGCGCCCGGTCAGGCCGCAGTCGCCGTGCGGACCGCCGACCACGAAACGCCCGGTCGGGTTCACCAGATACTTGGTGTCCTTGGTGATCATGTCGGTCGGCATTGTCGGCTTGATGATCTCCTCGATGACGCTTTCCTTCAACGTCTCGTAGGGCACATCATCGTTGTGCTGCGTCGAAAGCACCACGGTGTCGATAGCGCGCGGGATGTCATTCTCGTAGCGGATCGATACCTGCGACTTCGCATCCGGGCGCAGCCACGGCAGCGCGCGGGTCTTGAACGCCTCCGCCTGCTTGCGGGTTAGGCGGTGGGCGAGCTGGATCGGCATCGGCATTAGTTCGTCGGTTTCGCGGCAGGCATAGCCGAACATCAGGCCCTGGTCGCCCGCACCCTGGTCGAGATCCAGGCCGTCGCCCTCGTTCACGCCCTGCGCGATGTCGGGCGACTGCTTGTCCAGCGCAACCAGCACGGCGGCGCTGTGGCCGTCGAAGCCGAGCTTGCTGTCGTCATAGCCGATCTCGACGACGGTGTCGCGCGCCACCTGGGCGTAGTCCACCTGCGCGGTCGTTGTGATCTCGCCCGCCAGGAGGATGAGACCGGTGTTCACCAGCGTCTCGCAAGCCACCCGCGCATGCTTGTCCTGCGTCAAGATGGCGTCGAGCACTGCGTCGGAGATCTGGTCGGAAATCTTGTCCGGATGGCCCGGCCCGACCGATTCCGAGGTAAGGAAGTACGAATTCGACATGGGATAAAGTCTCCCCTTTCTTGTTATGTCCCTTTCACGGGTGCCTGCCAAAGTTTGGGACGATCGAAAGTCTACCAGCGCCGCGAACCGGCGTAAGCCATCCGCAGGCGCTGGAGTGCCGGCAAGCCCCGACTATTCAGAGGTCATACTACTTGGTAGCGACGAAATACTCCCACCCGATCTTCCGGTCGTTGGCCGCGTCCACCCAAAATTGCAGAGCCTGGGAGGTGCGATCAACATTCTCCTTGCCGATACGCTCCTCGAATTCCGGGCGCCGCTTTTCAAGCTGCTCGCGCACCCAGGCATACGTCGGCGCAACGTTCTCGGACCAGTCCTCGTGCGTCTCCACCGTCAGGCCCGCCGCCTTGAGGGCTTCCACATAGTGATGCGTGTCCCACATGTCAGGCGATTTCACGCGATCGTAGATTCGCGCGCGGTCTTCCTGCGGCGTTCCGTCGCGAACAAGCAGGTCCGTGAAGACGAGCCGGCCGCCGGGCTTGAGCACCCGCGACGCCTCGGCCAAAACCTTCGCCTTGTCGACGGCGTGCAGGAAAGCTTCCTGCGACCAATAGTACTCGAATTCCCGCTGATCGAACGGCAGGTCGTGGAAGTCGGCCCATTCGAAGGCGACCTTGTCCTCAAGGCCCTCCTCCGCGGTCAACTCGCGGCCCCACTCCAGTTCGCGCTCGGAGATGTTCGAGGCGACGACTTCGCAGCCGTAGTTGCGGGCCAGGAAGCGGGCCAGGGCGCCGTAACCGCAGCCGACGTCCAGGATGCGGTCGCCTTCGCCAAGTTCGACCCCTTCGGCCATGCGCTCGTTCGAGCGATCCATCGCCTCGGGCAGCGACTCGGCATCGCGTTCGAAGTAGCCGATATGGATGTTCTCGCCCCAGATGTGGCGATAAATCTCGTTCGCGGGCCCGTCGTAGTAGTCCTTGGTTGCGCTGACCACGCGACGGATGTCGTTCGGGTCTCTGCGTTCCATAACGTCCTTCCTGTGTTGCGGGCTGTTTTCAGTCAAACGTGCTAGAGCATTTTCAGGCGAAGTGGATACCGGTTCGCCGCTTCGAAAATGCGCCAGAAAGAGATAGAGCGTTTTTCGTGAACCTTTGTGAACGAAACACGCTCTGGTCGGCGGCCGGGCTGAACGCACCGGCCGCCAGCCAGACAGACAGTTCTAGTTCCGCGGCTTGAAGGCGACCTGCTGAATGAAGTCGACCTCGTCACCGTCGAAGCTCGGCGAGAAGTCGCCGTAGCGCTTGATGTTCGAGAACCCGGCGTCCTCCAGCAGCTTGGACATGTAATGCTGGCGCAGCGGGAACATCGTTAGATGGAACTTGTTGCCGTCTTCGTAGGAATACTCGAAGCGTACCATGTCGTTCTGAATCTTCACGGGGCGGGCGTCGACGCCGTTGCCGCAGTAATAGAACTGATGCTTCGAACTGTAGCCCTGATCGAGGATCTTGTCGTAGTTGCGATGGTCGATCACGGCCAAGCCGCCCGGCTTCAGCACCTTCAGCATGGCGTCGAGCGACTGGCGGCGAGCCTTCTCCTCGAACAGGTGGGTAAAGGCGTTCCCCAGGCACACCAAGGCGTCGAAGCTGTTCGGCGCGAACACCTGGTCCAGCTCGCCCCACTCGGCGACTCGGCTGTCGGCGAGGGCGATGTCCATCGCCGCGGCGTTTTCCTCGGTCTTGCGGACCATATTCGCGGAACCGTCGGTCGCCGTGACCTCAAATCCGCCACCCGCGAGCTTGATGGCGTGGAAGCCCGTTCCAGTGGCGATGTCGGCCACCTTCTTGCAGTTGTGCCGCTTCAACAGGTTCTCGAAAAACCCGTTCTCGGCTTCTGTACGGCCATCCCAACCAATCAGCGCGTCCCAGCGTGAAACGAACTCCTTGGTGTACTCGCGTTTGTAGATTTCGTTCTGCATGGCAGCCTCCAGATCCTTTCTTTGTCGCGACC
>SKZV01000138.1 GCA_007127165.1 Rhodovibrio sp. | reverse complement strand
TCGTGGCGCAGGTCACGGCCCAGCACGAGGGAATAGGCGCAGACCTCCTGGAGCCGGATGGTGGTAAAGTAGAGGCATTCCTGTGCCGGGGGATTGAGAGGGCCACTGCGCACGGACGCCGAAGACGCGGGCGTTCCCACAAAGGAGCTGTGCACGGCGCTGCCGAGGAACACCAGCACTTCCTTGCGCCAGCGGACGTAATCGCTGTCCTCCGAGTAATCCAGGCCGAATTGGTAGAGCCCTTGCGACACCAGCCGGAAGGCGCGGCCTCCGGCGACGTGACGCCGCCAGAACTCCGCCGCGTCCTCCGGCGTGCGGCACTCGACAAAGGCCCGCGCCAGCTTGCGCCGCACGAGCAGGGCGAGCGCGAGGTCCACATCTTCTGAGACCGAGCGGCTGATCTGCATCGCCGGCATGGCCAGCCCGGAGATCGTCAGGCTGCGCACGGCGGCCAGCTCGTCGCGCAGCCGGCTGGCGATCGCGGCGATCCCCTGGACCTGCTCGGGGATCAGCTTTCCCGGCGTGCCGCGCTCCTGTAACCGCAGGGCGACATGGCGCAGCGTATCCACCCAGCAAACGCCCTGATCGAAAAGCAGCAGCAGGTCCACCGGACGGCTATCGGGGAAAACCGGCAGATGGCCGATGCCGGAAAATCCAGGCAGGCGTTCTATCGACTCCCGCCAGATCGCGTCGAGATCCAGCCCAAGCGCCGACCAACTCTGTCGAACGCGCGCGAAAAGCTGCGGCGAAACCCCTGCGTAGTGGCGATCCAGACCACCTTGCATGTGCGTCAACCCGCCGCCGGATTCAGCGGAACACCCGCTGAATGTTGTAGAGCCTGAGCTTGCGGTAAAGTGTGGGGCGGGTAATCCCAAGCGCTTCGGCGACCCGGCTGAGATTGCCGCGATAGTCGGAGATCGCCTGTAGGATCATCGTCTTTTCCGCATCCTTGAGATTGCAGCCGGTTTCCAGCTTGGTGCTTGGCTTGTCTTCCGGCTCGAGTTTAGGTTTGGGATCCGGCGCGGGGGACTCCACGCGGATTTCCGGCGGAAGGTCGGACATCGAGATTTCGCGATGGCGTGACAGGGGATGCAGCCGCTGCACCAGGTTGCGCAGTTCGCGCACGTTCCCAGGCCAGTGATAGCGCAGGAACAAGTCCTTGATTTCCGACGAAAACCGCAACGGCGCAAGATCGAACTCAATGGCGGTCTGGTGGTTGAAGTACTCCAGCAGCAGCAGGATGTCCTGGCCCCGCTCGCGCAGCGGCGGGACGTGAAGGGTAACCGCGCCAAGCCGGTAATAGAGATCATGCCGGAACCGCCCGGCTTCCGCCTCGGCCTTCAGGTCGCGGTTGGTCAGCGCCACCAGCCGCGCATCGAAGGGTATCGGGCGGCTGTCGCCGATCCGGTAAATCAGCCGCTCTTCCAGCACGCGCAGAAGGTAAGGCTGGATCTCCAGCGGCATCTCGCCGATCTCGTCGAGGCAGAATACCCCGCCGTTGGCGAGTTCCAGCTTACCGGCCTTGCCCTCCTTCGACGCGCCGGTGAACGCGCCGTGGACATGGCCGAACAGCTCGCCACCGAACAGCTCGCGCGAGATCGCGCCGCAGTTGATCGCCACGAAGGGCGACTTCCGGTTTCCCGCATTTTCGGCGTGGATCAGCCGGGCGAAGAGTTCCTTCCCGGTCCCGGTTTCGCCTTGCACCAGGACCGGCGCATTGACCCGGGCGATGCGCCTCGCCAAGTCTATGGCTTCCAGCATGCGCGGGCACTCGGCCACGATCTGCGAGCCGCGCACCGGCTGCGGCCGCTTGGCGGCGGGCAACAAGGAGCGCGAAGCGCGGCTGCGCGAGTTGAGCACGACGGCCAAACCGCGCATCTCCCCGTCGATCTTCAGATCGCTGACATCGCGGTAGTCGAGCGTCGCAGGCAGCGCCGCCGCGACATCTTCCGGCGTCGAGCCCTCGGACATTTCCACGATCCGGCGGCCCATCCGCGTGTCCATCTCGGTCCCGTCGGCGAGGATCAGGCGCTGGAATCCGCTGCGGTGCAGAACCCGGCCCGAGCGGTCCAGGATCAGCAGCCCGTCCTCGTTGCCGGGTACCGGGACCTGCTCGATCATGGCTTCCAGCAGCCGGATACGCTCCTCGTTCATGGCCTGGACAAGCGCGGCCTCGATCTCTCCCGCCGCGGCGGCCGCAAAGGCGATGTTGTGTTGCCGGAAGATCTCGGTCAGGCCGGACAGATCGACGGCCCCGATCACCGACTGGTCGAGCGGATGGCGGATCGGCGCGGCGGCGCAGCTCCAGGTCTTCAGGGTTTCGACATAGTGTTCGCCGCCGTGGACGAACATCGGCTTGCCGCTCCACAGCGCCGTGCCGATACCGTTGGTCCCGACCGAGGTTTCGTTCCAGACGCCGCCGACGTAGAGGTTGATGTCACGCCCGGCCTCGATGGTCTTCCGGTCGCCGATCGCCTCAATGATCACGCCTTTCGCATCGGTCAGCAGCAGCATTGCTTCCGCGCCGTGCAGCATCCGCCCGACGCGGTCCAACGCCCCGCGCGCGGCGCGGCACAGGTCCCGGTTGGCATGTTGCAGCCGTTCCAGTTCCAGGGTCTCCTCGGCGGAAGGGGCCGCATGGCGCTGAGGATCGATCCCGGCCGTGGTGCTGCGCGTCCAGGACTGGTGAATTTCGGAGCGGACATCGGTGTCCGCCTCGTTTCCTTCGCCGAGGTTATGGCGCTCCCAGGCCTTGTTGACCTTACGATCGTCGAAGCCGAGCAAGCCCGGTGGGCTGTGGCTTCCCGAGTTTGAAGGCATCAGGCAACTCCTTGCACCGGAACAGCAAGACTGCTGAGCAATTCAAATGGGCAGGCGGAGTTTACAAGCGCTTACTCTTCATATCCGAGAAGCGCCGTGATCTCCGCCGCAAGCGCCTTATCGTCCCGCTCGCCGCCCATTGCCGCGCCATCCAGTGACGCGAGTTGCTCCGCGATCTCGTCGTCCACCGGGGCGAAAAACCCATTCGCCTTGGTTGCGAGCATGAAGCGAAACGTGCTGTCGACCCGCTGAATGTTGCCCAGATGGTGCATCTGACGGCTGGTTTCGCCGTCCACCACCACGACACGGCGATTCGGACTGACCCGGATGTACGGGCGCGGCTCAACCGGCTTCGGCGCGCTGCTCAGGTGATGGATGATCACGCCCGACGGCCTCGGCTCGCTCGGCGCGGCGGCGGCCTTGCGCTGGGCGGAGTAAGCGCCGTTGCTGATTTGATCGGCGATCTTCTCGATCGTACCGCGATTGCTGTCGATCAGCTTGCGTGCTTCGACATCTTCCCGGCGCGGACCGGATCGTTTCGAGATTGTGTAGACCATACGCCCTCCCTTCGCGTCTTGTTCTTAGGCCGTTCTTAAAATACGATTCGTTCGATAGTAACACGGGTTACTCTTTGAGTGGTATCTTTTACTCCTGTATTCGAATGTCTGATTCGTGGCAACTGTACTTTTGGTTGTGCTGTAGAGAGCTTCCTACCGTACTTCGTCGCGGCACCGGCTACCGTCAGGGCGCTTATGCGCAGAAACTGACGGCGATCCATCCCGCCGATCGTTATCGGTAGCGGCCGTGGCGTTGCAGCACTTCGATCTTGTAACCGTCCGGGTCCTCGACGAAGAAGAACCGCGCCAAGAGGCTGCCCTCGCGGAAGAACTCCTTGATGTCCTTGGGCTGTAGGCCAAGCTGCTGGAAGCGCGCGTGCTCCCCATCCAGATCGTCCACGGCAAAGGCGACATGGCCATAGCCGTCGCCCAGGTCGTACGGCTCCGTCCGCTCCTTGTTCACGGTCAACTCGACCTCGAAATCGTTTTCGGCGTTGCGCAGGTAGATCAGCGCGAACCCGTCGAAGTCGAAGTAGTCCGCGACGTCCAGTCCGAACCCTTTTTTATAGAAGTCGATCGAGCGCTCGGGGTCCAGCACCCGGATCATCATGTGAATCGCTTTCGCCATCGGCCAGTGTCTCCAAAGATCGTGTCGGTCCCTGGAGAGTTTACGCCCATACCCGCCACTATGGGTGTTAGCCGGATACTACACGACCGTTTCGCTGTCGGAGAAAATCCTCTAGCTCTCGGAGACGGTGGCGAATTCCGCCTTCGCCGGTACATCCTGCGGACGCTGCAGGTAAATCAGGCAGGACGTGCGCAGAAGAGATGCAAAGTTCGCAATCTCGCCTTGAGACTGTAGAGCTTCTTCATAAAGCGTGGAGAGAAAGCGTGGGGTGGACATGCCCTGATAGGCCGCGATCTGGTCGAGGATATCCCAAAAACGCGCTTCCAGCCGGATACTCGTCGCATGCCCGGCAAGTCGCACCGAGCGGGTCGTGCAGACATAGTCCGCGGGGTCCTGGCTTGCAAAGATATTACACATGAGGGCGTCTCCCGGCCCTTAACTCAACGCGCAGCGCAGAGTATGGACGGGATTCACCCTTCATGACAAGTGCGACGATGAAATAGAACGCCGCGCGAGGTCGCCGGAAGGCCGGACGCTCAGCGCAAACCGAAGGCCACTGCGGCCAAGAGCGAAACCACGACGGTGCCCAGGAAGACGCCCATCACCATACGATGCCGCATTGCGTTCACCCTTTCTCTTTGCAGTGACGGCAGCTAGCGGATACAGCCTCAATCATAATCGAACTTTTCGGAGATGATGCTGCTGGCGGGGATGTCGAGCGCCGCGAGGTGATCCTCCACCGCGTCGATCATCGGCCCCGGTCCGCAGACAAAGTAAAGCCAGCCCTCGCCCGGACGCGGCGGCAGGCAGTGCGCGAGCGTCCGCTGATCCAATTGCCCCCGCTCGCCGCGCCATCCTTCCGGCGGCTCCCCCAACACGTGGCGGAGGTCGAGTTTCATCTCCTGCCGGATCGCCGCAAGCTCGTCCCGCGCCACGATCTGACCGGCGTGCCGGTTACCGTAGACCAGAGTCATCGGCCGCGGATCGGCCGCGGCCCGCAAGGCGCGCAGCATCGAGAGGATGGGCGCAATTCCGACGCCCCCGGCGATGAACACCAGCCCTTCAGCCTCGCGCCCCATATAGGTGAAGTTCCCATGCGGCGCGTCGAGATAGGCCCGCGCGCCGGTCTCGGTCTCGCCGATCCGGCCCGTGAAGTCTCCGGCCTCCTTGATCAGAAAACGGATGTCCGGCGACTCTTGCGGCGCGGAGGCGATAGAGAAAGGATGCTCGGTGATGCGGTAGGGATGGCGGCCCAGCTTCAGCCATGCGAACTGCCCCGGCATGAACGCCAGCCCCTCGCCCGACAAGGCGCGAAGCCGCACTTCCCAGGTCCGCTCCGCCACCGGCTCGACCGCCGTCACTTCGTAGGCGTCGCGCGCCTGTAGGACGGGCCGCAAGGTGTAGACGTACCCAAGCGATAGCACTGCCACGGCCAGCAGCACGATCCAGAACCCCACCATCACCGGGTCCTGGCTGTAGCGCCCGGCGGCCAGCGCATGATGCGCCACCAGCCCCGACACCACGACGCTCAGAAGCGCATGGCTGCCGCGCCACGACTCGTAGCGAAACGGCAGCCGCCTGCGCCAGATCGCCATGACCACGAGCACCGCCAACAGGATCCAGGCCAGCACGCCGGTCGCGATCGACGCCCCATCGAGCCCCAGGCGCAACTGCCCCGTCTCGTCCCAAGGCAGCGGATAGCCCATCGGTGTGGTGTAGAGAAACGGATGGATCAGCGCGAAGGCCAGCAGCGCCCGCGCGAGTAACTGGTGATAGCGCATGGTGAGGTCGATGCCGATGCGCCCCGATACGGTTTTAACCCGCCCGGACGCCACGAACTCCATCAGCATCATTGCAAACGCGACCAGCGCCAGCGCGGACGAAAAGTCGTCGAGAAAAGGGCGCGACGGCCCGCCTCGGACATAAGCGATGCCAAGCGGCGCCAGAGCAACCGCCAGATACAGCACCAGCAGAACCGGCGCCGGAATCCCCCGCAACGACCTCTCCGGCATCTCGCCCCCATTCATTCCCTCAAGAACAGCCCCGCCCCTTCTACAGCAAACGCCCCGCGATTGCACGGCGAGGGGGCAGGTCTGAACAGGGACAGGAGGAAATAAAGGTGGTGCCGCAGGAGGGACTCGAACCCCCGACCCCGTCATTACGAATGACGTGCTCTACCAACTGAGCTACTGCGGCACGGGCATGAGGCGTGCGGGCATTTTTTTCTGTCCCGTGCGAGCGGGAACGTAGTCGAGGGCGGTGCGCCCGTCAATCTCCGTTGCGCCCGGAAGTACGCATTTTTGCCCGATCCGGCGGCGGCGGCCCTTCCTTTTAAGAAGCCGCCGCCAGCGTGTCGCCGTTCTGCTTCGCCTGGCGCTCCGCCTTCAACTCCTGCGCGATCAGGAAGGCGAGTTCGAGGGCCTGATTGGCGTTCAAACGGGGGTCGCAGTAGGTATGGTAGCGGTCGCCCAGGCGCTCCTCGCTGATCGCCTGCGCGCCGCCGATGCACTCGGTCACGTCCTGGCCGGTCATCTCGAAGTGCACGCCGCCCGCGTAGCTGCCCTCCTCGCGATGGACCGCGAAGAAGGACTTCACCTCCGAGAGGATCCGGTCGAACGAGCGGGTCTTGAAGCCGCTGCCCGCCTTCATCGTGTTGCCGTGCATCGGATCGCAGGCCCAAACCACCTTGTGACCGGCGGCCTGCACCGCACGCACCAGCGGCGGCAACTTATCCGCGACCTTGTCCGAGCCCATGCGCGCGATCAGCGTAATTCGCCCAGGCTCGTTCTTCGGGTTCAGAACATTGAGCAACTTCAAAAGATCGTCCGTGGCGAGGTTCGGGCCGCACTTGATGCCGATGGGATTATGAACGCCGCGCAGGAACTCGACATGCGCCTCGTCCGGGTTGCGGGTGCGGTCGCCGATCCACAGGAAGTGCGCGGAGCAGTCGTACCACTCCCCGGTCAGGCTGTCGGTGCGCGTCAGCGCTTCCTCGTAGTTCAGCAGCAGAGCCTCGTGGCTGGTATAGAAATCGGTCTCACGCATCTGCGGAACGGAGGTGGCGTTGATGCCGCACGCGCCCATGAAGGCCAGCGCCTCGTCGATGCGCGCGGCCAGCTCCTCGTAGCGCGCACCCTGCGGGCTGTCGGCCACGAACTCCAGGTTCCACTGATGCACCTTGTTCAGGTCCGCCAGACCGCCCTGGGCAAAGGCGCGCAGCAGGTTCATCGTCGCCGCCGACTGGTTGTAGGCGCGCAGCAAGCGGGCCGGATCGGGCTCGCGCGCGGCCTCTTCGAACTCGATGGCGTTGACGATGTCGCCGCGATAGCTCGGCAGTTCCGCGCCGCCGATGGTCTCGGTCGCGCTGGAGCGCGGCTTGGCGAACTGCCCGGCCATGCGCCCAACCTTCACCACCGGGCAGGCCGCGCCGAAGGTCAGCACCACCGCCATCTGGAGCATCACCTTGAAGGTGTCGCGGATCGCATTGGCGTGGAAGTCGGCAAAACTCTCCGCGCAATCGCCGCCTTGGAGCAGAAAGGCGCGGCCGTCGCCGACCGCCGCCAGATCCTGCTTGAGCTTGCGCGCCTCCTCGGCAAAGACCAGCGGCGGATAGGTCGCAAGCTCCCGCTCAACGGCTGCGAGGGCCTCGGCGTCCGTGTAGTCCGGCACCTGCTGGATCGGCTTCGCCTGCCAGCTATTGGGGGTCCAGGTGGAGTTCTTCGCCATTTGCCGTCTTCCGTTTCAGCCCGTGTGGTGATGTGCAGGCGTGATATCTATCAGGGATTACCGCCAAGGTCACATATTGAATCACCTCGTGCCGCAAGCACCTACGACCGCCGCCGCCCGATCAGCCGCTCTCGCCGTAAAAGCTTTCGCGTCTGTCCTCGAAAAAGCAGTACTCGTCATCGTCCTGCCAGCGCTCCCGGGGATCGATCTTCACCACGATCATCTCCTCCTTCGCCCCCGCCCGTGCGAGGTCGCCGCCGTCGGGGCCGCAGACACAGCTTTGCCCCACGTAGGTGAGATCGCCTTCCTCGCCGCAGCGGTTCGCATAGGCCACAAAGGCCTGGTTCTCGTAAGCGCGCGTCGGGACGACGTGGGTGGCCACGATCGGGTAGGGCTCCATCAATGCCGTAGGCACCGCGATCAGGTCCGCGCCCTGAAGGCACAGGTTGCGCACCGCTTCCGGAAACTCCACGTCGTAGCAGATCAGGATGCCGAGCTTCGCGCCCTTCAACTCATACACCGACAAGGGCGTGTCCCCCGGCTGAAAAAGTTCCTTCTCCCGATCCCCGAAAAGATGCGCCTTGCGGAAATTGGCGAGCGCCTGCCCGTCCCCTCCGATGAGTTGCGCGGCGTTGTAGACCGCCTCGCCATCGCGTTCCGGATAGCCGTAGAGAATGGCAAGGTCGTGGTTGCGCGCGATACTGGCGATCTCTTCGGCGCTAGGACCGTCTTGCGCCTCGGCGAGGTCGTGCACGCGCTTACCGATGTTATACCCGCTGAGCCAGAGTTCCGGCAGGATCAGCAGGTCGGCGCCCGCCTCCGCGGCTTCGGCGGCACTGTCGGGGAGTTGGTGCAGATTCGCCTGAACGGCGTTCGAGAATCCGGCGACTTGGTGGATAGCGACGGTGAGCGTCATGATCCGCCCTCCTGACTTTCGATCAGCCGTTCGACCAGTTCGGGAAACGCCTCGCCCGGCAGATTCGCGAAGGCGAGGCGCAGATAGCTTTCCTGCCCCGGCCCGAACATCTCGCCGGGCAAGGCCAGAACCTTGTGTTGCAGCGTCAGGCGCCGCGCGACCTGCGAGGCCGGTTCCCCCACGAAGGGATGGCGCAGATAGGCGAAATAAGCCCCGGCGCTCGCCAGCTTGTAGCGGAGTTCCTTCGCCGCGAAGGCTTCGCGCAGCGCCGCCACGCGCCCGGCCATGATCTGGCGATTCTCTTCCCGCCAGCCGTCCAGATGGCGAAGACCGAAGAGCGCCGCCTCCTGTCCCACCGCGCTGGGGCAGATCGCGATGCAGTCAGCCGCCTTCGCGACCTGCTCCAGGAAATCCGGCGCAGCGGCGATGGAGCCGACCCGATGGCCGCTCAAGGCGTAGGACTTCGAGAAGCTGTAAAGCTGGATAAGGGTGTCAGCCCAGTCGCTCCGGCCGAACAGCGCGTGCGACGGCCCGCCATGGTCGAGAAAGTCCTTATAGGTCTCGTCCACGATCAGGGCGATTCCCTGCGCGCGCGCCAGTTCGAAGAAAGCCGCGATGACGTCGGGCGGATAGACCGCGCCGGTCGGGTTGTTCGGTGTGACCAGCATGATCGCCCGCGTTCGCCTGGTGATGCGCCGCGCCGCCTCCACCGGGTCGGGTACGGCCGAGCGTTCGGGCGTATAAGGCAGATGCACCGGGCGTATACCCTGCATCTCCAGCCACATTTGATGGTTGAAGTAGTAAGGCAGCGGCAGAATGACCTCATCGTCCCGCCCGGCCAAGGCCGAAGTCGCCAGACAGAACGCTTGGTTGCAGCCCGCCGTGATCGCGACCTGTTCCGCGGAAACCACGCCTGCGTAGAACGCCGACAGGTGCCCCGCCAACGCCGAGCGAAGCTCCTGCGTCCCGAGGATACCGGTATAGCGGTGTAGCTCCGGTCGCTCCATCGCGGCGGCCAGATGTGCGCGCAGCGCCTCCGCGGGCGGATAGCCCGGCACGGCCTGCGCCACGTCGAGCAGGGCGCGCCCGTCGCCGGGCAGATCGCTGGCCCAGCCCTGCGCCTCGGCAATCGGCGGCGCGGTGACGCGGGTCAGGCCGCGCCTTACGGTGTACTTCATGTCAGCGCTCCGGTGACCAGCGGCCCAGCAGGCGCGGGAGATTCCCATAGCGCCCGAAGAGCCCGAAGACCGCTACGGCGATCAACACGAAAAGCACGGCCACCGAGGCCATGATCGGCGTGTAACCGTAGCGTAGCGAGTTGAAAATCTTGATCGGCAAGGTTTCGACGGTGAACCCAGCGACCATATAGGCGATGATGTACTCGTTCAGGGACAGCACGAAGACGAAGGCATAACCGGAGATGATGTAAGGCCGGATCAGCGGCAGGATGATCGTTCGAAAAATCGTGCCCTCGCTCGCGCCCATCGTCTGCGCCGCCTCCACCATCGCACGGTCGGTGGATTCCAGACCCAAGGAAATCGTCATCAACGGCAGGGTCATCAGGAACATGCCGTGTGCGATGATCACGTTCTCGATCTGGCCGTAGTTGTCGACCGACGCCCAGAAGGTCATGAAGCCCAGCGCCGTAATCACCGGCGGCAGCATGAACGGCGCGATCCCCAGAGCGAACAGCACCTTGGCGTAAATCAGCCGATGACGCCAAAGCACATAGGCCAGCGGCAGCGCCACCGACACCGAAACGAGCCCGGCCAGTGCGGCGATCAACAAGCTGTACTCGATGGACCCCCGCCAGCCCGCGTCCAGCACCATCTCGCCGTACCACCGCAGCGACAGGCCGTCGGGCGGAAAGAACAGCCGCCGCTCCGCGTTCAGGGAGACCCCCAGGACCACGGCGATCGGCGCGGCGAGAAAGGCCGCGACCACCGCGAGGTAGAGCGTGCCAAGCGCCCGTCCGGTCATGCCGCCACCCTCCCCCGCCGGCGTCCGAGTATGAAGGTCAGCGCGATCAATGCGAGGCTGGTCGCCATCAGGAAGACCGCCAGCGCCGCCGCGAAAGGTACGTTCGCCTGGAACACCGCCTGATCGGTGATCAGCACCGACAGCGTCCAGTGCTGCGGCCGCCCTAGGATCTGCGGGATCAGGTAAACGCCCAGCGTGAACACGAAGACCAGGATTAGCGAGGCCATGATCGGCACGCGCAGCGCCGGAACCACAACGCTCAGGAACGCCTTCACTGGCGACGCGCCCATGGTCTGCGCCGCCTCGGTCAGTTCCGGGTCGAGGCGGGAGAGCGGCGGGTAGAGCATCAGCACGGTGTAAGGCAATGTCAGGTAGAGATAGCCCATCACCACCGCGCCGAAACCGGGCGACCAGGACACCGGCTGGCTCATCAGCCCCAGCCAAACCAGAAGGTTGGACACGCCCGCCGTGCGCGAGAGCAGCGTCGACCAACTGAACGCCACGATCACCTCCGACAGCGACAGGACCGACAGCAAGAACACCAGCCATAGGGTCTGGCTGCGCAGCCGCATCCGCGTCAGCAGATAGGTAAAGGGAAAGGCGATGCAGACGCTGATCGCCGCCATCATGACGGCGAGGCTGAGCGAAAACACCAGATGGTTGACGAAGAGCGGCGTCGCGAGGCGCGCGTAGTTCGAAAGCACGAAGTCCGGCTGGTAGAACGCCGTCGGGTCGCGGCGGAAAAAGCTGGTCGCGACCATGATCGCAAACGGCACGGCGAAGAAGACCGCGAGCATGATGGTGGGATAGGCGAGCAGCCATGTTCTGGCCTGGCCGATCCCCTGCAAGGCCTTTCGCGCGCCCGGCCTCGTGACGGCATCGCTCCGGGCCGGGGCACTCATCGCGGCAGCACCACGCAGGAACCGGGGGGAAGCTCCACGGTCACTGGGTCGCCCTGGCCGACGTCCGGCTTGTCGCGCGGCTGCACATGGCTGGTGATCCGAAGATCGCCGCAGTCGATGTAAAGCTCGACGCTCTGCCCCACGTCGCGCACGAAGGCGACCGTTCCGCGTATCCGGTTCTCGCCCTCCTGCGCGCCGGGAAGCAGATGCACATCCTCCGGCCGGACCGAGACGGTAACCTCTGCACCGGGACGCAAGGATCGAGGCCGCTCCCCGGTCGTAAGCGTATGGCCGTTCACCCGGACGCCTCCGCCCTCGCCCAGGATGCCCTTCAACAAATTGCTGGTTCCGATGAACTCGGCCACGAAGGCGTTCGCCGGGCGGCGGTAGATTTCCAACGGCGTGCCGACCTGCTGCACCCGCCCCGCATTCATCACGACCACCATGTCGGCCATGGTCATCGCCTCGCGCTGGTCATGCGTCACCAGGATCGTCGTCACCCCGACCCGCTGTTGCAGCAGCTTCAGTTCAACCTGCATCTCTTCGCGCAGCTTGGCGTCCAGCGCGGAGAGCGGCTCGTCGAGCAGGAACAACCGAGGCTCCAGCGCCAGCGCGCGGGCAATCGCCACACGCTGACGCTGAC
>SKZV01000217.1 GCA_007127165.1 Rhodovibrio sp. | reverse complement strand
CATCGCGCGGCGGCTGATCGAGACGCTCGCCCCGGTCTGGCTGCGGATCGGCGGCTATTGGTATCCGCGCGGCGGCATTCCCATCGACGTGTTCTACCAGTCCGGGCCACCGCCCGCAGGCTTGTGGCTGCCGGACCAGGGCGTCGCCCCCTATCGCGGACGCGGCTGAAGGACGAGACGCCATGACCGCCGCCACCAAGGCCGCGATCCGGGAGAAGGCGCTGGAGGTGGGCTTCGACAGCGTCGGCTTCGCCCCGGCCGCACTCTCCGGCGAGACGCGGCAACGGCTCGCGGACTATCTGGCGCAAGGGTACCACGGCGACATGGGATGGATGGCGGAGACGCAGGCGCGGCGCGGCGATCCGCAAACCCTCTGGGAGGACGCGCGCAGCGTCGTGGTCCTTGGCCTGAACTACGGGCCGGAGCGCGACCCGCTGACAATTCTGGAGCACCCAACGCGCGGCGCGATCTCGATCTATGCACAGAACCGCGATTATCACGACATCGTGAAGAAGCGGCTGAAGCAGCTCGCCCGCTGGATGCACGAAAAACTCGGCTGTCAGGTCAAGGTTTTCGTCGATACCGCGCCGGTAATGGAGAAGCCGCTGGCGGAGCGCGCGGGCCTCGGCTGGCAGGGCAAGCACAGCAACCTCGTCTCCCGCGATTGGGGCTCCTGGCTGTTCCTCGGCGAGGTCTTCACCGATCTTGAGTTGGAACCCGACGCGGCGGAAAGCGACTTCTGCGGCTCCTGCCGCCGCTGCCTGGACGTTTGCCCGACGAACGCCTTTCCCGCGCCTTACAGGCTCGATGCAACACGCTGCATCTCCTACCTGACCATCGAGCACAAGGGCCACATCCCGCGCGAGTTCCGCGCGCCGATGGGCAACCGGATTTACGGCTGCGACGACTGCCTTGCCGTCTGCCCCTGGAACAAGTTCGCTCAGCGCACGGCGGAGGAGAAACTCTGGGGCCGCGCGGAACTGCAAGCCCCGCGCCTTGGCGATCTGGTGGAGCTAGACGATGCCGGATTCCGCCAGTTGTTTTCCGGCAGCCCGATCAAGCGCGTCGGGCGCAACCGCTTCCTGCGCAACGTCCTCATTTCCATCGGCAACAGCGGCGATGCAGAGCTAATCGCCAAGGTGCGCGCGCGCCTAGACGACGGCTCGCCGCTGGTTCGCGCAATGGCGGTCTGGGCGCTGTCCCGGCTGGCACCGGCGGCAACGGTCGAGCAGGAGCGCCGCGCGCGGCTGACGACGGAAGACGATGCGGACGTTCGCGCGGAGTGGGAGATGGCGGGGAACCGACCTTGAATTGACGCGGGCGCTTTTGCATCGAATACTGAGGGCGCTAACCAGCGGCAAGCGATTGAGACCCCAGATGAGCCATGACCACGACCACTCTCACGGTCACGATGACCACACTCACCCGCCCTCCGAGACCGAGCTTCGGGTTAAGGCGCTGGAATCCCTTCTGGTCGAGAAAGGTCTGGTCGATCCCGGCGCCTTGGACGAAATCGTCCAGACCTACGAACACCGCGTCGGGCCGCGCAACGGCGCGCAGGTGGTCGCCAAGGCCTGGAGCGATCCGGGATTCAGACTCCGCTTACTGGAAGACGCAGGCGAGGCAACCGCCACACTGGGCTTCACCGGACGGCAGGGCGAGCACATCACGGCGGTCGAGAACACGCCGGAGGTGCATAACCTCGTCGTCTGCACGCTCTGCTCCTGCTATCCCTGGCCGCTGCTGGGCTTGCCCCCGGCGTGGTACAAATCCGCCCCCTATCGCGCGCGGGCGGTGCGCGATCCGCGCGGCGTGCTGCGGGAGTTCGGCACGGAGCTGCCGGAAGAGGTGGAAATCCGTGTCTGGGATTCGACGGCTGAGATGCGCTACCTCGTGGTGCCGGAGCGCCCGGCGGGCACCGAAGATTGGAGCGAGGACGAGCTTGCGAAGCTCGTCACCCGCAATTCGATGATCGGCGTGGAGACGGCGCTGACCCCGGCGCAACTGCGAGCACGGGAGGAGTCATGAACGGCGCGCACGACCTTGGCGGGATGGACGGCCTCGGTCCCATAAACCCGGAACCGGAGACGCAGGAGCCGGTCTTCCACGCCGATTGGGAACGCAAGGTGCTGGCCCTGACCCTGGCCTCGGGCGCGCTGGGCCGGTGGAGCATCGACGCCGCCCGCCACGCGCGGGAGAATCGGCATCCCATCGACTACCTCTCCAGCCGTTACTACGAACTCTGGCTCAAGGCGCTGGAAAAGCAGCTTGTGGAGAACGGTCTGATCACGTCCGAAGAACTGCACACGGGGCGCGCCGAGCGCCGCGTGACGCCGGAGGACGGCGTGAGAGTCCCGGACCGCGCCGCCATCGCCGCCGGGCTCGCGCGCGGCAAGTCCTACAAGCTCGACACGCCGCTGGAGCCGCGCTTCAAGGCAGGCCAGCAGGTTCGCGTCCGCAACGTCCATCCTAAGGGGCACACCCGCGCACCGCGCTACGCGCGCGGTCGCATCGGGACCGTGCGGGAAGACTACGGTGTCTACATCTTCGCGGACAAGAGCGCGCAGGGCGTCGAAGAAGGCCAACACCTCTACAGCGTCGCCTTCGCCGCGCCCGAGCTTTGGGGGCCGCAAGGCGCGGCGGCGGATCAGGTGATGATCGACCTCTGGGACGACCATCTGGAGGCTGTGTGATGGAAGAGACCCCGCTGGAGACCCTCCCCGCCCTGCCGCGCGATGCCGACGGCCCGATGTTCCGCGAGCCGTGGGAGGCGCAGGCGTTTGCGCTGGCGGTGCGGCTGTCGGAGCAGGGGATGTTCACCTGGAGCGAGTGGGCGGCGACTCTGGCGGCGGAGATTAGGGAAGCCCAGCGGCGCGGTGACGCCGACCTTGGCGACACCTATTACGAGCACTGGCTGGCGGCGTTGGAACGGCTGGTCGCGGAGAAGCAGGCGGTGGCCAGTGAGGATCTGGCGCAGCGCCGCGAGGACTGGCGCGCGGCCTATCTTAACACGCCGCATGGACAGCCTGTGGCGTTGTCCGCGGGGCGGGAGTAAGAGAGTAAGGCCCCTCAGTCGCGAAGGGCGACAGCTCCCCCTGAGGGGAGCGGGAAGAAAGTAATGGGGGAGCGGGAAACCATTTCCAAACTCCGAAAACCCCTTGCTCCCCTTAGGGGGAGCTGTCGCCTTCGCGACTGAGGGGCCTTCCTTCCTTTCTTTTTTTCTTTACCTACCCATTTTCCGCCAAAACCCGCCCGGCCAGATACAACGACCCGCAGATCAACACCCGCGCAGCCTCGCCGCCGGAACCCACGAGCACCTGCTCCACCGCCGCCT
>SKZV01000266.1 GCA_007127165.1 Rhodovibrio sp. | reverse complement strand
GCGGATCGGCGTCCCGCTGCCGAGGTTGTAGGTCCCGGCGGCCTGCCCGAGAGTCAGTTCGGCCAGCGCTTGCGAGAGTTGGCGGACATCGACAAAGTCGAGCGTCACTGCGCCGCCGTGATGCACCTCCACGGCGCGCCCTTCCGCGAGGTCGTCCAGCAGGCGGGCGAGGACATGCTTTTCCGGGCGCGGGCCGCTCACTTGCGCGATCCGCAGGACCAGAACATCCGGCGCGCCCACCAAGACTTGCTCCCCCGCGAGCTTCAACCGCCCGTTCAGCGTTTCGGGGCGACAGGGCGCACTTTCGGGAATCGGAATGCCAAACGGCTGCGCACCGTAAACCGCGACACTGGAGATGAAGACGATCCGCGCTCCGGGGCGCCGCGCGGCCAGCAGGCTGCGGAGGCTTTCCACCGTCACCGCTTCGTGCTCCAACGAATGCGCCAGATGCACCACGGCATCCTGCCCGCGCACCGCCTCCCGCAAACGCGCCTGCCCCTGCGCGCTCGCCAGATCGGCGGCACCGCAAACCACTGCGCTCGCCAAGGCGCACGGCGTACGGGCTAGCGCCGTCAGCCGCGCTTCCCGCTCCGCCAGGGACGCGAGAAGAGGACGCCCGATGTAGCTGCCCGCCCCGGTCACCAGGACCTTCCGCATGCCGCCGCGCCTCCTCATACCCCTTTGAAGCCGATACCGCCTTCCTGCTCCATCGCCGCGCCGCTTCCGGTAGCGGCTTCCTTGCGGCTGCGGATTTCGGCGAAGCGTTTGCGCGCGCCTTCCGTCAGCCTGCACCCGAACTGCCCGAGCACGATACCGGCGATCACCACCGAGCCGCCCAGGAAGAGGTTGGCCGTCATCGGCTCGTTGACTAGAAGGATCGCGAAAGCGACTCCCGCGACCGGCGAGAAAGAGGCCGCGAGCGATACATCGGAGGAGCGCGACCACTTCAACCCGAAGTTCCAGAACAGCGTGCCGAGCACCACGATCACCGCGCCGTAGACCGCGACATACTGCCAAACGATCGGCCGGAACGCGTCCTGGAAGTGGCCGATTCCGAAGAGATAGATGGCCGCGACGAAGAACACCACGGTGCCGAAGGCGGTGCGGTAGATCGCGAAGATTCCCATCGGAATGTGCTTTAGCCGCCACTTCGAAAAGGTCGTGGACGCGGCGAAGGAGAGCGACGCCCCAAGAGCCGAAAGCTCGCCCACCCCAAGCCCCAAGCGCGCATCCCCCTCCTGGCCGAGCACCACGACCGCCGCGCCGACCACCGCCACCAGCGAGCCCGCCAGCGCCCAGCGGTCCAGCTTCTCACTGAGAAACAGGGCGGAGAGCAAAAGGATCAGCGGCGGCTCGATCCGCCCGATCAGCACGACGTTGGTGACCTTCGTATGCTCCAGTGCAAAAAAGAACAGGGACGGCGAGACGGCGGAGGAGAGAATGGCCGAGATCGTCAGCGCACTCCAGTCGACCGCGCTCAGGCCCTTCAGGTTCTTGCGTGTCCAGTCGCGTCCGAAGATGAAAATGAGGGCCACCAGGGCCGCGAGATTGCCGATGAAGAGCACGTTGCAGAAGCTGATCGGGTTGCGGCCCTCGACGGGATTTTGCTCCCCGACCGTGATCAAGAGGCTGACGATGGAGTTCGAAGCCGCGTAGATGAAAACCGCGCCCCAGACCAGGCCAATTCCGGCTAGATGCCCCAAACGTCCGCTCCCCCGCTAAAGCGACTTCAAGCAGGCGACACCGCTGGGCGAAAACCACGGCGCGAAGCCCTCCGCCGCCAGTACGCCCGCCTCTTCACCCCAGCGGTCGTCCTCATCGCAGGCCCGCATCATTGCGCGGTCGTCGAGACCCTTTTCCTCAGCTACCCAGGCGCACCAGAACCGCTTCAAATCGCGATGCGACCCGATGTCCACCGTCACGCCCGGATGAAAATCGGCCCCTTCCAGGGAGCGCATCCGATAGCAGCGCGGGCGCGGCAGACTAGCATTCTGGAGCTGCGCCAGGACGGCCCGTTCGAAGTCCGGGTCTTCCCGTGCCGACTCGACCGAGGGCAGAACGGCGGTTACGCCGCAAAGCTTGCCAGCCGCCAGCCGCCGCGCGAGCGTGTCGGGCGTGGCCAGCGCGCCGGTGGGAAAGGGGCGCATGGCTCGGGTCAGCAGACTGCGATCCAGCGCGCAGTCCGGCGGCAGGCAGACGATCACCCGCCCCCCTGCCGCCAGCTTCGCGGCCATTGTGCCCAGGCAGCAGGAAACGATCTCCTCCGCCCGCCGCGCCGCGACCACAAGCGGGCGCAGCGGGTTGCAAGCGGCCCGCTCGATCAACAGGCCGAGCAGCTCTTCCGAAATGTCGTTGTAGTGAGCGATATCGCGCGGATTGTTGCGGATTTCCCCGATGTCCGTCTCGCGCACGGACCAGCCGCCGCTGTGAACCCGCAGCAGGATGTCCAGGTCCACGGCATAGCTGTCGCGCAGACGATCCACGGCCACAGCGCGGCGGTCGACCATGTAGAGGCCGGAGTTCGCAGCGGCAAGCCCGGCGAGTTCCGGGAAAAGATGCCGCAGCGCCGGGCGCACCATCAGCCGGGTCATCGGCATGGTGTCCACCGGATCGCGCCAACGGCCCTTGACGAGCGCAACGTCCTCCCCCGCCGCTGCCGCGAGCCGTTCCACCAACCCAGGCTCGACCCGCGTCAGGTCCGCGTCCACCTTGACGACGGTGTCGTGCGACGCGGCCTTGAGCCCGGCCTTGACCGCCGCGCCCAGTCCGGGACGCGACTCGTGCACCACCCGCGCCCCGGCCAGCCGCGCCGCGTTCGCGGTCGTATCCGTCGAGGCGTTGTCCACCACCACGACCTCGCCGACACCCGGCGAGCCCGCCATCCGCCGCACCACCTCCGCAACGGTGCCTGCCTCGTTGCGCGCGGGCACCACAACAGAGAACGGTGGCTTCATGAGAGGTTCTCTTCCGCAAAGGCCGAAGCAGGCGTCACGGCCTCGTCCCGAGGCCGGGCCAGATAGATGACGCCGTGAAACGACCCGGTGCTCTCATAGCCTTCCGGATCGTGACCGCGCGCGCGAACCAGGCGCATCGCGCGATCCTGCTCCTCGCAGGTGACGAAGCGGCGGCAGGGAAACGGCCGGACAGGCACCGCCTCCACGTCAAGGCCCGCCTCCGCCATCGCCGCAAGCCCCGCCTCGCTGTCGTTGCCACGGATCGGCGCCGTCACGATCCACGGCTTGCGCCCGTCCACCGCGCCGAGCAGGCGTTGCAGGATCGTCGGGGCAAGATGGGCGATGGACCCCGCCTCGACGATCAGGTCGCAGTCCTGCACGGCG
>SKZV01000290.1 GCA_007127165.1 Rhodovibrio sp. | reverse complement strand
CGCGTGTAGTCCGCGCCCTTGACCAGCACGTCGGGCCGCAGCGTCTGCAAAAGGCGCAAAGGCGTGTCTTCTGGAAAAACCACGACCAGATCGACGCTGGCGAGCGACGCCAGCACGGCGGCGCGTGCGGCCTCGTCCTGCACCGGACGGCTCGGCCCTTTCAGGCGCTGGACGGAGGCGTCGGCGTTTAACCCGACGATCAGACGATCGCACGCCTTCCGCGCTTGCTTCAGAAGCGAAACGTGCCCGGGATGTAGAAGGTCGAAGCAGCCGTTGGTAAAACCGACCCGCAAGCCCGCGCGCCGCCACGCCTCGACTTCTTCGAGGGCGCGAGCGGGCTCCGCGACCTTGTCTTCGCCCTGCAACAGCCGCGCAGCGTGGAGCGCGCGCAGGATCTCCTCGCGCCGGGCCACGGCGGTGCCGACCTTGCCGACGACGATTCCGGCCGCGACGTTCGCCAGCCGCGCCGCCTCATCCAGCGCCGCACCGGCGGCCAGCGCGGCGGCCAGGACCGCGACCACCGTGTCCCCCGCGCCCGACACGTCGAAGACCTCGCGCGCATGGGTCGGCAGATGCAACGGCGGCGCGCCCGCCCGCAACAGCGTCATGCCGCGTTCGCTGCGCGTCGCCAGCACCGCATCGACCCCGGACCGCTCTATCACCGCACGCCCGGCCGCCTCGATCTCGGAATCGGTGTCGGTCGCCAGTCCGCTGGCCTCGGCAAGCTCGCGCCGGTTCGGGGTGATGACGGCCGCGCCGCGATAGCGGGTGTAATCCTGTCCCTTGGGGTCGACGACCACAGGGATACCGGCTCGTTTCGCCTGCGCAATGACCTCGGCGGCGGTCTCTTCGCTCAGCACGCCCTTGCCGTAGTCGGAGAGCACCACGACGCCGACGCCATCGAGCGCCGCCGTCACCGAGTCCAGGATCCGCGCTCGCGTTTCCCCGTTGAGGGCCCCCACGCGTTCATGATCGCTGCGCAGAAGCTGCTGCCCCCCGGCGAGGTAGCGCACCTTCACCGAGGTCGGGCGGTCGGAAACCTCGTGCAGCCCCGCCGCATCGCAGCCCGCTTCGCTCATCAGCGCGCGTACCTGCGCCCCCGCATCGTCCGCGCCCACGACCGCGGCCAGCCGCGCCTGCGCACCGACGGCGCGAAGATTGCGCAGCACGTTCCCCGCGCCGCCGAGCATCGCATTCTCGTGCGTCACCTTCAAAACGGGAATCGGCGCTTCCGGGGAAATGCGGTCAACCGTTCCTGTGACGTAACGATCGAGCATGACGTCGCCCACGACGAACACCGTCGCCTCGTCCAGACGATCCAGGCGTTGGGCGAGTTGGGAATTGTCGAAGGCGTCTACTTCCACGAGCCCGCACGATCCTCAAGCTTGGTTTCTGCTTTCACTCATCGGCTTAGTCTATACCCCCCGCGCGTGCAAGGAAACTGGCCGTGTCAGGGCGATCCGACGTCTTGTATCCCGCGCCGCGCCGGGTCAGACTGCTGTGCATGAGCGATCCGAACACTGTGAACAGCACCCGTTTCGAACGACGCATACCCGAAGGCGACGACCGCGAGCGGCTGGTCTGCGCGGATTGCAACTTCGTGCTCTATGAGAATCCGAAGATCGTCGTCGGCTCGGTTGTGTATCTGGAGCAGCGCATTCTGCTGTGCCGTCGTGCGATCGAGCCGCGCGCGGGCTATTGGACGCTCCCGGCGGGCTATCTGGAACTGGGGGAGAGCGCCGAGACGGGGGCGCGGCGGGAGGCGCAGGAGGAAGCCCGCGCCAAGGTCGAAATCGAACAGTTGCTCGGGGTGTACTCCATCCCATGGATCAATCAGGTGCAGCTCATCTACCGCGCCCGCCTGCTCGATCCCGAGGTTTCCGCCGGTCCGGAATCGCAGGAGGTGGGGCTGTTCCTGTGGGACGAGATCCCGTGGGACGAGATTGCCTTCCCTTCGGTGCATTGGGCGCTCGGTCATTACGCCGAAACCCGCGACCAGACCGCCTTCGCCCCCCGGAGCAACCCCGAGGGCGCCAGCGGCAACATGCCGCACGGGGTATAGGGACGGCAGTCCATCTCGCCAACGGTGAGCGGCGTGAACAACTTCGGAGCGGTCATCTGTGAGGTCTCCTCTTTTGGTCCTCAGGTTATTGGACTGTTTGGTCCGTAATTCTGCGACGCCAAGCCGCTCCCGTCGGCTGGGTGGAGCCGAAGAGCGCAGCATTGCGTGTGGTTCGAATTAGATTCCGGGCAGCAGCGCCTCCGCCCGCGCCAAGGCGGCGTCCACCTGTTCGGCGGGCAGCCCCGCCTTGCGCAGCGTGATTGCGCCGACCGTCAGCGCCAGGAGCGCCCGCGCCTGATTTGCCGCGTCCGTGGGGCCGGCCTGCGTTGCGTCGGCCCGGGCGACGGTCTCGGCCAGAAGGCTTTCCACTTGGGCGAGATGGTGTTGAATTCGCTCCCGAACCCGGCCGTCGTGAGGGGCAAGTTCGGTGATGCAGTTTACCAGCAGACAGCCCCGGCAGGTGTCCTCGGTCTCCACCATGGCCCGGATCATCCGCCGCACGGCGACGCGGGGCGAGGTTTCTTCGCGCGCGATGGCCGACAATATCTCAAGGCTCGCATCGGCGTAGCTCTGCACCGCCGCGAGCAGCGCGTCGTGCTTTGAACCGAAGCAGCCGTAGAAGCTGGACCGGCTTAGCCCCATCGCCCGCGTCAGGTCGTCGACCGAGGTGGCCTCATACCCCTGACGCCAGAACACGTCGAGCGCGGCGGCGAGCGCGTCCGCCTTATCGAAGGCGCGCGGGCGTCCGGGCCTCGCACTCTCGTGCCGTGATGCGGGATTCGGTGTCATACCGAGACGTTTCGGACTACGCAGTCCAGAATACAAGGGGCGTCTTCGAAAGACGGGTGCAATGCGGCGCAACGCGCGCCGCCGGGTTGCCGCCCCAGCTGTTCGGACACACGTCTATCGCAGTGTTCGCGACGGCTGCGCCGCGTTGGATCGCAATCGCATCGAGAGGGGAAGAGCCATCATGTCCGAGCCCAAGGTACTGCTCATCACCGGGGCGTCGAGTGGAATCGGCGCGGCCACCGCGCGGGCCGCCGCGCGGGAAGGCTGGCGCCTCGCGCTCGCCGCTCGCTCGGAAGACAAGCTGAAAGATTTGGTCGCCGAATTGGGGGAGGAGCGCGCCGCCGCGTTTCCCTGCGATGTTAGCGACTATCCGGGCCAGCAGCGGATGGCGGCGGCGGTGGTCGAAACCTTCGGCCGGATCGACGCCGTCTTCGCCAACGCCGGGGCGAGCGGCAAGCCGGGCGGTTTCTCGGGCGCGCCACCGGAAAGCTG
>SKZV01000093.1 GCA_007127165.1 Rhodovibrio sp. | reverse complement strand
TCCGCCCCGTCCAGATCGCCGGTGTCGAGCAGGATCGAACTGCGCAGCGCCAGGTTCGAGAGATCGCGGCGCTCGTTCAGCGCGTCCGCTTCGTCCAGCACCGCCAGCGCGGTCTCCGAATCCCCCGCCGCGTGCAGGCTCTCGGCCTTGACGTGGGCGGCTTCCTGATCTTCCGGCCTGAGCACCAGCGCCGCTTCGGCATGACGCTCGGCGGTCTCGTGGTCTTCCCGGGTCTGCGCCAGCAACGCCAGCGATACCTGCGCGGCGGCGGTCTCCTCCATCGCTAGGGAGCGCTGAAGTTCCGCCTCGGCTTCCGCGAGGTTTCCCTGCGTCAAGAGCGCACGGCCGCGAAGCGCCGACAGCAACGCCGATTGCGGTTCTTCGCCGGTCGCCTCCAGCGCCTTGCCGGGCTCGCCCGCCATCAGCCACGCGCGGGCCAGTTCGGTCTCGAAGTCCGGATCGTCCAGCCCAAGCTGCCCGGCCCGCTCAAGCTCCTTGGTGGCCGTCGAGGCGTCGTTCAGGTGCAAGGCGACGCGCCCAAGCGCGAATCGCAGTTCCGCGTTCTGGCGGTCTTCCTGGATGGCATTTCGAAGATGCACGACGGCTTCGTTGTAGCGCTCTTTCTCGATGGCTTCTTCGGCCTTGAGCGCGTGCTCCTCAGCGCTTGGCCCGCCACAGGCCGCGAGAAGAAACCCGGCAAGAGCGAGCGCGGAAACACTCGCGGTGCCCCGGAAAGAACTGGGCCGAAAGCGATTGGGCCCGAAGCCTGTGGACATGCCGCGCCTCGTGATCTTCTTTGGAATACTCGGAAGTCCCGCCATCTATAAAGAACCCCTAATCTCGCGCACGCGCGCCAACATCAAAGCGCGTCTTTTGGCCGCATCTCCGTGCTGCGGTCACGGACAAAAAACGCGTGCTTCATAATAATACCGCTACTCGTCGGGTGGTCTACCAAGTTCCCCTATAAACCTTTTGGCGACCGCAGCATTCATCGCCCGAGTATGCACGGGAAAAACGGAACACGCATCCTTGAAACCTGGTGTAAGGTGAAACGACACAGATAAGACCTTCTTAAATGGTGTCTTCCGCCTGCATCGATTTGGCGAGTTTTTGCTGCCTACTCTCGGCTTTGGCGCTATACATGCCGCGCGTCGTCTTCGTACATTGATCCCTGTCCGCAACCCCGGCACCATTGGAGTTTGCAAAGCAAGTTTGCTGAAGGGGCCAAGGGTGCAGCGGAAACCTTCGTGCCTTGCGGCGCGGCTGATCGCAACCGCTGCCGTGCTCGGCGTGGCCGCGGTCGCGGCGAGCGCCGGGGCCGGGCAGGCTCAGGCTGGACTCGTGCAGTGCTACGACCCGGACCGGCGCATACTGCAATCCAAACGCAGCCACGCATGCGAAGGGCGGGTCGTCGATGAAGCGGAGGCTCGTGAGTTGCGCGAAGAAATCCGCCAGGAGCGGCTGCGACGCATGGGCGAAGGGCCCTCCGCCACGCGGGAAGCACCGCAAATGCGCGATGCGGGACGGCTAGGCTCCGGCTTTCCGGTCGATGGGGCGGGGCACATCCTGACCGCGCATCACGTGGTCGAGGGCTGCACCCGGCTCGAGGTGCAGGACGCCGCGGGCGAGCGCTGGCCCGTGGAGTTGCTGATGGAGCACGCAGGCGCGGACCTTGCGCTGCTGCGCGGCGACCGGCGGGTGGAGCCCTTCGCCTTTACCGATCCCGATCGCATCGGCGCCGCGCCCGGCGCGCTCGCGGCGCTTGGGTACCCGAACGCAGGTTTACCGACCGTTCGTCCGCGCGTGGTGCCGGGCGAATTGTCCGGCGCCGATGGCGAGACGTGGTTCGAGAAAGGCTTCGTCACGTTCCAGGCGCCGGTCCGAAGCGGCGGCAGCGGCGGCCCGCTGATCTCGGAACAGGGCTATCTTTTGGGCATGGTTGTGAGCAAGGTGGATACCGTGTCGACCTATCGTGAAACCGGCGAGGTCGTCCGCGACGTCTCTTTTGCGATTTCCGCGCCGGTGTTGCAGAGCTTTCTGGAGTACGCGGGGGTGAGCCCCGTGACGCAAGACTTGCCACAAACGGATGCGGCGGCGGAGCTTGCCGAACGCACGCTGCGGGTGCTCTGCGGCGTGGATGGCAGGTAGGGAGGATGCCGCTTACTATGCCGGACGCGTTCTCCAGAATCGCGGCGCTTTTCCGGGCGCTTGGGCCGAAAACCGCCGTGCTCTATCTGCTCTTTCGCACGATGGAGTGGCTGCGGCTGCCGGTGAGGGTCTACTGTTATCGTCTGATCGCTCAACCGGTGCCCTCCGCGCCACGGCTCAAGGGAGAGCGCGGAAACTCTCTCGTCGGGCGGGAGATCGGGCCGGAGGATAGCGCCCTCGCGGAGATGCCGCTGGAGCAGGAGACGCTGGACCACCGGTTCGGACAGGGCGCGCGCTGCCTGGGGCTGTTCCGGGAGCAGGCGTTGGTGGCCTACATTTGGCTGACCCTGGGGGCTTACGAGGAGGACGAGGTGCGCTGCCGCTTCGTTCCCCTGCCGGAAGGGCGGGCCTCCTGGGACTTCGACCTCTACGTTCTCCCGGCCTACCGCCTGTCTCCGGCATTCCTGAAGATGTGGGACGTGGCCGATGCGTTTCTGCGCGAGCATGGCGTCGCGTGGAGTTGCAGCCGTATCTCCGCGTTCAATCTGTCCTCGGTGCGCAGTCACGCACGGCTCGGCGGCGTGGACCTCGGCGGCGCCGACTTCCTCGTTGCGGGGCCGGTGCAAATTCTGCTGTCCAGCCGCGCGCCCTGGGTTCACATCACCGCCACGCGGCGCTCGCGCCCGGTTGTGCCCCTCGACACTTCGATGGCGGAGAGCGGCCCGCGAACAGCCGCTCCCCAGGCAGCCGCGCCCGCCGTTGGGGCCGACACTTCCAAGGGCCGATGAAACGCAAAGGAGACAGTTGAATGCCGGGATTTTGCGGCTGGTTCGCCACGCCGGACGGGGCCATGCAGGACGGCGCGGACTCGGCGGAGCGGACGCTTGCCCGTATGGGCGAGCGCATTGCGTGGTCGGACCGCCTGGACCTGCAAATCGTGCAGCGCGGTGGGGCTGCGCTCTGCCTGGTTTCGCGCCTGCCGGGGGCGGTGCATCGCGGCGAGGACGGCAGCCTTGCCGCGATTGACGGGCACCCGCGCTGGAGCGACGAGCGGCTGGCCGGACTGGCGCGGGCTTCCGGCTTCGCGGCATCGCTGGCGTTGGCGTTCCGTGAGATGGGCGAGGACTGCCTGAACCACTTGGAAGGCAGCTTCGCGCTGGCGCTCCACGACGCTCCAAGCGGGCAGGGGCTGCTCGCCATCGACCGTTTCGGAATTGCCTCG
>SKZV01000079.1 GCA_007127165.1 Rhodovibrio sp. | reverse complement strand
CACCCGCCTCCGCAAGCACCTTCGTAATCGCCGCCGTCAACGTCGTCTTGCCGTGGTCAACGTGACCAACCGTCCCAATGTTGCAGTGCGGCTTGTCGCGCTCGAACTTCGCCTTGGCCATTCCGTTGTTCCCAATTCCAGCCCGTACACAACGGGTTTTTGATCACATCTCTAACATTAACGCATCTGCGGCTGCAGTGGAGCGGGTGAGGGGAATCGAACCCCCGTAGCCAGCTTGGAAGGCTGGTGCTCTACCATTGAGCTACACCCGCGCCGAGCGCCGCCTGCATCGTCTCGTGCCTGCGACCGTCAACCGTGGACCGTGGAGCGACGCGATGGTGGAGGGGGTTGGATTCGAACCAACGTAGGCTAAGCCAGCGGATTTACAGTCCGCCCCCTTTAACCACTCGGGCACCCCTCCATACCTCCGCGAAACCAGCGCAGAGCCCCAAAGCTCAACGCCTCCGCGTCCACACGGATAAACAACCGCGTCAACGGTTGCGGCGGCGTGCACTATGGCGATTCGGCGGCTCGTGTCAACGTCAAACCACAAGCCGTCGAACACGCCGGAGCGCGCCGCCAAAAACTTTCTTGTTTCGGCCGGACGGAACGCTTGCAAAGGCCTTGGCATTACGAGAGATAATAGGTCGTATCATGGCCAGACACAAGAGCAGTCCGCGCGCCTCCGAGCAGCGCCACAGCCCGACCGGCGAGGCCCCTGCGAAGCGCAGCGGCAAGCGCCCCCCATCCTCCCGCTCCAACCGGTCGTCGCCCAACCGGCCCACTGCGCCGGACACCCGTGGCAAGACCGCACGCGATTCAGGAAGCCGGGGCAAGGGCGGGCACGAGCCGGTGTGGCTGTGGGGCGGCCACGCGGTGCTGGCGGCCCTGGCGAACCCGAACCGGCGGTGCCGCCGCGTTCTGGTGGCGGAAGAATCGCAAGACCACTGGCACAGCAAGCTCGCGCCTCTGCTCGCAGCCCGCGAAGATCTGCCGCCCGAACCGGAGGTCCGCCCCCGCAAGGCCTTCGACCGTCTGTTGCCCGAGTCGGTGGTCCATCAAGGGCTGGCGCTGCTGGCCGAACCGCTCGATCAGCCCGATTTGGACGTCCTGCTGACCCTACTGCCGGAGGACCGGCCGGTCGCCATCGTTCTGCTGGATCAGATCAGCGACCCGCAGAACGCAGGCGCCGTGCTGCGCTCCGCCGCGGCCTTCGGAGCGAGCGCCGTGGTCACCACCCGCCGGAACGCCCCGGCGGAAACCGGCAGTCTGGCGAAAGCGGCCTCGGGCGCGCTGGAGCACGTACCCTTCCTGCATCTCCCGAATCTCGCCCGCGCCATGGAGCGTATGCAGGAAGCCGGTTTGCGCGTCCTCGGTCTGGCGGAGGAGGGGTCCGAACTCTTGCAGGAGGCAGCGGAGTCTCAGCGCGTCGCCATCGTGTTGGGAGCCGAGGGGAGCGGACTGCGCCGATTGACCCGCGAGCGGTGCGATGCCCTTGTACGCCTGCCGACCCAGGGAGAAATTGCCGCCCTCAACGTTTCCAACGCGGCAGCCGTCGCGCTGTACGAGGTTCTGGGGCGGCGCGCGGCGCGCTCGCGCACCAGCTCGTAAACAGGAGAGCGCGATGATTTCAAGCCACTTCGGCTTGAGAACTGGATCGCCCCGCGAAACAAAGCTCTAGGTGCCGCAGCCGCCCTCCCGCCGCACACCGGCGGGCGGGCGCACCCCGGTCGGGAAAGGAACCACCACACGCGACCGCAAGCGGCGGTGTTGGACCGGTTTGCTGGTCGCGTATTGCTGCTTCGATGCCTCGATTACCACGAGTCCGCCAAAGCGGGTGAACCAGCGTTGGCCGACGCGTTCCCATGCCGGAGCGGCGGCGAGGAGGGTTCGCGAGCGGCTTGGCGGGAAGAACAGCGAATGGCTTGTGTGCATCGGCAGAAACATCTGATTTCGCAGCAGGCGGCTCAACTGTCCGGCGCTGTACGGGCGGCCGTGTCCGAAGGGCGTACGCTCGAGCCGCGCCCAAACCCCGCGCCGGTTCGGCACAACCACCAGCAGGCGGCCATCGCCCAGCAACACCCGCCACGCCTCATCCAGCATCGTGCGAAGCTGCTCCGTGTTCTCCAGCGCGTGCATCAGGATGACCCGGTCCATCGAAAAGTCCGCCAGCGGCAGCGCGCCCTCGTCCACCAGCGCCGTGGCGTTGCGCCCGTCGTACGGCCAACGCAGCACGCCTTGCTGCGCGGGCATGAACGCCAGCACCCGCTCAGCCTCCTGCCGGTACTGCCGTAGCACCGGCGGCGCATAACCGAGCCCGAGCACGCGCTGCCCGGTCAGGTCGGGCCAGATCTGCCGCACCTCCCGGCGCAACACGTGGTAGGCCAGTTGCCCCAGGCGGCTTTCATAGAAATCGCGCAAGTCTACTACATCCGAGAACATCGCAGAAGACTAGCACGATGGTCCGTCGAAATGGAGTGAATTCAGCTTGTTGAAGGCCTAAGGCTTAGCGGGCCTTGCACTTGCCAGCCAAGCCTTTACGCTGACATTCGCTGAATGCAGGTGACTCCGGGCCGCTGGCTCAAGCGTACAGATTATAGCGTTAAGGGGAGGCCGTCATGGCGCAGCTTGAAGTGATCCTGGTTCCGGCGCTGTCGGACAACTACATCTATCTCGCCCACGACCTGGATACCGGCGATACCGCGGTCGTCGATCCAGCCGAAGCGGCGCCGGCGCTGGAGGCTGCGCGGCAGCGCGGCTGGACCATCAACCACATTCTCAACACCCATCACCACGGCGACCACACCGCCGGCAATCTCGAGGTCCAGCGAGCCACCGGCGCGCCCATCGTCGGGCCGAAGTACGACGAGGACCGCATTCCCGGTATTCAGATCGCCCTGTCCGAAGGCGACACCTACAAGGTCGGCAACTGCGAGGCGGAGGTGTTCTTCACCCCCGGCCATACACGCGGGCATATCGCCTACTGGTTCAAGGACGCCGACGTGCTGTTCGCGGGCGACACGCTGTTCTCGCTGGGTTGCGGGCGGCTTTTCGAGGGCGACGCGGAGCAGATGTGGACCTCGCTGCAAAAGCTTCGCGCCCTGCCGAGCGACACCCGCATTTACTGCGGGCACGAGTACACCCAAACCAACGCGAAGTGCGCCCTCAGCGTCGACCCGCACAACGCCAAGCTGCAAACCCGCGCCAAGCGCGTGGCGGAACTGCGCGCGGCCGGTAAGCCGACGCTTCCCGCCATTCTTGGAGAGGAATTGCTGACCAACCCGTTCCTGCGCGCCGACGACCCCGCCATTGCGGAGGCGATGGGAATGGCCGGCGCATCCCCGGTGGATGTCTTCGCGGCGATCCGCGAACGCCGTAATCAGTACTGATAGAAAGGCCTTTCGATGATCCTGCGCTACTCGTCAACCTCGCCTTTCGTCCGCAAGGTCACTGTGGCCGCCGCCGAGATGGGATTGGCCGACCGCATCGCCTGGAAGAACACCAACGCCTGGGACCCGGCTGGCGACCTGCCCGGCGACAACCCGCTTGGGAAGGTTCCGACCATGGTGCTCGACAGCGGCGAGACGCTCTACGATTCCCGCGTGATTTGCGAATACCTGGACAGCCTTCACGACGGTGAAAAACTGCTCCCGAGCGATGGCGAGCGCCGCTGGCGGACTCTCAAGCTGGAGGCGCTGGCCGACGGCATGATGGATGCCTCCGTGCTACGGCTGATCGAAGAGCAGCGCCGCCCCGCGGAATACCGCTGGCCGGACTGGATCGAGCGTCAGCAAGAGAAGGTCGAGCGCGGGCTAGACGTTCTGGAACAGAACAGCGAGCGGTTGGAAGAGCGGCTGACCATCGCCCACGTCACCGCCGCGTGCGCCTTGGGGTACCTGGACTTCCGGTTCTCCAGCGTTGCCTGGCGGGAGAATCGTCCGCGCCTTGCCGCTTGGTTCGAGGTTTTCGCCGAGCGGCCTTCGATGCGCGAGACCTCGCCGAAGGCGGCATGACGCAGTAGAGTTGAGAGACGGACGGCAGAGGGACGAGGGTGAGGGACCAGGGCGAAGAGATGGATCTTTTGAACTTCGAAGCGTTGACCTTCGATGTTTACGGCACCCTGATCGACTGGGAGACCGGGATCGTCGAAGCGCTCACGCCGTGGGCCCGCCAGCGCGGGCTTGCGGCGGGCCGTGCGGACCTGCTTGCGGCGTTCGCACGGCACGAATCGCGTCGTCAGCAAGAAAACCCGGAGATGCTCTATCCACACGTCCTGGAACTGGCGTTCGAGGATATCGCGCGGGATTTCGGGGTGACACCCACCCGCGGCGAAGCCGAAGCGTTCGGGGAGTCCGTTGCGGAGTGGCCAGCCTTCGCAGACAGCCGCGAGTCGCTGACCTATCTCGCCCGGCACTATCGCCTTGGTGTGATTTCCAACGTGGACCGCGCCTCCTTCGCCGCCTCGAACAAGAAACTCGGGGTCGCGTTCGACACGATCATCACGGCGGAGGATGCGGGCGCCTACAAGCCGACGCTCGCGCCCTTCCACCTCGCCATCGAGGCGATGAGCGAGATCGGAATCGGTTTCGACGCGATCTTGCATACCGCGCAATCGCTGTTTCACGATCACGCCCCGGCCCAGCAGCTTGGCCTCGCCACCTGCTGGATCGACCGGCAGAACCAAGCGGAGGGCGGAGCGTGGGGCGCGACCCCGCCGCCACCGGGAAGTCCCAAGCCCGATCTCTGGTTTCCGTCGATGACCGCACTGGTCGAGGCGCATAAGGATGCAAGCGCAGCTTGACGCTCCGCGGCTATCCAGAGGTCCCGCTGGCTGCGCGTATACCGAAACTGTCCTCCGCTAATTGTACCAATACTATTACGGTTGTTCCCTATACTTAGTTCGCGCGACCTCCGCCAATTTAGTCGCAATACAGGGAAAAATTTCCGCTAGAAACCGTTCGTTCATCCAGGGTATTATTCCTCTTCGCACTCCCGTCTAGCGGACAGCATCTTGTATTTTCGAGAAAAACGCGCGGCACATTTGGCTGGCGTTTTCCACACTGCGAAAAAACGCCGCATTGCTGCGTCATTACCCCTCGAAGAAATATGGTATCTGGCATACCATAGCTTGACATGGGACAGTGCATGAAAGCGCCAGTTCTCAATCTAAAAGACTGTATATGGAGGGAGGAAATGCCCGTTGACACGACCGCCGGTTCACACTCAGGCGCTCTGGGCGAGCCGGATACCGATCGGAAACTTGCGCCTCGTGAGGCGCAAGACGAGGCTAATACTATTCGATTCGCCGCCCCGGCCACCGGAGCGAAGGCGACCTGGGACGCGATGGGACCCGGTATCGCCGCTGCGATGACGGGCATCGGTGCCAGTCACATCATGCACGGGCCAACGGCGGGAGCCCAATTCGGCTTCCAGCTGCTGTGGATCATTCCCGTCGCTTATCTTTTGAAGTACTGCGCTTTCGAATTCGCCCACCGCTATACGATGGTGCGTGGTGAAAGCGTCATGGCGGCCTATGAGCGGATCGGCGATGGAAGGGGCAAGTGGCCCCTTTGGTACTTGGGCTTCCAGGCAATCGTGAACACCTTCGGCATTGCCGGGCGTGCTCTCGGTTGCGCGGCAATGCTCTGGGCAGCCTTTCCGTTCCTACCATTGGAAGTCTGGGCGGTCGGCATTCTGGTGGCCTGTGTCGCCATCATCTGGGCTGGGAAGTACAGCGCCGTGGAAATGGTGGTGAAGATCGCCATCGTGCTGTTTGCGGCTGCCACGGTCATTGCTTTCATGCTGCAAGCCCCGGCGCCGGGCGACTATATGGCCAACCTGATTCCGGCCCTTGCGCCCGCCGGCGCGATGATGCTGTTCGGCTCGATGTTCGGGTACTTCCCCACCACGGTGGAGGTCTCGCCCATGCAGTCCAACTGGGCGGTCGACAAGCGCTCAGGCATGGTCGAAGCGAAGCGGCTGGAGAAGCAGGGCTACAAGGTTCTTCTCGATAAAAACTATATGAAGAACTACATGAAGCTGTTCCACCGCGACATGAACATCGCCTACATCGTTTCGATGATCACCGGCATGATGTTCCTGATCATTGGTGCGGTCATGCTTAAGCCCGAGGGCATCATGGTCAGCGGCGCCGAGATGGGCCAGACCATCGCCTTCATGTACACCCAGCAGTTCGGCGATTGGATCTTCCCGATCATCATCGCCGGTGGTACCGCCGCTCTCTTCTCCACGGTCTTCACCTACTTCGACGGCCAGGCACGGGTGTTCGAAGAGTGCTGCGTGCGTATCCGCCAGGCATGGGACACCGCGGCGATTCGCAAGTACATCTACCGTGGGTTCCAGGTCGCCTGGGTCATCGCCGGTGCCGCGATCGTCTACGGAATGCCGGAGCCGATCGTCGTGGTGCAGATCGCCTCGGTGCTTGCGCTGCTCTTCGCGCCGGTTATCTTCTGGCTGAACGTCCGGGCCTTCAAGTACTTCGAAGGCTGGGAGAAAGAATTCCTGCCGCCCACGTGGATGATGGTCTGGGCGTGGCTCGGCATCGCCGGGCTGGCGATCATCAGCCTTTACATCCTCTACCTCATGTTCTTCGTAACGGGGAGCTAAAACACCCGCAGATGGAAGACTGGCTGGACTATCGGGCCGCGGCACTTAGGTGCCGCGGCCTTTCTTCTGCCCTGCCGCCGTTGCTGTTCGCGGCGAAGCGGCATTCATACCAAGCTGCGAAAGAACGGACTCGTTGCGGCTGGCCCCTCGATACGGCCAAGCGGGCCTACTTGGCGTGAGGAAACCATACGTTTTGGAAGAGCCTCACCGCGAGTAGCGCCCCTTCGGCGCGTATCGAGAGGTCCGCGCCATCCGTTTAGAAAGAGTCATTTCTTCTGTTGGGCGGTATCGCTTCACGAGCGCATGGTTATTCGACGCCCAAAAGAAAACCCGGCAAGGCCATCTGGCCTTGCCGGGTTCGTTTTGCGGAGCGATCCGCTTATCAAGGCGATTTAAGGGAACCGGTGGTCCTGTCCCTGTACCAGCCTTTCATGGGCCTGCACCTCAAGATCGTCGCGCACATCTTGCACACCCTCGATATTGGAGGCCGCGGTCCGCAACGCCCGGCGCTCATCCTCCGAGCCAACCATGCCCCAGAGGTGGACGATACCCTTATCGACCAGGAAGTTCAGATGCCGTGCGTCGGTAAGGTTGGACTTGCGTAGTTCCCTGTCCAAACCTTCACGGATGCGCCGGTCATCCGTCGCCCCCTTCTTAGGATCGCTTTGCTTCCAGGCGACCGAAACCGCCTGGATCAGGTTCGCGCGGCTGACGATTCCCACCAGCTTACCGTCGCGGCAGACGGGCACACGTTTGATCCGCTTGCTTTCCAACAGCGAGGCAATCTCGGAAATCGGGGTCTCCTCCTCGACGGAGACGACGTCCGTGGTCATCACGTCGCTGGCGGTGCGGCCGTGGAATTTGGAATAGTCCCGTGCCCGATCCTCGCGTGACGACAGCAACTCGAGCCACCAGGAGCGATTCCTGTTGGGCTCGATCTCCTGGCGATGGATCAAGTCTCCCTCACTGACCACACCGGCGAGCTTGCCGTTCTTGTCGACGACCGGCAGGCCGCTGATGCGCTTCTCCAGCAAAAGTTCGGCGATCTCGCCGACGGGGGTGTCTGGCGATATCGTGATGACATCGGTTGTCATGATGTCCAAGGCCTTCATGCTTCCTCCTCCTCTTTATTGGATCAGGCCAAAATCAACGGCCTTTGCCGGTGACGACCTGATTGCTTCCAATCGTTGACGCACCGCCCTGTCCCGCTCTGGCGCTGCCTTCTTGCCCTGAACCACTGAGGCGCAGGCGCCCGGCCCCATTCATTCGCTTCCCGCTCACGGAAATCCGACGGATAAGAGGACAAGCTTTATTGGCGACCGTGAAAGCCTGTGGAGATACTTTCAAGGCGCGGGATTTAAGGCTATAGTGGTATACCACATACCATACGTCAACAATTGCCTGAACTCCGCCAACAAACGATTGCAGCACTAAAACGGCTGACTCTAATATTTCTAACATCTGGCAAGAGGTAGGGTTAGAGACCCAAAGGTAATTTTCCGCATTGTGAAATCGCGGGTGTAGCTTTTTCCGCTTACCGAGAACAACATCGCTCGACATTTGACTTAGCCGGCAGGCCCTGTTCCAAACGCGGCGCCGCTGCGCGTCTTCGGGTGCAGTGAAAGATTCGGCGGCGAGCGGCCGAGCGCAAACAGGGCCGTGCACCGAGGCTAAACAAAACGTGCGCCGACGTAGAAAAGGAACGATTCATGACCGAAACAGTTGACGTGCCCGTCGTATACAAGGGCGAGCGCATCCGCCGCACCCGCAAGACCAAGATCGTCGCCACCATCGGGCCAGCCACAGCCTCGATGGACCAGCTTCGCAAGCTGTTCGTTGCCGGAGCCGACGTGCTGCGCTTGAATTTCAGCCACGGAACGCAGGCCGACCACGGGCAGGTCCTCTCCCGCATTCGCGCCCTGGAGGGAGAGTTCGACCGACCCATCGGGGTCATCGCCGACCTGCAAGGCCCCAAGCTGCGGGTGGGCACCTTCGCCGAAGGAGCGATCGACCTCACGCCCGGCATGCGGCTGCGGCTCGACCTCGATCCCGCGCCCGGCGACACCTCGCGGGTCTGCCTGCCGCATCCCGAGATCATCGAGGCGCTGGAGCCTGGAAACAGCCTGCTGCTCGACGACGGGAAGGTCCGGCTCAAGGTCGTCGATAAGGGCTCGGACTGCCTGGTGACCGAGGTGGTCTTCGGTTCGCGGCTATCCAACAACAAGGGCTTCAACGTGCCGGACATCGTCCTGCCGTTGTCGCCCTTGACGGAAAAAGACCACGCCGACCTGCAATTCGCGCTCGAACAAGGGGTCGAGTGGGTGGCGCTCTCGTTCGTGCAGCGGGTCGAGGACGTGGAAGAGGCGCGCGCCATTATCGGCAATCGGGCGGCCATCATGCTGAAGTTGGAGAAGCCCGCCGCCATCGAGCATCTCGACGAGCTGATCGAACGCTCCGACGCGATCATGGTGGCGCGCGGCGATCTCGGCGTGGAAATGTCGGTCGAGGATGTGCCCAGCCTGCAGAAGTCCATCGTTCAGAAGTCCCGCATGGCGGGACGGCCGGTCATCGTGGCGACGCAGATGCTTGAATCGATGATCACCGCGCCCGCCCCTACCCGCGCCGAAGTCTCCGACGTCGCCACGGCAGTCTACGACGGAACCGACGCCGTCATGCTATCCGCCGAGACCGCCGCCGGGGCCTACCCGATCGAGGCGGTGGGCTTTATGGACCGGATCGTCCGGCGCAGCGAGGCCGATCCCGCCTACCGAAGGATCCTGGAGGGCCAGCGCCCAAGCCCGGACGGGACCGCCGCCGACGCCATCACCCGCGCCGCGCACGAGACCGCCCGAACCATCGCCGCCGTCGCTATCGTGACCTACACCTCCTCGGGCGCCACGACCTTGCGGGCGGCGCGCGAGCGGCCAGGCGTTCCGATCCTCGCGGTTTCCAGCCATGGCCCTATCGCACGCCGCCTCGCCCTGTCTTACGGCGCGCACGCCGTCTTTGCGCCGGGTGAGATCGACTCGTTCAGAGCCATGGTCGCGAAGGCGGCGGAAATCGCCCAGGAGCATGGGCTGGCGGAAGAAAACGACCGCCTCGTGATTACCGCCGGCGTCCCCTTCGGACAGAGCGGCAGTACCAACATTCTTCGGATTGTCGAGGTTGGGTCGGAAACCGGCTGGGTTACCGAATAGAGCGCGTTATCGCGCGGCAGCCTTGGCGGCTGCCGCGCCAGCCTCACTCCAGAACCAGTCTTACTCCAGAAAGTGGCAGTACTTGTCGATGTGCTCGGCCAGGCCGAGCGTATGTTCGCGCACCAACCGTTCCACACGGTCGGCGTCGCGCGCCTCCAGCGCCTCGATGATGTTCATGTGATCCTCGATCGAGCGCTGGGCGCGATCGTCGTGCGCAATCGTTACCTTGCGGATCGCCCGCATGTGGATGAACAGGTTGTCGGTCATTTCAACGATCAATTGGCAACCGCCCATCCGCAAAATCTGCTTATGGAAGGCGATATTCGCCTCGGAATATTCGCTCATCTGCTCGGGAAGTGTCGCCTTTTCGAAATTGCGGAACAACTTACGCAGCGAGGCGATCTCCTGCTTGCCCGCCTTCTGGGCCGCCAGACGCGCGGCCATGCTTTCGAGCGCCGCCCAAACGATGATCATATCCAGGATCTCTTGCTTGGTCTTTCGGACCACAAAAACGCCGCGCCGGGGGGCCGAGCGGACGAAGCCCTCCTGCTCCAGCAACGTCATGGCCTCGCGAATCGGCGTGCGGCTGACCCCCAGCTTTTCGCTCAACTGGCGCTCGTCGAGGCGAATCTCCTCATCGTGGTCGTAAATGTCCATCGCCGTAATCGCGGCCTTCAAGGCGTTGTAGGCCTGGGTGCGGAAGCTGACGCTCGTATTGAGCGGCTGAACATTCAGGTCGGGACTGTTCATTGACTATCGAAGCTCCTGTACATCCTCGTCTTATTCGTTGGCGCAAGGGCCGTGCTGGCACCCTTTCAACCACGCACGCAACTCGCGATCCCGCACGCGACTTCGGAGCCCCGTGCGCGAGTCTCCATTTCTAAGTGGACAATATATCGTATACCGGTGCCAAAAAGCTACATCAGTGACTTTTAGTCCGGCGCTGGCGTGCGGCCTAGGATTTTCTGTGTGCCGTCAAGATGTTGCCAGTCCAAATTTAGGGTACTCACCAAGCCGGATCACCCGTTTGACGTGCAATCGCGGTAGCTGAACCAGATGAAGACCGACTAATCTCAATCCAAAGATGTAGGTCCCCCAGGTTGCGACTCAAGGGGGCGGCGGCCCGCCATTCGCAAAACCCCATAAAGCAATTATTGACATTACGTATATTGTACACCAGACTATTTATGAAGGCACTGACCGCTGGCCATGAGTCTGCGGCGGCGACCCGGGACCTGGATGAGCGCCCAAGATTCGACGCTGGAAGACAAAGGGCTGATTGACAGCAGTGGCGGACCTTGACGGCGGACGGCAGAGCGGGCCGGCGCCGCCAGGGCCATCGGCGGGCGCAAAAGAATGTGCTAAAGTCAAGAAGGGACAAGACGACCGCCTGGGCAAATTCGCATGCACCAGGCTCGTGTCTTGCCAACCACATTGGGAGTAGGCGTGATGAGGGTTGAAGACATTCTCAAGACCAAGGACACGCGTATTATCACCGTGCGCCTGCGCGAGACCGTCGAAACGGCGGCCAAGCTGATGAAGTCGGAGAACATCAGCGCCCTTGTCGTCAAGGATGTCTGCCGGACCGAGGGCAACGTCGTCATGGGGATGTTCTCGGAGCGGGATATTGCGCGCGCCCTGGTCAATCATGGGCCATCGATGCTCCAGATGCGGGTGGAACAGTTGATGAGCAAGAAGCTCATCTCCTGCAAGCCGGAAGACGAGTTGCGGCATGTTCTGCACCTCATGGTCTCGAACAACATCCGCCACCTTCCCGTGATGGCCGAACACGTCCTTGTCGGCGTCATCAGCGTGCGCGACCTCATTGGGCTCCGTCTGACGGAACTGGATGAGGAAGCGAAGACGGTCGAGGCGCAGACGGCAAACTGACGTTGCGGCGGCGCGCGCGGCTATTGTAAAGGCGACTCGGGAGAGTCCGAAAGGACGCTCGGGGGCCGCCATTGGCCGTGTGCGCGCGTGCGGCGGCTGCGAAATTGGGGAGTATCCTTGCAAATGGGTGATCGCGACGCCGTTCTGGCTGCCAATCTGGCGTTCTATGGCGCATTTGCCGCACGCGATCTCGAGGCGATGGGCAGGATCTGGGCCGTTTCCGTGCCGGTGGCCTGCATCCACCCGGGCTGCCCACCCTTGACCGGCCGCGACGCGGTCATGCAGAGCTGGGCCGGAATACTGAACAGCCTGGACCCGCCGCATGTCGCCTGCCACGACGAGAGCGTGACCTTCCACGACAGCATCGCCGTCGTTATCTGCGAAGAGGTGCTGCCATCGGCGACGCTGGTGGCGACCAACATTTTCGCCAAGGAGTCTGGCGAATGGCGGATGATCCACCATCAAGCCTCTCCGGCCTACGTGCCGGAGAGCAGCCGCGTTTGACATCCCGCGCGCGTCGATATTAGGAGCCGAAGCGATTATGAGCACGCTGATCTTCACCCATCCGTCCTATCTGGATCACGACACGGGAGCGGGGCATCCCGAGCGGCCCGAGCGGATACAGACGGTATGGCAAACGCTGGATCGCGAGCCCTTCAACACGCTGGAGCGCCGCGAGGCCGGTGAAGCCGATATCGAGCAACTCTGCCTCGT
>SKZV01000155.1 GCA_007127165.1 Rhodovibrio sp. | reverse complement strand
GCTTAAACTTCCAGATACGACAAGCAACAGAAAAACCTACTCAAATGACCCTAAAGCCACCGACAAGCAAACTTCCGCCGCCCGCGTATCCCTTCCAAAACCAACAATGTCAAAGAGCACGCCCCGAGGGGCAAATTTGATCGTCTCACCCCGGAGGGCAGAGACTGCGACGCCGGCCTCAGAACCGTGTGTTCCCAGGGCCGCCGTCGTTGTGTGAGGCGATATGTACGCCCAGGGCCTCAGCTTGTCAAACCCCTTTTTGAACTTTTTGTTGCGGTGGTGCCGGTGCGCTCGGCCGGTGCGGGCGCGGCCGCAGCCCAATCCTGTGCCCGCTGTGTGTCAACTTTGTGCCCTTGCCCATCCGGAGTAGTCGTGAGTTGACAGGATTCAATCGGGTGAGCATCTTCGCCAGGCTATTTTCCGCCCTAACGATACGAAGGCGCGCGTGTGGGCGTGTGTCTAGAGTGGGCGTATCAACCGTCCGGGAGACCGGGTCGACCTAAGTTCGAGGGGGCTTTTTATTGAGATTCGTACGACCTAAGAGCATCGGACGGCTGCACTGTTGCGGAACCCGGCAAGAGTTCCGGCTGATATTGCCTCTCGCGGCCTTCGTGCTGCTGCCCCTGGCGAGCGGAGCGGCGGTTGGCATGGCACAGGCGGCTCCGGGCGGCACGGTCGATTTCAGCGCTGTGCTGCCCCCACAAAAGCCCGCTCTGGAAGTCGGCGCGCCTTCGGTTCTGCCGGCGCCGAAGCCGCAGAAGTTCGCCGAATCGAGCGACGAATCGCAGAACGAATCCGCGCTGACTGCACGTGATCTCGACCGGCCGGTGGTCGATCCTGCCGCCTTGCCGCTGCCCGCCGAATCGAGCAAGCCGGCTATCGTTTCGGGAGCGGCAGACATTATAAAGCTCGCCTACGGGCCGCAAAACGAGGCTCCGCAGCAAACAGACGTGGCGGAACCGGCAGAACTTCGGGAAGAAGTCGTGGAGGTCGGCAGCGGCGATACCCTGATCGGGCTGCTTCAGCGCGCGGGAATCGGTACGGGAGAGGCCTACGGAGCGGTCAACGCATTACAGGCCGTTTTCAGCCCTCGCGGCTTGCGGCCCGGTCAACAGATCGAGTTGGCCCTGGAATTGCAGGAAAACAGCAACGGCGAAGCCAAGTCGCGACTGGCCGGTCTCAGCCTGCGCGCGTCTATCGAAGAGGACGTGCAGCTGCGCCGGGATGCCGACGGCGAATTCGTCGCCGAGAGCGTGGCCCGGCCGCTCGCGCGCGGCATCGACGGCGCGGCGGGCACGATTCGCAGCAGCCTGTTCGTCGACGGAGAAAGCCTGGACGTACCGCCAGCGGTCATGCTGGAGATGATCCGCGCTTTGAGCTACGCCGTGGATTTCCAGCGCGATTTGCGAAACGGCGACGCGTTCGAGATCGTCTATGAAACACTGAGCGACGCGGAGGGGTCACTCGCACGCAGCGGGGCCTTGCTTTTCGCCAGTGTCGAGGTCCGCAACGCGCGCCTGGAAATGTACCGCCACGAGAGCGCCGACGGGACGGTGGACTACTTCGATTCGGACGGCGAGTCGCTGCGCCGCCTGCTGATGCGCACCCCGATCGACGGCGCGCGGCTATCCTCCGGCTTTGGAATGCGCAAACACCCCGTCCTCGGCTACTCGCGAATGCATCGGGGTGTGGACTTCGCCGCCCCGCCGGGAACCCCGATTTATGCCGCCGGGAACGGCGTGGTCGAGGTCGCCGGGCGCAACGGCGGTTACGGCAACTACGTCCGGATCAGGCACAACGGCGATTACAAAACGGTCTATGCCCACCTCAGCCGATTCGCATCGCCCACCCGCCGTGGGAATCGGGTCAGTCAGGGTCAGGTGATCGGCTATGTCGGCTCCACAGGAACGGCTACCGGTCCGCACTTGCATTACGAGGTGATGGTGAACGGCGAGCAGGTGAACCCGCGGTCCCTCGACCTTCCCACCGGCCAGCGGCTGGAGGGCGAGGAACGGGCCCGCTTCAAGCAGACGATGGCGGAGATGGACGCCGCACGGGACGGTCTTGCAGTCGACACGCGGGTCGCTCAGGCCGCTCAGGTCCGCCCCGCCGGAATGGATGACGAGTCGCGGTAAAAGGCGAAGCGCGTTCCTCGACACGCAGCGCCTGAACCGAACCCGCTTACTCGGCGGCCCGAATCTGCGGCCGGTCGTCCAGGATACCCTCGGTCAACGCCCGCGCGACCCATAGATGGAAGGCGTGGTTGCCGCTGTCCATCACCGGGGAGAACAGGCCGCCGTCGAAAGCGGGCGAGTGGCGGCCCGCCTGCATGCGCTGCACCACGTCCACATCCTCGACGAACACCTCGCGCCAGCGTTCCAGCGTGCGCCGGCGGCTCTCGGCGTGAGAGTCGCTCACTGCCGCATCGCCAACGTAATAGATGTTCAGATGCTCGACGGTGCGCTCCGGCGCGACCGGCTCCAGCCAGATCGAAAAGAAGTGGTCCGCCTGCACGCCCAAAAGCACGTTGGGAAACAGGCCGACATATTCGCCGGACTTCGTCTGATCCTCGCTCAAGCCTGGGAACCTGGGCAGCGGCGCGTCGTCGGCCGGTGCATAATTGGTCACGCCCTGCCCGGAGAAGCTGTCGGGCTCGACGATGGTGTAGTGGTCCTCCAACCGGGAATAGCTGTTCAGGCCCGGATGCACCCACGGCAGATGATAACTTTCGGAGTAGTTCTCGACCGCCAGCTTCCAGTTGGTGCGCACGTCGAAATCCATCGTCCCGCCGATCTCGCCGCCGTGACGGAGTTGCGAGAGGTCGTAAGCGGCCCAGCGTTCCGCCAGCGGCGCGATGAAACGTTCGAAGGGCGGCGCGTTTTCCGCAAGGTTGATGAAGACCAAGTCCGCCCAGACCGCCGTGCGGACTGCGCGCAGGCCGTGCTGTCCGGCATCGAAACCCTCCACCCGGTCCCGATACGCGCCGCCGAAGTGCGGCGTCGCCGTCAGCGCGCCGCTGTCCAGCTCATAGCAGAAGCAGTGGTACGGACAGCGCAGACGCCCCTTCACCCGCTGCGGCTCGGTGACGAGCTTCACGCCGCGGTGGCTGCAGACGTTGTGGAACACCTTAACCGCGCCCTGATGGTCGCGGATCAGCACCAGCGGCACCCCCAGAAAATCCACCGGCTGGGCAAAGCCCTTGCGCGGCAGTGAGGCGGCGGTGCCGATACAAGTCCAGCTGCGCGCAAACAACTCCTCTTGTTCCCGGGCGAGGAACTCCGCACTCGTATAACAGCGGCTCGGCAAGCCCCGCGCCTCCGCGATCGGCCGCTTCACGCGCTCAAAGGGATCCGGCGTCGCTGCGTCGTTCCAGGCTTCCATCGC
>SKZV01000030.1 GCA_007127165.1 Rhodovibrio sp. | reverse complement strand
GGCGGGCGAGGGAGGTCGCGGCCTATCTGGAAGCGCATCCGGAACTGCGCGAGAAGATCGAGGACTTCGCCGCCCAAAACGCCGAGATGCGGGACCGCTTCGACCACTACCTCGATCAGCCTTTGCCGGACGCGCTGAGCGCCTTGATCGCCGGTGAAGCGCGGCCGCGCGAGCGGACGCAGTTGCGCCGTTGGGGCCCGCAACTCGCGGCAGCCTGCGTTTTGATGGGCGTGACCGGTGCGACCGGCTGGTGGATCGGCACGATGGATCAGCCGGGCGACCAGGCGATGTCCCGCTTCCTCGACGAGGCGGCTGGGGTGCACATGGTGGGCGCGGGCGAGGCGGCAGGGACTTACGATGCGGGCGAGGTCGTGGCGACGAAGCCGCTGCACTGGCTGTCGGACAGGGTTTCCCTGGAACTGAATTTGCCGGACATGGGCCCGCATGGGTACGAACTGGTCGATCAGCGGCTGGTGGACTTCCAGGACACCCAGGGGCTGGTTCTGCAGTACCGCTCCGAGGGCGGCGAACGTCTGAACGTCTTCATGAAGACCCGCTGGGACGACGACAGCAACGGCTACCAGTTCGCGACGATGGAAGGCTTGGAGATGGCCTTCTGGCGGCAAGGCCCATTGGCGGTGGCGGTGGCCTCGGACAAGGCCGACCGTGACAGTTTGGGCGTTGCCGCCAGGGCGGTTCATGACGCGCTGCAGACCCAGGAGCAGCCGGAGAGGCCGCGCGAGGCTCCCGCGTTGATGCCGAGCGCGGACCCGAATCGCGCGCAGGAAGCAGGCGTCTCGCCCCAAGGCGGACGTGTGAGCGAACCGGCGATCAGCCCCACCAGCGCCTCCTCGAACGGGCCGATGTAGGGGGCAGGTGAAAAAGCGCGCGGCATCAATGGAACAAGACCGCGCGCGGTCTGTTGGTTAGTGCATGGGTGTCGTTTTGCCCTTTATCGAAACGCCTTAAGCCGATAAACAAGGAGTTCAACTTATGTCGATCACCGCGATCCGCCAAAGCTTGCCCGCCATGCTGATTGCCGCGACCCTGGCTCTTGGAAGCGCCGGCGTTGCGAGCGCCCAGACGATGGAACAGGGCGCTGAACCGCGCACCGACTGGAGCGAGCAGGAGCTGCAGTCCTTCGCCGCAGCGGCCGTTGGCGTCGATGAGGTCTTCGCCCGCTGGCGTGACGATATCGCTGAGGCCGAGACGGCCGAGGAAGCGAACGAGATGCAGCAGCAGGCCAGCGAAGAAGCTGCCGAGGTTGTAGAGGAAGAGGGTTTGACGATTGAGGAATACAACGAGATCAATCAGGCGATCCAGGCCGACCCGCAGCTGTATGAGCAGGTTATTCAGCTTATCGAGCAAGAGCAGCAGTAGACGCCGAGCCGATAAGTCTTGATAATGCAAGACTGTGGCCCGCGGGTGGCGTTGCTGCCCGCGGGCTCACGTCTTAGGGCATGATGTGATCGGGGAGAGTCAGCCTGATCGTGTCATGCCCTAAGGCGCTTGCCGAATCCGCGACTAATCAGAGTTAGAGCATAGAGAAATATGAAGCGTTCCAGTTCCAGCGGCCATTCGCGAGTTTTCACTGCCATCGTCGCCGTGATCGGCATCGGCGTGATCGCCGTCGTGGCCATCGGGTTTCTCATTACCCAGAACATCAGCTCTCCAATAACGGGCGCGCGCGATAGCGAACCGGTCTTCCCGGATTTGGCCTACGAGGCGGAGACGATCAAACGGATCGAGATTGTCGGCCGGGAGCAGGAGAGCACCCTGCGCGCGAGGAACTCCGGAGACTGGGTGCTCGAGGAGAAGAACGGCTATCCGGCCCTGTCGGGGCGCGTCGATTCGCTTCTCTCCGATATCAACGAGATGCGCGCGCTGGAGCGTGACCAGCCGGGCGAGAGAGAGATGGCGGACCGCGGAGTCGCCGATGTCGACGAGGGCGGAGAAGGCCTGCGGGTGAGCTTCCTGACGGAGGACGGCGATTTGGTGAAGGAGTTCGTGGTTGGGCGGCAACGCTCGGCCCCGGGGGCGACCGATCTGACGGCGTTCTATCTGCGCGAATCGGGTAGCGACGAGGTGTACTTGATCGACGGCGCGCTGGATATGCCCGCCGACCCGATGGAATGGGTCGATACGACCGCCTTCGCCTTGGACAACCAGCGCATTTACGAGGTGAAGACCGCGCCGCGCGAGGGCGAGCCCGTGCTTGTCCGGCGCACCACTCCTGGCGAAGCGCCCTTCGTGCCCGACGGATTGCCGGAAGGCCTCGAACTGGAGGGGCCATGGGTGCTCACGGAACTGACCGTACCCTTCACGGCGATGGTTTTCGACGACGTGAAGGAGGTGCCGGACGAGGGCGAGCCGTCGAATGACGAGCGCGGCTATGGCCGGACCTTCGATGGCGTTGTGTTGCGGTATTCCTTCTATCCGATCGAGGATGACGAAGGCGAGACCGAGGAATGGGTTCGCTTCGAAGTGGACAGCGCGGAATCGAAGGTGCGCGAGGATGTGGAGGGGAACGGCAACGACCTTCCATTGGAAGCGGACGTCGTTCCCGAGGGTGCAGCCACCGCCGAGGAGCTTGAGGAGAAGGTGGCGGGGTGGCTCTTCAAGTTGCCGGATCACACGATGACGCGGCTGCGCCAGAACATCGAGGGACTGCCGACGCGCGGTGTGGCCGGAAATTCCGGTGTGGAAGACGAAGACTTCGACGTGGAGGCGGACGAGGGCTTCGACGTGGAGACGGACGACGAGTTCGAGGTGGACACGGACGACGAGTTTGACGTGGACACGGACGAGGATTTCTAAACGCTGCATCGACACAGTTCGCTGAAGGGCGCGGCACGACGGGGCCGCGCCTTTTTCGTGTCCGGTCGCTTCTTCGCCCTTTGCGGGTGCTCATCCCCCCAGTGCGCATGGACGCGGGCAAGCGGCGCTGCTATGCAGGGTACTGGTATTTAAAGAAAGAACGATGGAAGGGCTGGCGATGAGCCGTAAGTTTCAGAAGCCGATCAAGGCCTATGCCAATAAAGAATTTCTGGAGAGCAAACAGGCGCGGGGGCTGCGGATCCTCTCCGAATATGTTGAGCCGCAGGCGCGCTTCGAGCAATACCGCGTGGACGACACGATCGTCTTCATGGGCTCGGCCCGCCTGATGGCGCGCGACACGGCCGAGGCGGCCTTGCGCGAGGCGGAAGAGACCGGCGGCGACGTCGAGCGGGCGCGCCGCGATCTTGAGATGTCGCGCTACTACGAAGACGCGCGCGGGTTGGCCTGCAAGCTCACGCTTTGGTCGAAGAACCTGGACGAAGACGATCGGCGTTTCGTGGTCTGCACCGGCGGCGGGCCGGGAATCATGGAAGCGGCCAACCGTGGAGCGTCCGAAGCCAAGGGCGTGAACGTGGGCCTCTCGATATCCCTGCCGTTCGAGCAGCACGAGAACCCCTATGTCACGCGCGAACTCGGCTTCGAATTCCACTACTTTTTCATGCGGAAGTTCTGGTTCACCTACCCGGCGAAGGCAATCGTCTTCTTTCCCGGCGGATTCGGCACGCTGGATGAATTGTTCGAGATGCTGACCCTGTTGCAGACACGCAAGATTCGAAAGCACATGCCGATCGTGCTGTACGGGTCGGACTTCTGGCGCAGTGTCGTCAACTTCGAGACGCTGGTGCGTCATGGCACCATAAGCGCGGAAGATCTCGATCTGATGATGATCACGGATTCGGTGGACGAAGCCTACAACCACATCACCCGCGAACTGACCGATTACGCTTTGGAGATACCGGGCGCTACGCTGTAAGAACGCGCGGCCTCGTCGAGGCGGCCCGTTGAAAGAGAGCGGGGCGGGACCTTACGAGCCCCGCCCTGCAGGCTTACCGTCCTTGGATACGAAAGAAAATGCTCTAGCTGTCGGTACTCGCCGCGCCGTCGCTATCATCTTCATTGTTGGCAGGATTGCTGAACGCGCCCGCGCGGACTTTTTCCGGCAAGGTCTCGATGATGCTGGCCGTGGCCTCCTCACCGTAGTCGTTCACGAAGTTGGTCACCGCCGCCGAAAGGGTGACGAGCTTCACCACATCGGGCGATGCGCCCTGCTCGATTGCCGCCTGCATTGCTTCCAGAACCTTCTTCGCGGCAATGTCGCGCTGTTCCTGCTCGTCCATGGAAATAGCCGTCCTTCTAGATCGTCGTGGTGATGCCTGCGCTTTAAGGGGGCGGAGTGTTTCACGTCTCTCGGCGGATGGCAAATCCCGAAAGGGCGGGCAGGCGGGAAATTGCGAAGAGCGCTGTCGCGGCCACCACAATCGAGGGGCCAGCCGGGGTATCCCAGGTGATCGACCCCGCCATGCCCGATACCACCGCGACAACGCCGATTGCGGCTGCGGCCATGGCCATGCGTTCCGGGGTCGAAGAGAAGCGTCTCGCCGCCGCCGCCGGAATGATCAGCATCGAGGTGATCAGCAGAATTCCGACGATCTTCATGGCGATGGCGATGGTCACCGCGATCATCAGCATGAAGGCCAGCCGGATCGCCAGCACCGGCGCACCCTCCGCCGCCGCCAGTTCCGGATGCACCGTCACCATGAGCAGCGAGCGCCACAGCAGTATCAAGGCAAGCAGCGCCACGCTCCCCGCACCATAGATCCACCAGACATCGCTCCACCGCACCGCCAGCACGTCCCCGAAAAGATAAGACAGCAGGTCGACGCGAATTCCTTCCATGAAGCCGAGCGTCACCAACCCGAGCGCCATACCCCCGTGCGCCAGAATGCCGAGCAGCGTATCGTCGGCAAGCTGGGTCTGACGCTGCATCATCACCAGCAGCAGGGCCACCGCGATCGCCGCCGCCGCAATGCCGAACATCGGGTCGATGCCCAGCAGGATACCAAGGGCGATACCGAGGAAGGCGGTGTGCGCCAGGCTGTTGCCGAAATAAGCCATGCGCCGCCAAACCACGAAGCAGCCGAGCGGGCCGGTGACAAGCGCCACCCCCACGCCCGCCATCATCGCCCGCCAGACGAATTCGGCTTCCCAGATCATGAGCCGCCGCCTCCGGCCCGCCTTGTCGTGGGACCATCCTCGTGCAGCGTGACGACTTCACCCCTCAAGTCGTGATCGTGGTCGTGCATATGCGTGTAGACCGCCAGCGAACGCGCGGCCTCCGGACCGAACAGCCGCAGATATTCGGGGTGACGGGTGACGTCGTGGGGCGTGCCATGACAGCAGACATGGTGGTTCATGCAGATCACGCGGTCGGTTGCGCGCATCACTAAATGCAGATCGTGGCTGACCAGCAGCACGCCGAAGCCGTGCAGCCTGCGCAGCCGTCCGACCAATTCGAACAGCGCGGCCTGACCCGACACGTCTACGCCCTGCAAAGGTTCGTCCAGCACCAGGAGATCCGGCCGCCGCAACAGGGCGCGCGCCAGCATGACGCGCTGGAACTCGCCGCCGGAAAGCCCCTGGATCGGCTTGTCGATGGTGTAGGCGGCGCCCACCTCGCTCAGCGCCTGCTCGCTCTCCGCCCTGCCGCGCTTGCGGGGCAGGGACAGGAGCCGCGACACCGTCAACGGCAGGGTAGGGTCGACGGCGAAGCGCTGCGGCACATAGCCGAAGGTCAGGTTGGGCTTGCGCAGAACGGTCCCGGCCTCGGGCTTCAACAGGCCGAGGATCGCCCGCACCAGGGTGGTCTTACCGGCGCCGTTCGGTCCGATCAGCGTAACGATCTCGCCGGAGCGGATGTCGAGGTCGATGCCGTCGAGCACCCGGCGGTCTTCGAAGCTGACCCGCAGGCCTTTGACGGAGACCAGCGGCGGGGGTTCCTGACGCGTCATGCGCTCTGCTCTCCTCCGTCCGGCCGCCTCGCGCGACAACCCTTGCAGAGGCCACGCAGTTCCACGGTCTTCGCCTCCACGAAAAATCCCAGCTCTCCGGCCCGCTGGTCCAGCGTCGCCTCGATCCCGGGATCGGAAAGCTCCGCCGCCGCACCGCAGACCCGGCAGATCAGAAAGTGTCCCGCATGGGCTTCCTGCGGATGCGGGCAGCCGACGAAGGCATTCCGGCTTTCGATGCGATGGATCAGCCCGTTGGCGAGCAGGAACTCCAGCGCGCGATAGACGGTTGGCGGCGCAACGCGGCCCTGGTCCTTCGACAGCATCTCCAGAAGATCGTATGCGCCCACCGGGCAATGGCTGGTCCAGACTAGCTCCAGCACGCGCCGGCGCAGTGCGGTCAGGCGGACACCGTGCTGCTGGCAGAGCGCCTCCGCCGTTTGCAGCGCGCTGCGGACACAGCGCCTATGGTCGTGGGTGTGGCTGTCGAACGAAGTTTCCGCCGTATCGAATGCCTTCATGCTATCTCACTTCCTGTTGCCGCGAGCGCGCCTCACGGACCGGTCTTGACGTGATAATGTTATAGTATAACTTATCGCCGAGTTGAAGCTCCGCATCGAAAAAACATTACGTTCAAGGGTGAACCCGGAATGCCAATACCAGTCTCCGCAAGACACATGCTCATCGCCTCCGTCGCCGGGGCAGGGGCCTTTATGACCGCAGCCGCCCAGCCCGCGCAAGCCGAACTCGAAGTCATCGCCAGCATCAAGCCGCTCCACAGCCTCGTCGCCGGGGTGATGGAAGGTGTCGACGAGCCGCATTTGCTGGTCGACGGCGGCGAGTCTCCGCACACCTACTCGTTAACGCCCAGCGAAGCCGCGCGGCTTGAACGCGCCGATTTGGTGGTCTGGATCGGGCGCGACCTGGAATCGTTCCTCGATCGCCCCCTGGATGCGCTGGTACGTGAAGATCGGGTGCTGCGCCTTGACGAGGTGGAGGGGCTGCGGCTCCTTGAAGCCCGCCTCGGCGGCGGTTGGGAAGAACATGCGCACGATCATGGGCACGATCATGACCACGGGCACGACGATCACGCCCATGACGATCACGCCCATGACGACCACGGGCACGACGATCACGCCCATGACGAGCACGCCCATGACGATCACGGGCACGACGATCACGGGCACGATGACCACGGGCATGCCCATTCCAAGGATATGCACCTATGGCTCGACCCTGAAAATGCGAAGGTAATCGTGCAGGCGGTCGCGGAGCGTATGTCGGGGATGGATCCCGACAACGCCGAAACCTACGCGGCAAATGCGGCTTCCCTTCAGGCGCGGATCGACGAGGTGGACCAGGAGGTGGCCAAGATGCTGGGGCCTGTGGCCGACCGTCCCTACATCGTTTTCCACGATGCCTATCAGTATTTCGAGCGCCACTACGGCTTGAACGCTGTCGGCTCGATTACGGTCAGCCCAGAACGCCAGCCGGGTGCGCAGCGGTTGAACGAAATGCGCAACCGGATCACGGAGGACGGCGCGGTCTGTGTCTTCCGCGAGCCGCAATTCACCCCGGCGCTGGTGGAAACCGTGACCGACGGAACTCCGGCGCGGACCGGCGTGCTGGACCCGCTTGGAGCGGACTTGCAGTCCGGTGTGAACGCCTATCCGCAGCTTCTCCGCAATTTGGCGGAGAGTCTGGAGGCGTGTCTGAGCGAGGCAAGTTGAACGGCCCCTCGGGTCTTGATCGGGCTGGGCCTTGACCGAAGTGGAGCGCTGCGCGATTTATCGCGGAGCGACTTCGATGAGGCAGAGGCAGTCAAGATGAACGACGAGCAACGGCAGGCTGCGCTGGTTTTATGCGCGCACGGGATTTCCGGGCAGTGCGGCATGGTTGCGGAGCACGCGCGCGCCCTCGCCCAGGAAGGGCGGTTTTCCCAGGTCCACGGCTGCGCCCTCTACGGCGACCCCCGGCTGGAAGTGACCCTGGATGCCCTGCCGGATGACGAGGTGCTTCTGGTCCCCTACCTGATGGCGGAGGGGTACACCTTGAAAACGATGCAGCGCCGCGTGGCCGACCATCCGGCAGGCGGACGCGTCACCATCTCGCGGCCAGTGGGAACACAGGCGGCTGTCACAACACTGATCGCGGAGAAGGCGCTTTCGGCCTGTCATGGCGCGGGCTGGGGTCCGGCGGAAACGGCGCTGCTGCTCGTGGGCCACGGCACGGTCCGCAACCCGGCGTCCGGTGCGACGACGCAAGCGCACGCGCGGGCGCTGGCCCGCCAGGGACATTTCGCACAGGTGGCGGCCGCCTTCCTCGACCAGCCGCCCGTCATAGCCGAGGCCGTGGCCCGGCTGGAGTCAGCGCAGGTGCTCGCGGTCGGCTTCTTCACCGACGCCGGAAGCCATGGGCAGGAAGACGTCCCGGAGCGGCTTGGAGAAACCGGCCGAACCTGGGTCTACGCCGGTCCCATTGGCACCGATGCGCGGATGACGCGGCTGCTCGGTCGGCAAGCGGCACTCTGTGAAGTTGTGTAACCACGGCCCGTGCTATTCAGTTGCGGGTATCACGACCGCTCCAGGCAAGAGAGGATCATCGTCACCCCGTCCTCCGGCGTTCCCAGCGGCAGGTCGATGACCTGATAGCGAACGTGGTCGCGGCCGGGCTGCTGGGCAAAGCTGTGAATTGCCCTGGGAAGGCCGGTCTCGATGATCTGCACGAAATCCGCGTGGATATGGGGCGCGATGGAGCCGATAGCCTCGACCGTCACCCATTTGCCGCTGGCTTCCAGCCGAAACGTTTCGGAGAGAGCCGAGCCGAAGACGCGGAACCGGAACCGCAGCTCGGGCGTGCGATGCACCTCGGCCAGTGCCAGATTCTGCAGAAGATGCGGCACGTCCAGCGGATCGATGTGGCTGCGCGCGGGAAACGGGTGACCGGCGGGCGTTTTGCTGCGCCAGTAAGCAATCGTCTCACGGAGCAGGGGCGCCGTTACGGAGTCGAGCGATAATATGCTGGACTCGCCGATCTTCGCAGGCGACTGCTCGCCCAGTCCGCTGCCGATCATGGCCGACTGGTCCTTACAAACTTTAACGAATCCACTGTGACTGGCCGCCCAGGACTCCTCCGAGCCATGAACGTGACAACCGCAAGTTAATCTAGCAAAGAACGAAAATCAACTTAGATATACACCCCGATGGTGTGGAGTCAGACGCGCATATCGATAAAGCTGCCGCGCGGCGTTGGGGCACCGAACTCAGCCGCCCGGGCCGCGGCGTCGACAGGATCGGCGGGGCGGCTGGCGATCTGGACGTCGGAGCGGCCGCGAATGCTGGTATCTATGGCGTCGGTGGGGCGAACCTGCGCACGCTCCTGCGCCGCCGTCGCCGTGTCGGTGGGACGCTGAATCAGCTCCTGGAAGGCCTTCAGGAACCCGGTTCCCGCATCGCCTGTTCCGCCTGGAATCTGCATCTTTCAGCCCTTTCGATAGATGCATTACACACTATGTCACAGGTATTAAAAAACCGTTAATGTCACCACTACCGCGCCACCGCCGGGCCGATTAAGAGCCTTCCTCCGCCAGCAGGTCGTTCAGCGAGCGGCTTAGCCGTCGCGCGATGTAGTCCTGCACGCGGTAGGCCCAGCCTTCGTGCCGGGGCGCGGCGGTCAGTCGGAGCCAGGACGCGCCTTCGTGGCGCGCCGTCTCGACTTCGAAAGTTTCGCCGTCGAACGTGACGATCCGAGCCTGCGACAGAGGTGCGGAAAAGTCGATATTTTCTACCGGCCGCACCGCGTCGAAGCGAACGCCGGAGAGCAGAGCGCCCAGATCGCGCACCGCCTCGCGGTCGAGCCTGCCGCCTTGCGGTACCCCTGCGACGCCCATTGCCTCGGCGCCGCGTTCCGGCCGGACCGCAAGCAGCCGGGGGCCGAAAGCGGGGAGGATCTCGATCCGCTCGATCTCGCCGGGCTCGATATCCACCACCATACTGTCGAGCCACTCGTAGGTCTCGTCCCAGAGGTCCACGAAACCCGCCGCCAGCCAAGCCTGCGCTGAGTCTGGGCGGCGGACATAGGTGCCGTGGTCGGCCTGCCCGGTGCGGGCGTGGCGCTGCTTTCCGACGACAAGCTCGGTGATGAGTGTGCCCTCGCGGTCCTTCAGCCGGACGAGGCGCGAGGCGGCCCCGGCTCCGTCCGGGTCCTCGACGTGAATGCGGGGGTGAAGCTCCGGACGCGCCGTCTTCGCCTCCAGCCGTTCCAGCGACGTGAGGCCGACAAGCAGGCGGTTTACCCGGCGTTGGCGGACCGGGTAGCCGTCGTCGTCGCGCGACCCCCAGGCGCCGTCGCGCCGCTCCAGCGTATAGCTGCCAGCGCCGGTGACCACCTCAATGACCGCGACGGCCTCGACCTTCCCTTGAAGCTCCGGCAGCATCGGCTCGCCGCTAAGGATCAGGGTGTCGTTGCGCTGTTCGGCGAGGTGGGCCGCGAGCGCCGCCATGCTGACGGCGAGCGTGACGGCGAGAAGGATCAGGAAGCGTTTCGGCTGCATCGTCCTTGCTCCTCCCTCAACCGGAAGCCAGCGCGCGCCGGGACCGCCGCCTGCGCCTCAGCATCCCGACCGCAATCGCCAAAAGCGCCACCAGCGCAGGCATTCCGCCGATGTTGGCGGCACGCACCCAGCTCTTCACCTGCTCCACCTCGGCGTGCAGGTTGTGCTGTACCTCGCGCAATTCCGAGCGCGCGCCGAAGATCTCCTGCCGCAGCCGTTCCACCTCCGCGCGCTCATCGCTGTCGAGCGGCAGGCCGCGCTCGCTTTCCAGCCGGTTCAGGCTGCGGATGCGCTCGCGGGCCTCATGGATCGCATCGATGAGCCGCTGTTCCTGCCCGCGATACTGGCGCTCTGCGTCGCGGCGCATATCCTCGATCAGCGTGAAAGGCCGGTCGACGCGGCTGCGTCCGCGAAGCTCCATCAGCGCGCCGCCGCCGCTCAGCGCATCGAGCGCATTGAGCACGAAGGTCGCATTGTCGGCATAGGCTTGGCCGCCCGCCTCCCCGGAATCTCCCGCGTGGGTCCAGGCATCGTCGAGCAGCAGGTCGCTGTCTGCCACCAGAATGATCGGTGCGGGCAGCCCCTCGATTCGTGCGGCGAGCGTGTAGCGCGCGCCGCTGGCCGTGAAGTCCGCCAGCAGGCGGGATGGGTCCGGGAAGCCGCGCATCCGCTCCACCGCAAGCGGCATGGCGGAAAGGCTGGAAAGGGCGAGCGGCTGGACCTGCGTCGCCGCGTCCGCCAACGGCTCGATCCGCCCTGCGGTCCGCATCGAAAGTTCCGAGAGCGGCGCGGTCACCGGGTCGTCCGGCGCAAGCCCGCCCGGCGGGATCGCCAGCCAGGCCACGAAGTCCACCAACCCATCGCGCCCGCCGACGCGCGAACGCACCCGCCGCGCGTAGACCTCGTCGGCGACCACGGTTCCGGGATCGACGCTGACGCCCCAGCTTGCCAACAGGCGTTCCAGTCCCTCGTCGATCCCCGCGCCGCGGGCCAGCGGCGCGGCGTCCTCCGCCTGCGCCTGGGCGAGTGCTTCCGAGAAGGGATCGACGAAGGCCAGGGTCTTGCCGCCGCGCCCGACGAAGCCGTCGATGGCGTCGAGCGTGGCATCGGACAGGCCGCTCGGCTGAGCCAGCAGCAAGATATCGATGCGCGGGTCGATCCGCTCCCGCTCGCCACCCAGTAGGCGGACGTCGTAGTCACGGCGCAGCGCCTCCAGGACGCGTTGCGGCCGTCCGTCGCTTTCAAGCGGCAGCGCGCCGAGGACACCCACGCGCGTCTCGCGCGGCTCCGCCAGTCGCATGACGAGGCGGGTCAGTTCGTACTCCAGCAGAGCCGCGCGTTCCGGCGCGAAGAAGGCGATGGCTTCCTCGTCGTCCGTCGTGTTGCTCCCCGCGAGGCCGAACACCAGCGGGCGGCCTTGCGGTCCCAGCGGAACGCCCTCCAGCCCCTCCGCCATCGCCCTGTCCTCCTCCGGCGAGAAGGGCGCGGGGCGCAGGATGGACAGCTCGATCTTGCCGTCGGCGAGACCGGCGTAGTGGTCCAGCATTTCCCGCACGCGGCGCGCATGATCGGCCAGCGCGGGGCCGCCCGCCTCCAACCCCTCCGAGCGGTAGAAGCGCAGCTTGATCGGCTCGTCGATCCGCGACAGGGTTTCGTGCGTCGCCTCGGACAAGGTGTGCAGGCGCCGCTCAGTCAGGTCCAGGCGGGTCTGCGGCAGCATCGTTCCCGCAAGCAGGTTGACGGCGAGAAACAGAACGATGACGAGCGGGATCGCGGCGTAGGCGAGGGTGTCTTTCATGTTGCCTCAGCGTGCCCGCTTCAAGTCGACCAGCAGGATGTTGATAGAGAGTGCGGCGGCGATCAGCGAGGCGAAGAACACCAGATCGCGCAGCTCGACCAGCCCGCGCGAGATCGCCTGAAAGTTGGTCAGGAACGACAGCGATGCGACGGCGGCGCTCGCCGCCTCGGGGGCCCAGGCGCGGAAGGCCGCCTGCACCATGTCGCTCCCGGCGGCGAGGAAGACGAAACAGGCCGCCGTCGCCAGGATGAAGGCCACCACCTGATTGCGGGTGAGGGCGGAGGCGCAGGCGCTGATCGCCAGATATCCCCCCGCCATC
>SKZV01000195.1 GCA_007127165.1 Rhodovibrio sp. | reverse complement strand
GCGCTGCTGATGGTCGACGGCGTCAGTTCCATCGCCTCGATGGATTTCCGCACCGACGAGTGGGGCGTCGACCTCGCCATCACCGGCTCGCAGAAGGGCTTCATGCTGGCCACCGGCATGGCGATCGTCGCGGCCAGCCCCAAGGCGCTCGAGGCCATGAAGACGGCGGAATGCCCGCGCTGTTTCCTGGACATTCAGGACATGCTTGCGAGCAACCGCAAGGGCGGCTTCCCCTACACGCCGCCGCTTCCGTTGATCTGCGGCCTGCGCGAGAGCATGAACCTGCTGTTCGAGGAGGGCATGGAGAACGTCTACGCCCGCCACTACCGAATTGCCGAGGGCGTGCGCCGGGCAGTCGGGGCCTGGGGCATGGACCTCTGCGCGCGTCGTCCCGAACTCAATTCCGACACCGTGACCGGCATCTACGTTCCGGAAGGTTTCGACAGCACAGAACTCGTCAATCACGCCTACAAATCATACAATGTGTCTTTCGGAGTCGGCCTTGCGAAGGTCGCGGGCAAGGTGTTCCGCATCGGGCACTTGGGCAGCATCACCGACGTGATGGCGCTTTCCGGCATCGCGACGGCCGAGATGGCGATGAAGGACCTTGGCTATCCGATCGAGCTTGGCAGCGGAACTGCCGCCGCGCAGGAGTACTACCGCTCGACGCGGGACAACCAGCACCGCAAGGCGGCCTGAAGACAAGAGCCTTGGAGGGCTGGCGCGCTCCGCCCAAAAGGTCGTCGCTACAGCATTTTCAGGCGAAGTGGGTACCGGTTCGCCGTTTCGAAAATGCGCCAGAACAAAGGGATAGAGTGTTTTTCTTGAATCCTTGTGAACGAAAAACGCCCTAGAAGAAAGATCGAGGAGATCGCGATGTATATCCCGACGTTCGACGATGTTCGCACGGCTCATGAACGGATCAAGCCATGGGTCCACCGGACGCCGGTCTTTACCAGCACGACGTTCAACAACTGGACCGGCGCGGACCTGTTCTTCAAATGCGAGAACTTTCAGAAGGCGGGCGCCTTCAAATCGCGTGGCGCAACGAACGCGGTCTTTGGGCTGAGCGAAGATGAGGCGGCGCGCGGCGTCGCCACCCACTCCTCGGGCAACCACGCCCTCTGCCTCAGCCGGGCCGCCGGTTGCCGGGGGATCAAGTGCACCGTCATCATGCCGGAGACCGCGCCCAAGGCGAAGATGGACGCGGTGCGCGGCTACGGCGGGGAAGTCATCACCTGCAAGCCCAGCACGAAGGCGCGGGAGGAAGCGTTGAACGCGTTTGTCGAGAAAACCGGCGCGAACTTCGTTCATCCCTATAACGATCACCGCGTGATCGCCGGACAGGGTACTTGCTCGCTCGAGATGCTGGAAGATATCGGCGAGTTGGACATGGTCGTCGCCCCGATCGGCGGCGGCGGCATGATCAGCGGGACGGCGCTGACCTGCTCCACCATCGCGCCGAATACCAAGGTGATCGCCGCCGAACCAAAGAACGCGGACGACGCCTACCGCTCGTTCAAGGCGGGGCACATCATCGAGGATGACGCACCGAATACCATCGCCGACGGGCTGAAGGTCTCGCTACGGCCGCTGACGTGGCACTTCGTCTCGAACTACGTGCACGACATCCTGCTGGCGGAGGAAGACGAAATCGTTTCCGCCATGCGGCTGACGTGGGAACGGATGAAGATTGTCATCGAAGCGTCCTGTGCCGTCCCGCTTGCGACGATCTTCAAGAACCCCGACATTTTCCGCGGCAAGCGGGTCGGCGTCATCCTGACCGGCGGCAATGTGGATCTCGACAAGCTGCCCTGGATGGCGAAGCAGTAACGTAAAAGAACGCCTGGAACACCCAGACAAGAAACTGGAGGACGCCATGACGATCAATATTCCGGCCCATGTGGGCATGGCCGTCGAGGAGGTGGATACGCCCTGCCTGCTCGTCGATCTCGACGCCTTGGAGCGTAACATCGACCGGATGGCCAGCTTCGTGAAGGAGAACAACCTGCGTCTTCGGGTTCATGCCAAGACGCACAAGTCCCCGGACATCGCCAATTACCAGATCGCCAAGGGCGCGGTCGGCGTCTGCTGCCAGAAGGTCAGCGAGGCCGAAGCCATGGTACGCGGCGGCGTGCGCGACGTTTTCGTCTCGAACGAGGTCGTCAACCCGCGCATGATCGACCGCCTGGCCGCGCTTTCCAAGCAGGCCCGCGTGTTGGTCTGCGTGGACGATATCGACAACATCGACGACCTGGACAAAGCTGCCCAGCGCTACAACACCACGCTGGAAGTTCTGGTTGAGGCGGACGTCGGGGCCGGGCGCTGCGGCGTGCAGCCGGGCGAGCCGGTGCTGCCGCTGGCGCGCAAGGTCTCCAAGGCCAAAGGGCTGAAGTTCTCCGGTCTGCAAGCCTATCAGGGTAAGGCGCAGCACGTTCACGACTTCAACGAGCGCAAGGCCAAGATCGACGACGCCGCAAACAGCGTGCGCGAAACGGTCGAGATGTTGAAGAAAGAGGGGCTCGACTGCGACATCATCGGCGGCGCGGGCACCGGCACCTACCGTTTCGAGGGTACCAGCGGCGTCTACAACGAGTTGCAGTGCGGCTCTTATGTCTTCATGGATGCGGACTATCAGCGCATCAAGATGGAGGACGGGCGGCACATCGACGAGTTCGAGAACAGCCTGTTCCTCTACACGACGGTGATGAGCAAGACCAAGGTCGAGAAGGCCATCTGCGACGCAGGCCTGAAGGCGCAGAGCGTCGATTCCGGCCCTGCCGTGGTCTACCAGCGCCAGGACATCGAATACATCGGTGCGTCCGACGAGCACGGTGTCATCAGCGATCCGCAAAACCACTTGAAGCTTGGCGAAAAGCTGCGTCTCGTGCCCGGTCACTGCGACCCGACGGTCAACATTCACGACTGGTATGTCGGCTATCGGGGCGACAGGGTCGAAGCCATTTGGCCAGTCGCCGCGCGCGGCATGTGCCTCTAATGCCGGCTCGTCCCATGAACGAGGGAGGAAGACGCAAATGCTGATCGTCCCCGAAGCGACTGCACAAGAACTTGTATCCCGCGAAGACGCCTTTACCGCGATCGAGTCCGTTTTCGCGGCAATGGGGCGCGGGGACGCCTATAACTTCCCCGTCGTGCGCGAGGCGATCGGCCATGCGGATGCGCTTTATGGCTTCAAGTCGGGATTCGACCGCAGCGAGATGATCCTGGGTGTGAAAGCAGGCGGCTACTGGCCTGGAAACGCGGATAAAGGACTGACCAACCATCAGTCCACCGTCTTTCTGTTCGATCCGGATACCGGACGGCCTACCGCGGCGGTGGGGGGTAATTACCTCACCGCCGTACGGACGGCGGCCAGCAGTTCCGTCTCGATCCGCTACTTGTCCCGCCCCGACTCCAAGGTTCTCGGCATGGTCGGCGCGGGCCATCAGGCGGCGTTCCAGATGCGGTCCGCGCTGGAGCAGCGGAGCTTCGAGCGCGTCGTCGGGTGGAATATCGAGCCCTCAATGCTGGATCGTCTGGCGGAGGTGGCGAAGGAAGCCGGCCTGCCTTTCGAATCGGTGGAGCTTCAGGACCTTTGCGGACAGGCGGACGTCATCATCACCATCACCTCCAGCTTCGAGCCGATGGTGATGCGCGACTGGGTCAAGCCCGGCGCGCATATTGCCTGCATGGGTACCGACACCAAGGGCAAGCAGGAGGTGGACTCGGCCCTGGTGGCCGCAGCAACCGCCTTCACCGACGAAGTCGCGCAGTCCATCAGCATCGGCGAGTTCCAACACGCCTATGCGGAAAAACGCGTCTCCGAGAAAGATATCGTCCCGATCGGCGCGGTGGTGAACGGCGACCATCCTGGCCGCACATCGGAAGACGAGATCACGCTCTTCGACGGGACGGGTGTCGGCCTTCAGGATCTTGCCGTCGCGGCGGCCGCCGTGAAGCGGGCGCAGGAGACCGGCAAGGCGCAAGAGGTGGAGATTTAGGGAGCAACAGGAAGGCAGGCCCTCACCCTTGTGTGCCCAAAGTATGGCATAAGGGTGAGGGCCTAGCTTCCCTACTCCCATCCTCACGCCTGCCCCAGGACTACCCGCTCAGCCGATACAACTCCTCCGCCAAGGCGGCGATCTCGGCGGCGGCGCGGCTGCTTGGCTGCACCTCGCCGACCGCGCGGCCTTCGGCAAGGGCGGCGGCGAAGACGACCCGGTTGCCGATGCGGGACTTGGCGAGTTCGGCATCCATTGCGGCGATCTCTTCCAACATCTCGTCCGTCAGCTTGGCGCGCGTCGGGACACGATTGAGCACCATCACTGCCGCCGTCTTCTCCTCCGCGGCCAGGATCAGCGTCGGCCGAGTCGCCCAGACATCCATCGGCGACGGCTGCACCGGGACCACCACGAGATTTGCCGCCCGCACGGCGACGCGGGCTTCGGTTTCTGCGTGGGGCGGGCTGTCGATCACCACGATGTCGTGCTCCGAGGCCAGCTTTTCGACCGCGTTGCGCACGCGCCACCCCTTGATCTGGTTCACCAGAAGTCCGGCCCCCGCATCGCCCCTGCGTGTCTCGCGCAGGCGATACCAAAGCGTCAGCGACATCTGCGGGTCGATGTCGACCACGGCGACACTTTTCCCGAGCGCCGTCCAGGCCACCGCTAGGTGAGCCGCCAAGGTGGTCTTTCCGGCGCCGCCTTTCTGCTGCGCCACGGTCAAAACTCTTGCGGCCATCGGCCTATCTCCCCCCGAATTCCGTACTGCACGCCGATCGTGCACTGCTTTACCGTGTTCCGGCAAGCAAAGGCGGGAACGCCGGTGGTCCAACCGGCGCTGACACGACAAAGAGGTCTTGATTCCAGACCAACGGTGGGTACATAATTTTTCTACGTGGCCGGAAAACCGGTGACGCATACGCCGCCGCAAACCCTGTGCGGCGACTGGCCGTACCCGTGACCGCGGACGGGGAGCGTGTCAATTGAGATGGCAAAGAGGGACGCCGGCAGAAAAGCTGTCGGCGTCTTTGCATTGCGCCTTTTGCAAACGGCGCTCCGGCAATTACAGTGCGCCCTGTCATGCAATCCCCTACCGCCAAGTCCCCTGAGATCCGCCCGGCCGACGCCCCCGATGCGATTGCGGAGGCTGGAAGGTTGCTGCGCGCCGGGCGGCTTGTGGCCTTCCCCACCGAGACGGTTTACGGGCTTGGCGGCGACGCGACCAGCGAGGAGGCCGTTGCCCGTATCTTCGCGGCCAAGGAGCGCCCGCGTTTCAACCCGCTGATCGTCCACGTTCCAGGCATCGAAGCGGCTGAGGCGCTTGCCTGCTTCGACGCGCGGGCGTTGCGCGTGGCTCGGGCGTTCTGGCCCGGTCCGCTGACCCTCGTACTGCCGCGCCGCGCGGACTCGCCAATCGCTCGGCTGGCAAGCGCGGGGCTGGACACTTTGGCGATTCGGGTTCCTGCGCATCCCGTGGCGCAGGCCGTGCTGCGCGCCGCCGCCCTTCCGATCGCCGCACCGAGCGCCAATGCTTCGGGCCGGATCAGCCCCACGACGGCCCAACATGTGGCTGCCTCGCTCGGCGGGCGGGTGAGCCTGATTGTGGACGGCGGCCCCTGCCCGGTCGGGTTGGAAAGCACGGTGCTCGACCTGACAGGCGAGACTCCGGTGCTGCTGCGCCCGGGCGGCCTGCCGCGTGAGACACTGGAGGCGCTGCTCGGCGAGGTCGCGGAGCGCGCCGGCGACGCGGCTGCACCGCACTCTCCCGGCCGCTTGCCAAGTCACTACGCCCCCGGCCTGCCGCTTCGCCTCAATGCAACCTCGGTCCGCCCGGATGAAGCCTTGCTCGCCTTCGGGCCGGAACCGCCGGAGGGCGCGGCGGTCGTCCGAAACCTCAGTCCGCGCGGCGATCTGGAAGAAGCGGCAGCCAACCTCTTTGCGTATCTGCACGAGCTGGACCGGCCGGATCTCGTCGCCATCGCCGCCATGGCGATCCCGAACCGGGGATTGGGACAGGCGATCAACGACCGCCTGCAACGCGCCGCCGCACCACGCGAGGCCGGTCAGGGGGCATAACCCACTGGTATAGTTCGTGCCGGTTTCACGGAATTTTTCTTTCGATATGGTTGGCAAGACATATCGCTTATGGTCAAATCAGTCATGTCAGACAGACGCGCGGCGGCGCGGCGCGACATGGATAACAGAGGGGCCTTAGATGACGAACCTGGTCGATCCTTATGACCGCGACATCACCTACCTTCGTGTTTCGGTGACCGATCGCTGCGATTTCCGCTGTGTTTACTGCATGGCCGAAGACATGACCTTCCTGCCGAAGAAGGAACTACTCAGCCTGGAGGAGATGGACCGGCTGTGCAGCACCTTCGTCGACATGGGCGTGAAGAAGCTGCGCCTGACCGGCGGCGAGCCGCTGGTGCGGCGGAACATCATGTGGCTGATCGAGCGGTTGAGCCGCCATCTGGACAGCGGCGCTCTGGAAGAGCTGACGCTGACCACGAACGCCAGCCAGCTTACCCGCTTCGCGCAGCAGCTTTACGACTACGGCATACGGCGGTTGAACGTCTCGCTGGACACGCTGGACCGCGACAAGTTCAAGGCGATCACGCGCTGGGGCAACTACGACAAGGTGATGGCCGGGCTGGATGCGGCCAAGGCGGCGGGCCTGCACATCAAAATCAACGCGGTGGCGCTGCGCGGCGTGAACGACGACGAGGTCGAGAAGATGATCGCGTGGTCCCACCGCGAAGGCTGGGACATTACCTTTATCGAGGTGATGCCGATGGGCGACGTTGGCGAGAACCGTCTGGATCAGTACCTACCGCTCTCGATGCTGCGCGGGCAATTGCAGAAAAGCTACACGCTGACCGACCTTCCCGACAAGACCGGCGGCCCGGCGCGCTATGTCCGCTGCGAGGAGACCGGCGGGCGGATCGGCTTCATCACGCCGATGACGCACAATTTCTGCGAAAGCTGCAACCGTGTGCGCCTGACATGCACCGGCATGCTCTACATGTGCCTGGGGCAGGACGACGACGCCGACCTGCGCGCGCCCTTGCGCCAGAGCGACGATGACGAGCCGCTGCGCGAAACCATCCGGGAGGCCATAAGCCGGAAGCCGAAGGGGCATGATTTCATCATCGACCGCCGCAACCGGCGCCCCTCCGTGTCGCGCCACATGAGCGTCACGGGTGGCTGACGACGGAATGCGCTTTCCCGATTACGAAGATTACGATGCGCTGGGGCTTGCGCGGCTGATTGCGGAAAGGCAGATCACGCCGCGCGAAGCCCTCGACGGGGCTATCGAACGGACGGAAGCGCGGAATCCCGAGCTCAACGCGATCATCCGCCCACTCTACGACTATGCGAAGTCGCGCGCCGACGCGCTCACGCCCGGCGCGGGGCCGCTGGCGGGGGTTCCTTATCCGATCAAAGACCTGGGCGTTCAGATCGTCGGAATCCCTACCTCAGCCGGAACCGCCGTACTTAAGGATGTTCCCGCGCGGTTTACTAGCACCCATGTCGAGCGGTTGGAAGCGGCTGACCTGGTCATTTTCGGCAAGACCAATACCAGCGAGTTCGGCCTCTCCTTCACCACCGAGCCCCGCGCGTTCGGCCCCACCCGCAACCCGTGGAGCTTAAGGCACAGCGCCGGTGGCTCCAGCGGCGGTGCGGCAGCGGCCGTCGCGGGCGGCATGGTTCCGGCGGCGCACGCCTCCGACGGCGGCGGCTCAATCCGGGTCCCGGCCTCCTGCTGCGGACTTTTCGGGCTGAAGCCGACACGCGGACGCACAGCCCTCGGACCGGTCATTTCGGAAGCCTGGAGCGGCCTCGCCACGGCCCATGCGGTAACGCGCAGCGTGCGCGATTCCGCCGCCCTTTTGGACGCCGTGGCCGGCTCCGAAACCGGCGACCCGTATTTCGCCCCGCCGCCGCGCCGGCCCTATCTGCAAGAAGTCGAGACACCGCCCGGTCGCCTGCGGATTGCACTGCAACGCGAGGCCAGCCCCGATTTCCCCAGCGCTCCCGTCTGCCGCGCCGCCGCCGAGCAGGCTGCGAAACTCTGTGAAGCTCTGGGACACCACGTAGAAGAAGCGGACCCGGGCATCGACAGCGAAGCCTTCGGCGAGGCCTTCCTAACCGTCATCGGCGCCCATGCGGCCGTCGATATGGACGCGCTCGCGCAAGCGCTCGGGCGGCCGCTGGTGGCCGGTGAAGTCGAAACACTGGTCGTGGCGCTGACCGAGGGCGCACGCCGCAGAAGCGCTGCCGACTATGCGCGGGCACGCGCTACGATCCAGGCTTTCGGGCGGCGCGTCGGCTACTTCTTCGAAGACTACGACGTGATTCTCTCGCCGACCCTGGCCCAGCCACCCGCTCCCATAGGCACCCTGCAGACGAACGTCGAGGAGACCGACGCGGCGCTGGCGCAGCAGGCAGCCTACTCCCCCTTCACGCAGCTCTACAACGCCACCGGATGCCCTGCCATGTCGGTGCCCCTGGTGTGGTCGCCGGAAGGTCTGCCGCTGGGGGTGATGTTCGCCGCGCCGATGGGCCGCGAGGACCGGTTGTTCCGCCTTGCCGCACAACTGGAAGCGGCGCACCCCTGGTGGGACAAGCGGCCGAGCCTGCCTTAACTCCGCTTGGCGGTCTTGCTCGCAAAGCCCATGATCGCGCGCAGGCCGCCCGCCGCGATCCGCCGGGGCAGGAAGTAGGGGGCGAGCGCCGCGCGGCTGGCTCCACCAACGACGTGTACGGAGCAGCGGCCCAGCGCGCGGAGGCCTTCCCGCGCCACCTTCTCCGGCTCGACCGCCCAGGGGACCTCTCCGCGAAGGCCCGCGCGCTCGGCACTGCCGGTGCGGGTCGCGCCGGGGCAGAGTGCGAGCACCTCGATCGGCTTGTGCCGCAGTTCTTCCGCCAGGCTCTCGGTCCAGCTTAGAAGGAAGGCCTTACTGGCGCTGTAGGTGGCGATGTAGGGCACCGGTTGTACTGCAAAGGTGGAAGACACGTTGATAAGCCCTGCCTTGCCGCCCTGGTAGCGGGCGCGGTCGATCATTCCGGGGAGAAGGCTGACGCAGAGTTCGACGGGAGCGGTACAGTTCACTTCGACGGTCGCCACCTCCCCCGCCGGGTCATTGTCGAGCACCGCGCCGAACTGTCCCACCCCGGCATTGTTCACCAACAGGTCGATTTCCAGCGTCTCCGCACGGCCGATCAGCCTGCGCCGGTCGGCAGGGTCCTGCAGATCCGCCGCCAGTGGTTCAACGACCCGCCCGCCCACGCGTAGCTCTTCGCAGATCGCGTCGAGGCGCTCGGAATTGCGCCCGGACAGCAGCAGATCGGTTGATTCGGGTAGGGCGCGGGCGAATGCGGCGCCGATCCCACTGGACGCGCCAGTGATCAGGGCAAAACGAAAATCGCGGGGCATCTGCGGCTTCCTTGTCCCGTGGACTCAAAGGTCAGTGTAGCAACAAGATCGCGCGATGGCCCTTGTTGTCAAACCCCTGAAATGTGGTGGGGCCCCTGAAACGGGTTGCGGCTGCGCCGATCACCGCCAGAGGTTTTCAGAAGGATTTGACTATACCGACTGGCCGGTATAGTTTTCTGGCATGAACGATGACAAACCAGCTCCCGCGCGCCCAAGGGCACCCCGCAAAGACACGAAGCAGGAGCTACTGCAAGCTGCGGCGCGTGTGATCCTGCGCGACGGGGTACCGGGGTTGACGCTGGACGCGGTGGCCACGGAAGCCGGGCTCAGCAAGGGCGGGTTGATCTACCACTACGCGACCAAGGACGCCTTGATTGGCGCGATGCTCGACCAGCTCGTGGACGTTACGGACTCTCAGGTCGCGGCGTATCGCGCCTCCGACGACACCCCCGGAAGTTGGGTTCGTGGGTACCTCAAGGCCTGCATGTTGGCGGAGCGCGACGAGTCCGGCACCCAATCGCGCCTGGAAATGGCGATTCTCGCGGCCTGCCTGAACGAACCGGCCTTGCTGCGCCGTCTCCACAAACACATGCGGGAGTGGGCGGCCGCCAGCGCGAACGACGGGATCGATCCGGAGCTCGCGCATGTGGTCCGCCTCGCCGCCGATGGGCTATGGATGAACGACGTTTTCGGCCTCCCCGTCCTTGAACCGGAAGAACGCGCACGGGTGTTGCGCAAGCTGGAGGCCTTGACGCGCCTCGGCGGGAGTGCGCCGGAATGACCGCAACGCTGCTCGCCTATGTCACTCTCACGGTGGCGATCTTCAGTGAGGTTATCGCCACCTCCGCGCTGAAGGCTTCGGACGGCCTCACCCGGCTCACGCCCTCCGCCGTGGTCATCGCGGGCTATGGCCTAGCGTTTATCCTGCTGGCGCAGACGCTGCGGGTCCTGCCGGTGGGGATGGTCTACGCGATCTGGGCCGGGCTCGGCGTGGTCGGCGTCGCCTTTGTCGGCACGTTTTTCTTCGGTGAGGCGTTCAGCGTCGTAAAGGCGGCTGGAATCGCCATGATCATTGGCGGCGTGGTCGTGGTCCATCTGGCTGGCTAGAGCGCATTTCGTTCCGATTGAATCGGAACGGCGCTCTAGATTCTGGTTTTTGCGCATTTTCTAGCGGCGAACCGGTGTCCACTTCGCCGGAAAATGCTCTAGAGCGCGATGATCTCAAGCCACTTCGGCTTGATATCTGAATCGCCTCACGAACCAAAGGCTGGTGTAGGTGACTCGCGCCGGCTTCCGTTCCATCTCCGCCGCTTCGGTGAGCGGGCGCATATGGAGCGCCACGTGGAAGGCGGAGTCAAAGCGAATCCCGATGTCCCGGTCACGCCGCCACGCAATCTTTCCCGCCAGAGGGGCAAGCGTCGTCAACACCAGCGATACCGGCAAACCGACGGCGCAAGCGTCCAGCCGCGCGCTCAGCCATTGCGGCAACAGATCCAGCGAAACCTTGGCGCCGCCCGCGGAGATGTTGAGGACGGCGCAGGCAACGGTGTCGCGCGCAATGTCGTACCCCCCGGACCCGACGATGAGCCGTGCGCGCCACTCCACCGCGTAACGCTGATGCCGCCGCTGCTCGCTCCACTGCTTTATCATCCGGGGACCTCCATGCCGAAGCCATCGTATCGCACCAACAGTAAATGAATGGTGAGCGGCGCCGCTCCTCGGGCTACTCCGGCACGAAGCGGATTTCCCCGTACCAGGCGCGGGCGGTCGACTCGAGATCGTCGCAGTCGGTCATCAACGCCACACCGTCGATCGCATCGAGGTCGCGGCCATGGAAGCGGCGGAAATCCTTCCGTACGTTGCGCCGCTCGTTCTTCCACTTCCCCGGTTGCTCCGGCGGGCCCGACCGCATGGCAACCATCCGCGCCTGACTTGCATAGGGGTTGGGCCAGTCGGAGAGTTTCTCCGTCGCGCTGGACCATACGTAGGTAACCGCTCGCGTCCGCCAGCGCATCAAGCCGCCGTCCACCACGACGTAAACGCGGGCGGGGAAATCGTCACCCGCCTTGACGCTCTCGTCGATGTCCGCACCGAACGTCCCCTCCACCTGCCAGGACCATTCCATGACCGGCGTCTCGCGCAGGTCGACCTCGCGATCGAGATAGAGCGCGGAGCCCGCGTTGTCGCAGCGCGCTTCAAGAGCCTCGCGCCCAGCCATCTCGACAACCTCGTACTCTGTTCTGCCCGCAAAATTCCTTTCGTCCCATGCCGCCATGTCCCGTGGTGTGAAGACGGTGCCGACCCCCGGAATCGATCCGGCTACCGCCACCCCGACAGTGGAGACCAGTGCTGCCCCGGCTGTGGAGACCAGTATCGCCAAAACCCAGCGAAGCGCCGTTGGGCTGTTGAGCCTCGGCCAAGCAAGTCTCATTTCTTCCTCACTTCTGTTTTTATGTACACGAAATATATTACGCAAGCTTTCCCCTACAAAAATGATGATATTTTCCGTCGAATGCGGTTATTTGTTTCTAGGAACAGCAATATATTCGATATACGTAATGTTTAATATAGCAATTATGAGATTATTACTTACCGGTCTGCGCGTAAAGTGAGGTTTCGATGATCCATAAATTCTTGACGAGTCATACCATCGCATATCCGGCGCGAGCGATCCCATGAGGCAACAATGAGCAAGATCGAACACGGCAACCTTTCCGGATTCCGTGGACTTGCAGACCTTTCCTTGCGGATCAAGGTGGCCGCGGTGCTGGTGGCCATGGCCGTGTTGGTCGGCGGTATCGCAGGCTTCAACGTCCTAGAGGTTAGCGGCAGCCGGACGGCGGTCGTGCAGCAGGGCCAAGCGCTCGACCGGCTCAACCGAATCTCCGCGCTCCAGGATGCCTATAACGATACCCGGTACTGGACGATGGACATGGTTGTCAGCCTGGACGACGAGGCTGCCGATGCTGCTCTGGCCGCCATCGAGGAAGCCCGCCAACTGCTCACGGACATCGAGTCCTTCGAGCCGGAGGCCGCGGCACACCTGCAGGCAAGCATCACCGCAATCAGTGCCG
>SKZV01000340.1 GCA_007127165.1 Rhodovibrio sp. | reverse complement strand
CGAAAGCTGGCTCGAAGCCGGGGGCGAGACGGCCGAGGTGCGCGCGACGGGCATCTGGCAGCAACTCCTGGCGGCCTACGAACAGCCGCCCCTCGATCCCGCCGTGGCGGAGGAACTGGACGGTTTCGTGGCCAAGCGCAAGGAGGCGCTGAACCGCGAGGCCGCTTAGAGCGGTCCCTTGCCCTTTCCCTCGCGCGATAATAGCCTAGGGCCGATTATCGACGAGGCAGGTGGCATGACGGAGAAAACCTATACGGGCGGCTGCCTCTGCGGAGCCGTGCGGTATGAAGTCGAAGGGCCGCTGCATCCGGTCCACGCGTGTCATTGCCGTCAGTGCCGACGTCAGAGCGGGCATTTCTTTGCCGCGACCGGCGCGCCGAAAGAGGCGCTGACTGTTGTGAGCGGAACGGCGGAGCTTCGCTGGTATCGCGCCAGCGCGCACGCGGCCCGCGGGTTCTGTTCCGTCTGCGGCTCCGCGCTGTTCTGGCAGGCGGACGAGGGCGGCAGCGTCGAGATTCTGGCCGGGAGCATGGACGAGCCGAACGATCTTCGACTGGCCGCGCATTACTACGTGGCCGACAAGGGCGGCTACTACGAGATTACGGACGGTCTCCCGCAGAGTCGTCAGGGCGAGGAAGCCGCCGAGGCGTCGTCCGGCAAGGGCGGTGAGGCGTGAGCCTGGACCTGGAGCGGCTCGAGCGGGCGGCGGGGCGGTTCGGGCTGTTGCTGCGGGGCGCTTTTCATCCGGCGTCGGAAGACGCCGTGCCGCTTCTCGCGGACGGGCAGGCGGCAGGCACCGTGGTCCTGATCGGGAACGCGGGCGCCGCGATGTGGACCTGCTTCCGGCAGAGTCCCGAGGCGCATGATGGCGAGCGGCACGCGATCGACCGCTGGACGCGCCGGGTGGTTGCGGAGATCGCGGTGCCGCACGGGGCAGGGGCGCTGTTTCCGTTCCAGGGGCCGCCGTACATCCCTTTCCAGCGTTGGGCGAAGCGGGCGGAGCCGGTGTTCTCCTCGCCGCTGGGAATGCTGATCCATCCCGAGTACGGTCTTTGGCATGCGTATCGCGGGGCGCTGACCTTCCCTGGGCGGCTTGAGATCCCGGCGAGTCAAGCGGCGGAATCGCCTTGCGACAGCTGCGCCGAAAAACCCTGCCTCACCACCTGCCCGGTATCGGCCTTCACCGCGGGCGGCCATGGCGGCGGCCATAGGGGCGGCTATGATGTCACTGCCTGCCGGAGCCATGTTTTGCGGCCCGAGGGGGTGGACTGCCTGACGCGCGGCTGCCTTGCGCGCCGGGCCTGTCCAGTCGGCCGCTCGTACCTATATGAACCGGAGCAGGCAAGCTGGCACATGACAGCCTTTGCCGACCCAAATCCACGGTAACCGGGAGACGGAATGAGCGAGCGCGTACTGCTTGTGATTCAGATGAAGGAGGCGCGGCGGGATCGCGTATCCACCTGGTTGGCCGCCAAGGGCTATACGCTGGAATACTGCTTCGCGGCGGAAGGCGACCCCTTGCCCTCGGCGCGCGAGGACTACGCGGCGGTGGTCGTCTACGGCGGTCCACAGAGCGTCAACGACGTGGCCGAAAAGCCGTACCTGCAAGACGAGATCTCGTTCATCCGCGACTGGACGGAGCGGGGCAAACCGTTTCTGGGCCTCTGCCTCGGCGCGCAGTTGCTGGCGCGCGCCTACGATGCGGAGGTCCGGCCGCATCCCGAAGGACTGTCGGAACTCGGCTACTTTCCACTGCGGCCGACGGAGGCCGGCCGCGCCGTGATCCCCGAACCGATGCAGGTCTACCACTGGCATACGGAGGGTTTCGAGGTGCCGGGCGAGGGCGAACTGCTGGCCGAGGGCGAGACGTTTCCCAACCAGGCCTTCCGCGTCGGCGAACACGCCTACGGTTTGCAGTTTCACCCGGAAACGACAGTGCCGATCTTCTCCTCCTGGATCGCGGAAGCCGGGCACATGCTGGAAGCGCCCGGCGCACAGCCTCGCGAGGAGCACTTCCGTCAAGCGCTGCAGAACGACCCGCGCCTTGCCGAGTGGCTGGAAACCTTCATGCCGCTCTGGCTGGGAACGCGCGAGCCCTCATAGAGCGGGATGACTTATCTCCGGATCAGTGTCCGCCTTCGCCGTGGCTCTTGGCGAAGCCCTTCTGCTGGGCTTCGGTGGCCTCGGTCTGATATTTCGCCTTCCACTCCTGGTAGGGCATTCCGTAAACGATCTCGCGCGCGCCCTCGTAATCCATCGTGACGCCGCGTTCCTCGGCTGCCGCCGCATACCACTTCGAGAGGCAATTGCGGCAGAAACCCGCCAGATTCATAAGGTCGATGTTCTGTACGTCGGTGCGCTGGCGCAGATGCGCCACCAGGTCGCGAAACGCCTGCGCCTCGATCTCCGTGCGTGTCTTTTCGTCCATGCTCTTTCTCCACGAGTTTCGGGACTATGGTAACAGCCTTTCAGGGCGTTTTAGCAAGCCTGGATCGGCACATTAGCGGTGCAGCGGCTGCACGGTTCCATATTGCAGCCGCTGCCGTTTTTTAAGCCGCTCTCAGCCGGGATACCCGCTCGGTGGGGTGTCGTGCAGGTTGGCCAGTGTTTCCTCGGCCAGCATGTCGACCACGCGCTGAAGCGCCTCGTGCGACGTTTTCCCCTGGAGCAGCGCGGCGTGATAGACGGCGAGCTGGTGATGCGCGGAGGTGCCCCGGCGCAGGATTTCGCGGGCGTGCAGAACCTCCGAGAGACAGCCGGTTTCCTCCGCTTCGGGGCGGATCAGGTCGATCAGTTCCTCCAGCAATTCGGCGTAGGGCACGATCTCGCCCCGCCCGAAATCCACGAGGCCCTGATCGAAACCATGCCGCTGCGCGCGCCAACGGTTCTCGTGGACGAGCATGTTCGCATAGCGACGCCAACGCTGGTTGTTGCGCTTCAAGCGGTAGAGCATGCGCAGAACGCAGACGAAGATCGCGGTGATCGAGATCGCGTCCTCCAGCCTGGGGCAGACGTCGGTGATCCGCATTTCCAGCGTGGGAAAGCGGGCGGAGGGGCGGACATCCCACCAGATCTTGGTACCGTCCTCGATCAGGCCCGCCTGGATCATGGAGTTCAGGTGACGCTGGTATTCGCCCCAGGAGTCGAACATTTCCGGCAGTCCGCTGCGGGGCAGTTCGTCGAAGACGGCGAGGCGATAGGAGCGCAGGCCGGTGTTCTCGCCGCGCCAGAAGGGCGATGAGGTGGACAGCGCCAGCAGGTGGGGCAGGAAGTAGGCCGCCTGTCCCATCAGGTCCATGCGCAACTCGTCGTCCTCCAGCCCGACATGCACGTGCATGGCGCAGATGATCATGCGCCGGGCGACCGCCTGCATGTCGCGCGCCAGCACGTTGTAACGCTCCTTGTCGGTGTGCTTTTG
>SKZV01000089.1 GCA_007127165.1 Rhodovibrio sp. | reverse complement strand
TGAGCAGGGGAAAGCTTTTCAGCCCCAGCGCCTCGAGCGCGTCGCGCAGGAGCACCGCCGCCCCTTTCACCTCCGCAAACCCCACGCTCGGGTCCGGGTCCAGATCGAAGACCAGTCGGTCCGGCCGGTCGATCTCGTCGATCCGCGAGCCCCAGATGTGAAATTCCAGCGCGCCCATCTGCGCGGCCGCAAGCAGGCCGGTGACATCCTTGAGATAGAGGTACTCCTCCTCTCCGCCGCTCTTCTTCGCGATGGATTGGCGATGAAAGCCTTCCGACAGACCCGCACCGCCATGCCGCTGGAAAAAGCACTTCTTCGCGCGCCCCTGCGGACAGCGCACCAGACTGAGCAACCTGTCCGAGAGGTGCGGCAGCATTCGCTCCGCCACCGCCTCCAGGTAAAGCGCCAGTTCCCGCTTGGTGACGCCCTGCTGCGGGTAGAGGACCTTGTCGGGATTGCTCAGGCGGACCCCGCCAACTGTTTCCTCGGATGGCGCGGCTTCACGTTCGGCGGACATCGTCTCGGCTCCCTTTGACGATTGCGGCACCTCGCGCGTGACGCTCTCGGCGGGCTTGTCCTCCCGCAGACCGAGAAAGCGCGCCTGCCGCAGCAGCCCTTCGCCCGTGAACTCCGCAAAGGAGATCTGGACGACCAGTTCGGGTTTGACCCATTGAGCATTCCGTTTCACGTCTGGGGGCACCGGACCGGCGACCGGCGGAGTCTTACGGGCGCGCTTGCGCAGCCGCTCGGAAAACAGCTCGAGGTCATCGGCGGAAAAGCCCGAGCCGACACGGCCAGCGTAGCGCCACTGGTCCCCCTCGCGCGTCGCGAGCAGCAGCGAGGAGAACGGGCGGTTCGTGTTCGACGGAGACCAGCCAACGACGACGAACTCCTGGTCGCGCCCGCACTTCACCTTCAGCCAGCTCCGCCCGCGACCCGAGCGGTAGGGCGCGTTCGCCCGCTTCGCCAGGATGCCCTCGAAGCCGGAATGGCACAGGGTTTCGAGCATCTCGGAGCTGTCGCCCTCGATGTGCTCGGAATAGAAGATCGGACCCGAACGGCCGGTCGCCTCCAGCAGCGTCTTAAGCTTGGCCTTGCGGTCTTTCAGGGTCCGGTCGCGTAGGCTCTCGCCGTCCTTGGCAAGCAGATCGAAGGCGAAATAGGAAAGGCCCGCGCTGCCGCCGCCTTTCAGGGTGCGTTGCAGCGCGGAGAAGTCGGAGCGGCCTTGCGCATCGAACGCCACCGCCTCGCCGTCGAGCAGGACGCCGTTCAGGTCGAGGTCCGCCAGCGCGCGGGCGATGGTGGGGTAGCGCCCGGTCCAGTCGAAGCCGCTTCGGGAATAGACGCGGACCTCCTCGCCCGAGACGGCGGAGACCGCGCGATAGCCGTCGAACTTCACCTCGAACAACCAGTCCTTGCCGCTCGGCGCCTCGTCGACAAGCGTCGGCAGGGCCGGTTCGACGAACCCCGGCAGCGCGCTTTGCCCGCCGCGCTTTTTCTTGCGGCTGCGTGCCGGTTTGGAGGGCTTCACCGTCTGCGCCGAATCCTCGTCGCCATGCCATACGGCTTCGGGCGCGGCGGCGATTTCCTCCATTGTTCGGCCGGAGGCGATGCTGGTTTCGTGTTCCGCCGTGACGTCGGCTTCGCGCTCCGCTTCCTCGTCCTTCTCCTTCACCAGCAGCCAGTTTTCCCGGCGTTCCTGTTTATCGCCGCGCAAGCGCACCAGCGCCCACCGCCCGCGCAGCCGTTCGCCGTGCAATTCGAAGGTCAGCCTGCCTTTCTCCAGCCCCGCGCGGGGATCGTCCAGCGGCCGCCATTCGCCCCGATCCCACAGCAGGACCGAGCCCGCGCCGTAATTGCCCTCGGGGATGCGGCCCTCGAAGGTGGCGTAGGCGACGGGGTGATCCTCGGTGCGCACGGCCAGCCGCTTATCGGCGGGGTTGAGGCTCGGACCGCGCGTGACGGCCCAGCTTTTCAGAACGCCGTCCAATTCCAGGCGCAGGTCGAAGTGCAGCCTGCGCGCCGCGTGCTTCTGGACGGTGTAGAGGTTGCCGCCGCCAAGCCCCGCCGCCGCCTGCGGCTCGGGCGTGCGGTCGAAACGCCGCTTCGCCCGATAGGCTGCCAGCGAATCCCCCTGGGACGCGGCGCGCGGCATTTTAGCCGCCCTCCTTCTTCTTCTGCGCGGTGCCGGACTTCTTGCCGGAGCCCCCGCCGGAGCCGGAGCGTTGGCGCGCCGGGCGCTCGGCGCTCTTCACCGATCGCTTCAGCGCATCGACCAGGTTCACCACCTGCGCGCCGCCCGACGGCTGCTCGTCCTCGCCGATTTGCACCGGCTTCCGCTTCTTTGCGCGGGCGTCGATCAGTTCCCGCAGAGCCTTGGCGTAGTGGTCCTCGAAGCGCTCCGGCTCGAACGGGGCGGTCTTGCGCTCGATCAGCTCCTTGGCAAGATCGAGCAATTCCTCGTCCGGCTCCTCGTCCTCGACGGTGGAGAAGAACGGAGCGGCGCTTCGCACCTCGTCGGCAAAGCGCATGGTTTCCAGCAAAAGGCCGCCGCCGCACGGCTTGACGGCAGCCACGTATTCCCGGCCCCGCATGACGAACTGGCCGATCCCCAGGCGGTTGGTCGAGCGCAAGGCATCGCGCAGCACGCGGTAGGCTTCCTCCGCCAGATCGCCGTCCGGCACCACGTAATACGGCCGTTCAAACCAGATTGGATCGATCTCGCCGTGGGAGACGAACTGAACGAGGTCGAGGGTCTTCTTGGCCTCGATCTTGAGGTCTTCGATTTCCTCGGGGTCGATTAGGACGTACTGACCCTTCTCGATCTCATAGCCCTTCACGATCTCATCGGTATCCACCGGCCCGATTCCCGGCGCCACTTTCTGGTAGCGCACGCGCTTGCCCGAAGGCTCGTGCACCTGATGCAAAGCGACCCGCGCCCCCGTCTGGGTGGCTGCGTAGAGCTTGACCGGCACCGAGACCAGCGCCAGCCGCATCGTTCCGCTCCACACCGGACGGCTTCCGATGGCGGAGGCGTTGCTGGAGCTGCGTTTGCTGCTGCTCTTGGCGCTCGAAGCCTTGGCTTTCGAGTCCTTTGACTTCGAGTCCTTCGCAGTGGAGCCCTTCGGCTCCGAAGTAGATTTTCTCGAAGGAGCCTTCGCGGTGGATGGGGCTTTCGCGGTCGATCCCTTCGTCGCCATGACTCCGGCCCTTTCCCAAACGATTGCTAGTTGGTTACGCACAACGCAGCCGAACAACTCCATATCCAAGGCGGCACCGCTTCCGAATCCGCCCGGCGATTCAGAGGTAGCACGCGAGGTTCCCTTTGCCCGGACCCTCCGGGCAGGGGAACGGCATGGGGGTGCCGGTCGTTGACGAGCGACAGGACGAAGTGCGCCGGGACCGAACAGGCTGGAGA